>JAHIWM010000053.1 GCA_018815765.1 Gammaproteobacteria bacterium | reverse complement strand
GGCGTAGAGATTATCTACAATACAGAGGTGCATCAAATCACAGAGCGCGAGCACTATTGTGAACTGGAAACATCTGCCGGAACGTTGCATGCGACAACAGTGGTGCTGGCCACAGGTGCACAATTAAATGCCCTTGCGCAGCAGGAGTCCTTTCCACTTCGACAAATTCGTGGCCAGGTCAGTCATCTGCAAAGCCAGACCATGACGCCACTAAAAACTGTGGTTTGCCATCAGGGTTATATCACCCCAGCCCACCACCAACTGCATTGTGTAGGTGCCACCTTTGATCGCAACAGTGGACACAGTGAAGTTCTGGCAGAAGACAATCAACAAAATCTCGATTTAGTCAATCAAACATTGGGGCAACCTGATTGGTTTGAGGATGTTGAAGTGATGTCTGCCAAAGCAGGCTTGCGTGCGACTGTACCTGATCATATGCCTGTGCTTGGTCAGCAAAAACAGCTTTGGCGTTTTGGCGCGTTGGGCGCACGAGGTTTAACCTGGGCGCCTTTACTGGCTGAAGTATTGGCTTGTGCCATCATAAAAGAGCCACTACCTTTAACGGTACAACAGCTGGATAGCATTGATATACAACGTTATCTTAGCAACAACACAGTGGAATCGCCCCTTTGAACTTACTTTTTGCTGAAGATGATGCACTACTGGCTCAGCTGTTTCAGTTACAGGCTGAAAGTGCGGGCTATCAGGTAGTTTGGGCAGAAAATGGCGATGTTGCTGTGCAGCAGGCTTTAAGTTACCAGTTTGATCTGATTTTTATGGATATTCAGATGCCAATACTGGATGGCGCCAGCGCAATGCAGATGCTGCGTCAGTTGGGCTACGACAGGCCTATTATCGCCATGTCGGCCGAGGAGGTGACAGCTGTTGGCTTTGATTTAGTACTGAAAAAACCACTGCAGTGGCCAGAGGTTCAACAGCAACTGACAAAGTTTAAGGCTATTCCTTCGATAGCATTAGAACTACCACCAGAGCTGAAAGAGGCTTATCTGGTCCACGCTAAACAATCGTTGCAGCAACTGGTTATACTCGCAGAACAACAGAATTGGATTGATTTTATGGCGATTGTGCATCAACTTAAAGGCAGTGCAGCCAGCTTTGATTTAGCCTCTTTGAGTCAACTGGCAGATCAATTACAAAGTGAATGGAAAACTATCCCGGCAGGACAAAAAACAAAGCGCGCCACCTATTTTCTGGAGCAGTGCAAGGCATGCAAACTAAAGTAAAAGTACGGGAACAAAAAATATTGCTGGTTGACGATCTGGATTACAACAGGCAGTTATTACGCAACAATCTGACAGCGTTGTTTTCCCAACAAAAGTTAAAATACAAAGCTTTCAGTTATTTTCAGGCCCACAACGCATCTTCTGCTCTACTAACGTTCAGCCAGCAGAATCCAGATTTAGTATTTCTGGATATAGAATTGCCCGATGGCTCAGGCCTTGAGTTACTCAAGCGTTTTAAAGAACAAAAACCAGATTGTTTTGTCGTGATGGTCAGCGGAGTCAGCACTTTGGATAACGTAAAAGCCAGCATAGCTTCGGGTGCAGCGTCTTTTATCGTCAAACCTTTTACCGCAGATAAAATCCTGGCGGTATTAAAACAATTTGACCGCTATTACGACAAACTACTAAAAACAGCAGGTTAAATCAGTTGAAAAGGAGCCCTGAAAAATCAGGGCTTTTCCATTTGAATCACAACCCGACGGTTTTTGGCGCGGCCTAATGAGCTTTCATTCGAAGCCACGTGACGTTTTTCACCTAAACCTTCAGTGCGTATTCTGCTTTCTTCCAGACCAAAACTCACCAGCTTAGTTTTGATAGCTTCAGCGCGTTTTATCGACAACTGTTCATTCATCCAGCGGCCACCGTACGAATCACTGTAGGCCTGAATATCAATACTCTCGATGCTCTGATCATGCTTTAAATACAAGGCTATTTGCTCCAGTCGCTTTTTAGAGGCTTTGGTCAGCTCATCGCCACCCGACTCATAAGTCAGCACAGTAAAAGCTATATCATCAAAGGTGTAAGGCAATAAGGCGCTGACGCACTGGCTAAACTGATCCATAGCTTCGATAAAATGCACAGGGTTCAGTGATACGCTGACCTTGTCATAAGGGCTATACCAATCGGAGAAATAAAAGGTTGGGCTATAACCCTGCTCCAGCTCCGTCAGCATAATCCAGCTTTCCGCTTTGCCTAAATCACCATCAAACTGTTTTAGCATTTTCATGCTGCTGATGGCTTTAGCCTGCTCGCCCGGACGCCAGACTGGTGGCACAGACAGCACTTCGGCCAGAGCATAATGATCCGGCAAACGCAGCATATTCAGTTCAAACTGCATATTCAGTTCTTTCCCGGCCATACTTCTGAAAAAAGCTTCACCAAAATGAGGAACAGGATGACTCAATTCGCACAATAAAGGCGAATTTTGCTTTAAAGCCCAGGTGGACTGGTCCAATGTCGCCGAATACTGACGCAATCCTGCTTCCGCTTGCGTAGCAGAAAGCAAAAACAGCACCAG
The DNA here is from genome assembly GCA_018815765.1 of Gammaproteobacteria bacterium. Lineage (GTDB taxonomy): Bacteria > Pseudomonadota > Gammaproteobacteria > Enterobacterales > Alteromonadaceae > Pararheinheimera. Next base: position 16,385 of record JAHIWM010000053.1, on the reverse strand, counting down.
CCAAAGCTTATATCGCATAGGTTTCCCTTTTTTCATCTCAACACCCGTTGTTTTTCAACTTCAACCAGGACAAACAAGGTACTCAAACAAGACGCTTCGCAATTTATTTGGCATAATACCTGCCAATCTTATCAGGACACAGGTCTTATGACTCAAGCTTTACATCCGTTAGCACAACGTTTTCGTGGCTACTTCCCTGTTGTTATCGACGTAGAAACCGCAGGCTTTAATGCAAAAACAGATGCATTGTTAGAAATCGCTGCAACTTTGTTGACTATAGACGAAAAAGGCATGCTTGTTCCAAGCCAGACTTTGCATTTTCATATTGAACCTTTTGAGGGTGCCAACATGGAAGCAAGCTCCTTGGCTTTTAATGGTATAGACCCCTACAACCCGCTTCGTGGCGCGGTTTCAGAGCGGGAAGCCCTGACTGAAATTTGCCGTGCTGTACGTAAAGCTCAGAAGGATGCCGACTGTCAGCGTGCTGTTGTAGTAGCTCATAATGCTGCTTTTGATCAAGGCTTTTTAAATGCAGCTATTGATCGAATTAAATTAAAACGCTCACCTTTTCACGCTTTTGTGTCTTTTGATACTACGACTTTGTCGGCCCTGGCTTTAGGTCAGACCGTTCTGGCGAAAGCTTGCAAACAAGCTGGTATTGATTTTGATAACAAAGAAGCACACAGCGCTTTGTATGACACAGAACGCACAGCTGAACTGTTTTGCTACATAGTCAATCGTTGGCATCAACTCGGGGGCTGGCCGCCACCTATGCTGATGGATGATTGTGAACCGGAAGAAAGTACGGAATCCGATCCTGCATAAAAATGGGGTCAGATCACATTATTTGCCAGGCAAATAATGTGATCTGACCCCATTTTTAGAAGTTACTCTGCGCTTTCGCTGTTGTGCTTAGCGGCAGTCTCATTAATTAACGGCTGCAATTCACCACGCTGGAACATTTCCAGAATAATGTCACAACCACCAATCAGCTCACCTTCAACCCATAACTGCGGGAAAGTTGGCCAGTTGGCATATTTTGGTAATTCAGCACGGATATCCGGGTTTTGCAGAATGTCGACAAACGCAAAAGGTTGGCCACATGCAATCAGGGCTTGAGACGCCTGAGCTGAAAAACCGCAACTCGGTAATTTCGGCGAACCTTTCATATAAAGAATGATTGGGTTATCAGCCAACTGTTGTTCAATTTTCTCAATGGTTTCCATCTTCAGCCTCTGGCACTACTGGGTTTAAAAATTTGTCTCATTTTACGCTGAGTTCGTTCATTTCGCACTTGAGATTTTACAAAGCGCCCCAAGAATATGGGGAGCAGACACTTGCATTGCAATAAGCTCAGGCTGTGAAATTTACGACTAAAACTTGAGTAATTTAGTCGGGTTTTGTAGTCTACGCGATGCAGACCCCATAAACAACGCCTACGGAGAACTACAATGGCTTTCGAATTACCAGCATTACCTTTCGCAAAAGACGCATTATTACCTCACATCTCTCCTGAAACTCTGGATTATCACCATGGCAAACACCATAACGCCTATGTGGTGAAGCTGAATTCATTAGTTGAAGGTACTGAATTTGCCGGTAAGTCTTTAGAAGACATCATCCGTACTTCTCAGGGTCCGGTATTTAACAACGCCGCCCAGATTTGGAACCACACCTTTTACTGGAACTGCTTATCACCAAATGGTGGCGGTGAACCAACTGGCGCTTTAGCTGATGCAATTACTGCACAGTGGGGCTCTTTTGCTGCATTCCAGACTGCTTTTAATGACAAAGCAGTCAACAACTTCGGTTCAAGCTGGACCTGGTTAGTGAAAAAAGCGGACGGTTCTTTAGACATCGTCAACACCAGCAACGCTGGCACGCCACTGACTGACAGTTCAGTGACGGCACTGATGACTGTGGATCTGTGGGAACATGCCTACTACATCGATTTCCGCAATGCACGCCCAACTTACTTAAATGCCTTCTGGGCATTAATCAACTGGGAATTTGCTGCGAAAAACTTCGCTGCTTAATTTGCTGTTGTTGTAAATCCTAAAGCCCGGCTCGCCGGGCTTTTTCTTTTGTTCCGAATTAAAAACCAGCCCCCAATCAAAGTCCCACCTTACTGTTCTGTTCACTCATCGCTACAAAAAAAATTCATATTTTTCTGTGAATTAGTTGAGCGAAGCGCTTTTTTACTGTCTAACCTTACATCAGTGGCTTTATTTGCATTCAGTTCCCACAGACCAGTTTCGGAGGTGCACTATGGGCATTTTTGAGCACTACAAATCTAGATACGAAGCAGCCAAAGAAGAGGAATACAGCATCCAGGACTATCTGGAACTCTGTAAAAAAGACAAAAGTTGTTATGCAAGCGCTGCCGAGCGTTTGTTAATGGCCATAGGTCAGCCTGAACTGATTGATACAGCACAGGACTCTAAACTCAGCCGCCTGTTTTCCAACCGCGTCATTGGCCGTTATCCGGCTTTTGCCGAGTTTTATGGCATGGAAGATGCGATAGAACAAATTGTCTCCTACCTGAAGCACTCAGCTCAGGGCCTGGAAGAACGCAAACAAATTTTATATCTGTTAGGCCCTGTAGGCGGCGGTAAATCATCCTTAGCTGAAAAGTTAAAATCGCTGATGCAACAGGTCCCTGTGTATTACATCAAAGGCTCACCTGTTTACGACAGTCCTTTGTGTCTGTTTGATGTCAATGAAGATGGCAATATTCTGGAGCAGGAATACGGCATTCCCAAACGTTACCTGAAAACCATTATGTCGCCATGGGCCAGTAAACGCTTGCATGAATTCAACGGCGATATTAGCCAGTTTAAAGTGGTAAAAAAATACCCTTCTATTCTGGATCAAATCTGTATTGCTAAAACTGAGCCTGGTGACGAAAACAATCAGGATATTGCATCTTTAGTAGGTAAAGTGGATATCCGCCAGTTGGAGCATTTTGCTCAAAACGATCCGGATGCCTACGCCTATTCAGGCGCTTTATGCCGCGCTAATCAAGGCCTGATGGAGTTTGTTGAGATGTTTAAAGCACCTATTAAAGTGCTGCATCCACTGTTAACTGCCACTCAGGAAGGTAATTACAACGGTACAGAAGGCCTGGCCGCCCTGCCGTTTGAAGGCATTATTCTGGCGCACAGCAATGAGTCGGAATGGCAGACCTTTCGCAACAACAAAAACAACGAGGCCTTTTTAGACAGGGTCTATATTGTCAAAGTGCCTTATTGCCTACGGGTATCTGAAGAAGTCAAAATTTACGAAAAACTGCTGGAACACAGTGAGTTAAAAGTCGCGCCTTGCTCTCCTGCTACTTTAACGTCGCTGGCACAGTTTGCCGTATTGTCGCGCTTAAAAGCGCCGGAAAACTCCAGTTTGTACTCCAAAATGCGGGTTTATGATGGCGAAAGCTTAAAAGACACAGACCCTAAAGCCAAGTCTTATCAGGAATACCGCGATTACGCTGGTGTCGACGAAGGCATGTCGGGCTTATCCACCCGTTTTGCCTTTAAAATTTTATCCCGGGTATTTAACTTTGACTCAACCGAAGTGGCCGCTAACCCTGTGCATTTGTTTTATGTGCTGGAACAGCAAATAGAACGGGAGCAATTCCCGTCCGATGTGTCAGAGCGTTATCTGGAGCATTTAAAAGGCTACTTAATTCCGAAATACATAGAGTTTATCGGCAAAGAAATTCAGACGGCCTATTTAGAGTCTTACTCTGAATATGGCCAGAATATTTTTGACCGTTATGTCATTTATGCTGACTTCTGGATCCAGGATCAGGAATACCGTGATCCAGAAACCGGTCAGCTATTTGACAGAGCTGCACTGAATGCTGAGCTTGAGAAAATTGAAAAGCCGGCAGGCATCAGCAATCCAAAAGATTTCCGCAATGAAATCGTCAATTTTGTGCTGCGGGCCAAAGCCAAAAATAATGGCAAAAATCCAACCTGGACCAGCTATGAAAAACTTCGCACTGTGATAGAGAAAAAGATGTTCTCCAGCACCGAAGAGCTGTTGCCTGTGATTTCCTTTAATGCCAAAACCTCCACCGACGATCAGAAAAAACATGATGATTTTGTCGATCGGATGATGGAGAAAGGCTACACCCGTAAACAAGTACGCTTATTGAGCGAGTGGTATTTACGGGTTCGCAAATCGCAGTAAGGTCAGAGCCTTGGAGGTTGTATGGCGCATTTTATTGACCGACGCTTAAATGGCAAAAACAAAAGTGCTGTCAACCGACAGCGCTTTATTCGCCGCTACAAACAGCAAATTAAACAAGCTGTGTCTGATGCCATCAGCAAACGTAGTGTCACTGATATCAACAACGGTGAAAAAGTCTCTATTCCCGGCAAAGACATTACAGAGCCTTTTTTCCATCAAGGTCAGGGCGGCCACAGAGAAAGGGTGCATCCTGGTAATGACCAATTCAGCCCAGGCGATAAAATCAAACGGCCTCAAGGTGGACAAGGCGGTGGTTCAGGTCAGGGCGATGCCAGTGCAGATGGTGAGGGTGAAGACGAATTTGTATTTTCGATATCCAAAGACGAATACCTGGATTTGTTGTTTGAAGATTTAGAACTGCCCAATCTGAAAAAAAATCAGTTGGACAAGCTGGTGCAGTACAAAAATGTGCGGGCCGGTTTTCGCTCTGAAGGCGTGCCGACCAATATTGATATAGTGCGATCACTGCAAGGATCACTCGCCCGCCGTGTCGCTATGACAGCAGGCAAAAAACGCGAATTGCATGAACTAGAGGCCAAATTAGCTTTAGTCGAAGCAGAACCAGTGCCGGATCAGCATCAACTCATGGCACTGCGCGAACAAATTGAGCTGCTTGAAAAACGCATAGGCGCAGTACCTTTTATCGACAGCTTTGATTTACGCTTTCGCAATTTTCAGAAGCGCCCTGAACCTACCAGTAAGGCGGTGATGTTTTGCCTGATGGATGTGTCGGGTTCTATGGATCAGGCGACCAAGGACATGGCCAAACGTTTTTATATCCTGCTTTATATGTTTTTAAGCCGCAGCTATAAAAATGTCGAAGTGGTCTATATCCGCCACCATACCCAAGCGAAGGAAGTCGACGAACAAGAGTTTTTTTACTCACAAGAAACAGGCGGCACTATAGTCTCCAGTGCGCTAAAAATGATGGCCGATATAGTCAAAGACAGATATAACCCGGCCGAGTGGAATATCTACGCAGCTCAAGCCTCTGACGGCGATAACTGGGCCGATGACAGCCCGCAATGTGCCGATTTGCTGGCGCAGCAGATTTTGCCTTTTGTACGTTATTACGCCTATATCGAAATTACCCCACGGCCCCACCAGAGCCTGTGGCTGGAGTACGAAAAATTGCAGCAAAGTTTTGATAACTTTGCCATTCAGCCGATACGGCAAGTAGCAGACATCTATCCTGTGTTTCGCGAACTTTTCAAAAAACAGGCCGCTTAGCTACTGACTTCAGGGAGTTGCTTATGTCTTCTGTTGAACAAAAACAACCGCTATCCGACGGCCCGGATTGGAGCTTTGAATTATTAGGCCAGTATCAGGCAGAAATCGAACGGGTCGCCAAACTATACAAACTGGACACCTACCCCAACCAGATTGAGGTGATTACGGCCGAACAAATGATGGACGCTTATTCCAGTGTCGGCATGCCTATTGGTTATAACCACTGGTCGTACGGCAAAAAATTTATCCAAACCGAACAAAACTACAAACGTGGTTTTATGGGGTTGGCCTATGAGATTGTCATTAACTCCAATCCTTGTATTGCTTATCTGATGGAAGAAAACACCATGACGATGCAGGCGCTGGTGATGGCGCATGCCTGTTATGGTCACAACTCATTTTTTAAAAACAATTACTTATTTCGTACCTGGACAGATGCGTCCTCCATTATCGATTATCTGGTATTTGCCAAGCAGTATTTAAGTCACTGTGAAGAGAAATACGGTATCAGTGAAGTGGAAGATATGCTGGATTCTTGCCATGCGCTGATGAATTACGGCGTCGACAGATACAAAAGACCACAAAAAATCTCGATGGACGAAGAGCAAAAACGCCAGAAAGACCGAGAGGCTTATCTGCAGTCTCAGGTCAATCAGCTGTGGAAAACCATTCCGAATAAAGGCGATTTGTCTGCCGAACATGAATACCGTTTTCCATCTGAACCTCAGGAAAACATTTTGTATTTTATTGAAAAAAATGCCCCGCTGCTCAAACCCTGGCAACGTGAAGTAGTGAGAATAGTACGGAAAATTTCGCAGTATTTTTACCCACAAAAACAAACACAAGTGATGAATGAAGGCTGGGCGACCTTCTGGCACTACACCATATTGCAGCATATGTATCAGGAGAATTTAGTCACAGACAAGTTTATCCTGGAAGTGCTGCACAATCACACCAATGTAGTATTCCAGCCCGAATACCACAGTAAATACTATTCAGGTATTAACCCTTATGCGTTGGGCTATGCCATGTTTACCGACTTACGCCGTATTTGCGAACACCCGACCGAAGAAGACAAAGAATGGTTTCCGGATATTGCGGGCTCGGACTGGCTGGAAACTTTGCATTTTGCGATGCAAAACTTTAAAGATGAGAGTTTTATCAGCCAGTATTTATCACCCAAAATTATCCGGGACTTTCATTTATTCGCCATCACAGACGATGACAAAGAAAGCACTTTAGAAGTGGCCGCTATTCATAACGCTGAAGGCTACCAGCAAATCCGCCAGACGTTGTCAGCTCAGTACAACTTAAGCAATATTGAACCCAATATTCAGGTGTACAGCGCGGATATCACAGGGGATCGTAGCCTAACCTTAAGATTTATTCCTAACAAACGTATTCCGCTGTCAGATAATTTCCAACAGGTACTGAAGCATGTACACCGGCTTTGGGGTTTTAACGTGCAACTGGAGCAACTAAACGAAGATGGTAGCGTGAAACTATTAGGCAGCTGCCCGCTGTAGATTTAAAATGGGGTCAGATCACATTGTTAACAGTTAACAATGTGATCTGACCCCATTTTTATTCAGCTTTGGTAATGCAGTTGCGCCCTGCCGCCTTGGATTGATACAAAGCCTTATCAGCAGCTTCCAGCCAGTCACGATACTCGCCCATATCTTCGCGGTATTCTGCCACGCCTATACTGACGGTCACCCTCAATATTTGCTGATTATATTCCACCGCCATAGCTTCAACATTTTTGCGCAGACGTTCAGCAAAAAACATGGCCTGCTCTACTGTGGTATCAAGCAGCAATACAGCAAACTCTTCACCACCATAACGACCCGCCACATCAGTGCTACGCAGATTTTTTTTCACAGCAGCCGCAACATGCTGAATAACAGCATCACCAGCGGCATGACCAAAGGTATCATTTACCCGCTTAAAGTGGTCAATGTCACACATCAGTAAAGTGCTGTGATGGCCGCTGCGTTTTATGCGTTTATATTCATTGATCAGCGCTTCTTCCCAGAAGCCTCTGTTATTTAAGCTGGTCAGGAAGTCGGTTTTGGACAAAGTACGGAGCTGTCCATTCATCGACTCCAGCTCTAATCTGCTGACCGCAACATCAGTCACATCATAAATAATCAGACAAAGGTGAGTCACTCTGCCCATCGTATCGCTCAGCGGAAATATAGTGCTGTTTTGGTACATATATTCCGCCGATCCTGTAATAGGCCGGTAGTTGCGGAATTTAAAAATATAAGGCCGCTGCTCCCAAATGGTAAAAGCACGGTTCTTCAATAAAATCACCGGATCGCATTTGCGTCGCAGCCAGTCTTCATCAATTTCGGAGAATAAATCAAACAGGTATCTGTCACGCACCTGACGGGGCGTCAGGCCGCTATGGTTTTCCATAAAGCCGTTCCACACCTGAATGCGGTAATCAGCAGATAACACCACCAGACCAACGTCAACCGTCTGGAACATGTCCATCAACCAGTGGATTTCGGATACATCTACGTTGTTTTGTGACATTTAATCTTCCAGAAGGAATTCGACTTTATAATTCAGCGTTTTAATACTGTCTTCGGTAAACAACAGTAATAAATCGCAGCTGATATTATAGTTTTCAATACCATAGCTGATTTCTATCGCCAGGGTACGGCGCCAGCGTCTGGCATTGGCTTTAATCAGTTCACTGACAGGTGCATGCTGGCCTAATACCACAGGGTGGCCCTGGCTAAAGGTCATATCAATTTGTTCAGCCAGTCCTTTTAACACAGCACCAATCAGAATATTGGCGATGTCCATCAATAGCTCCAGCTCCACTTTAGTCGTCAGCTCACCGTCGTATTGCATCAGCCGGGCTATATCAACAAAACTGGAGTCATTGAGTATCAACAGAGCTTCACCTGCAACACCGCCACCAATAAAGCCCTGGCAGACAGCCGAAGTGTTTTCTTTCTGTTCGACAGAAGCGATAGCCATATGCAGCTCGCTGACTTCGATGACGTTAACATTGGGAATAGGCAGTTTGACAAACACATTCAGCAGGCGCGCCAGCAAATCACCAGCCTGGCCCATGGCTACATTACTCAGCTCCTGAAACACATCGCGTAAATCATTGGAGAGAACAAAAGATCCAGTGTTTTTTACTGCTGCGATTTTGGGTTCGGTTTTGGCTTGCTCTTGCTGTTGAATAGTTTTTTGTTCCACCAAACCCAGCACATGATTTAGCTTTTGTTGGTCAACGGGCTTTTTAATAAAATCCAACGCGCCATAAGATAAAACCCGCTCGCGGGCTTCCGGCTGAATATCACCTGATACCACTATAGTTTTGACGGACAGCTGTTGTTGCTGGATAGCAGCAAGCACCTGATAACCATCCAGTATTGGCATATTTAAATCGAGGAAAAGTAAGTCGATTGGCTGGCGCTGCAAAATGTCTAAAGCTTCCCCGCCATGGCCAGCAAACTGGATATTTTGCTGCCATTCTGCAGGTAAAGCTCTTGCCATTTGTTTACGTGCAAGGTTGGAATCGTCACATATCAAAACTGCTGCTACCATTTACGGCTCACTTCACGTATTGTTATTTTCCAGTGTAGCCAGAAAGATGGTTCTGCGCTAACCCCGTGTAGTATCTGACAAAAAATAAGCAACACCTACTATTTTTTTCACTTTCAGCCATGTTACCAATATGGGAGACATATGAATGTCGTCAAATTTGATAAAAACCATAATTCTTAGTTTAGTCTTGAGTCCTGCAGCTTGGGCTGTTGATTTAAATGCACAGTTGCCAAGTCGTTTATCCGAAGTAAAAGCTGGCAACAAGTCCGTTGAACTGCAGGGCCATCAAGTGCAGTTACAACAACAAGCACCTGATTTTCAGGTGGTGGACGAAAAGTTTAAAACCATTAAATTAAGCGATTTTAAAGGCAAAACCGTATTGATCAGCGTAGTACCCAGTGTCGATACCGGCATTTGTTCGCTGCAAACCAAAAGATTTAATCAGGAAGTCAGTAAAGTGTCTGATGATGTGGTGATGATGACCATCTCTACTGATCTGCCATTTGCGCAAAAGCGCTATTGTGCTCAGGAAAAAGTCGATCAGTTACTGGTGTTATCTGATGCCGTCTGGCGCGATTTTGGCAGTAATTACGGCCTATTAATTAAAGATATGGGCATTCTGGCTCGTGCCGTATTAATTATTGATGCTAAAGGGAATTTAGCCTATCAGCAGTTGGTTCCAGCTCTGGCACAAGAACCGGATTACGCCCATAGCATGGCTGCCCTTGCGCAAATAACCGGCAAAAAATCTTAAACTTTTTATTTACCCCCTCTCTTGAAAATTCTCTAAGCGCACATATTAATCAAGCAGGTGGCCATCCGGCACCTGCTTTTTCCGTCTCGTACTTGAAGCTGCAGCTTTGTTGACTGCAACTCCAATTACTTAGGAAATTACAGTGGAAATTGCTCGTTCAATTGAAGAGCAGAACAAATTAATTGCCTTAGAGGATTTGATTATGAACACTTTAGATTTCACCCCGTTTTACCGCTCATTTATTGGTTTTGATCATTTAGCCAACCTGATGGATGCAGCTGCCCGCAATGAAAAGCAGCCCGCTTATCCACCTTACAATATTGAAGTGACAGGTGAAGATCAGTACCGTATTACCATGGCTATTGCCGGCTTTGATGAAAACGAGCTGTCGATTGAGACTGAACACAACAACTTAGTGGTACGTGGTCAGAAAGCCGATAAAACCGAAGGCCGCCGCTTCCTGCATCAGGGCATAGCAGAGCGTAACTTTGAACGTAAGTTCCAGCTGTCTGATTATATTAAAGTGACTGGCGCTCAGATGAGCCATGGCCTGTTGCATATTGAGCTGGTACGTGAAGTACCGGAAGCGTTAAAACCACGCAAAATCAGCATCAACCAACAGTCGACGGTCAAAGTTGAACCTCAACTGCTGAATGAACATTTAGCCCAGGTGAGTAATGGCTAAGCTTAGTAATGGCCAGGCTGATTAACAGCTAATCGCTGAATAAACTCAAGCAGAACCGAATTCACCAATTCTGCATCTGTAACGGGCCCCATGTGGCCCGTTTTTACTGTCTGAAATTCAACGCAAGGCAAAGCACCAGCCAGCATGGTTGCCAAACGTTGTGCTGATAACTGGCTTTGCTCGCCACTTAACAGCAACACAGGACAGTGGATAGCAGTGGCGTAGTCGGCAAGTGATGCAGGCTCAGCACTTAAAGCCTCAAAATCAGCAGCCACTTTGCCTACCTGCCCCGTTAGTTTCTGCTGCATAAGGTCCGGTAAATGACGGAAATAACCTTCACCTTGCCAATAATCAATAAAAAGCGCTGCAGCGTCTTTTGGGCTTACATCCAGCATCTGCTGGCTTAACTGCTGCACTTGCTGGTACAACGCAGGTTCTGTAGTTTTAAATAAATGAAAAGCCACTGGCTCAAACACTAACACGGCTTTAAAGAGTTCAGGCCGGGTTCTGGCCATATGCAAAGCGACCGCACCACCAAAGGAGTGGCCAATTAAAATCACTGAAGCTGCAGGTTTCCCTTCCAGCAAAGGCCACAGCTGATTTGCTTCATCAGCAAGTTGCATTGGACGAGGGTAACTCTCTGTATTAGCGCCATAACCCAGCAGATCCGGATTCAGAACTTGATAATCGGCTTTCAGAGCCAGCCTCAAGCCTTGCCATTGGCGTCCACTGGAAAGCGAACTGTGCAGCATCAGAACCGTAGTTTGCATCTGTTACTTCACCAGTAAAAACACTGCACCCACAATAAGTGCAGCGAAAGTCGAAATCATGCCTAAGAAACGAGGCACCGATGTGCCACTGCTGCGCCACAAACCTATCGCATGCAATACTCGTCCTGCTAAAGTTAAACCAGCCACCAGATGCAGCTGCCAAGCCGGACTTTGTTGTAACTCCAGCAGCGCAACAAGAATAAGCAAAAACGGCACATATTCAGCAAAGTTGCCGTGCATCCGCACCGTCTGTAACAGCTGTGGTTCTTTACCTGTACCCAGGCCAACTCTGTGCTTAAAACGCTGGCGGATCACAAAACCAGCCAAGACGACGTACAACAGTGCCAGAATCGCCGCGTAAAAAGAGGTAATAGCTAAAGTCACATTTATGCCCTTAAAGTTGTTGCAGAACTATCGACTCAAATATCCTGCGGAAGAGACCGAAGCTCATTGAATCCTTAGATCCACAGAAATCGCTACAGGGTCCAATAAAAAGCCCACTCTAGGTGGGCTTCGATGAAACTGGAGTGGGTTAACCTAATAACGCCTCGAGTTTTGCACTGACTTGCTCAACTGGCAAGGTTCCAACCATATAGTGGTATTGAGTGCGACCCTGCTCAGCTTCTTTACGGTAATAACCGACCAGCAGTTCAGTCTGCTCGTGGTAAATACCTAAACGCTTACGCACAGTTTCTTCTTTATCATCTTCACGGATCACTAAATCTTCGCCGGTCAGGTCATCTTTGCCATCCACTTTTGGTGGATTGTAACTGACATGATAGACACGCCCTGAAGCAGGGTGCACACGACGGCCGCTCATACGCTCAACAATCACATCATCCGGCACATCAAATTCAATCACGTGATCAACTACCACGCCATTGGCTTTCATTGCGTCAGCTTGTGGAATAGTGCGTGGGAAACCATCTAATAAGAAGCCTTTGGCACAATCTTCTTTACTGATACGTTCTTTCACTAAACCAATAATTAAGTCATCAGACACCAGCTGGCCTGCATCCATCACTTGCTTAGCAGCCAAACCTAAAGCACTACCTTCTTTGATCGCAGCACGCAGCATGTCACCAGTCGAAATTTGTGGGATCCCATACTTGTTCATCAGAAACTGCGCCTGAGTTCCTTTACCAGCACCCGGGGCACCCAACAAAATAATACGCATACAAAGATCCTCAATTAACCTGGGATTGATCCATTTGTTATAGGGGGTGAATCTTTACATAATGTGCTTCATCAGACAAGGAATTTGTCTGCTTGTCTTACCTGATCGGCCCAAGTCAAGCCTACTTTGGTAGGATAACTTACTACAACAGTCGATTGGGCCATCTATAGAGCGGAAATACGGCTGACAAGCAAAAAAGTCGAATAAACACAGTAAGCTATTCGACTAAGGTAGTGCATATTTACTAGGTTTCAGCGCATTAGCTACAACAAAGCGTTGTAAGTTAAATTGTGTGACTGCTGAAATAACAACCAGCCAATTATTTGTATAATTGGTTGATTTTAAAGAGTTAAAATTAAAATCGAACCTGAATAAAACAACCTAAATTGATTGAGATCAATAAAACAAAGAATTTTATAAAGAAAAGCTCCGGAAGCGCATAAAGCTTGCCGAAGCCTTATGTTCCTTAAGCTTTAAATTGCAGGTTTTTAAGTAGTTGCTGTTCGCCCTGTTGCAACACTTCAGTTTTATCACTGACCATTACCAGAATAGCTTTATGGCTGTTGATACTGCGCCCCTGGTATTTGTCATCATGAAACTCTGACTCATAATCCAGGGAATTTTCTTTAGGAACAACAAAAACCGTCATCAAGCCTTGTTCTGTCTCCAGCACCAGATGTAAAGACCGGGTACCACGGAAGTTACAGAAGTTAGCAAATACAATGGCGTGCTCAGATGAATTCAACTCTGCGCCAAAATCAGCCAGTTTGACATTCACATCAGCTAAGGACAAAGGAGTCGTCAAATGCTGCACATACTGCTCTTCATGGTAAACATGAGCCAGAGAGTTCTCGCCGAGGCTTTGTGAGCCATACAGAAAAAACGACCAGTTCAGTGCAAAACCTGCTAAAAACGCCACAGAAGCCGCTAAAGCAATCAGATTCTGATAAAAGCGTTTCTGCTGCTGTTGCTTGTGTTTGTGCTGTTGCAACAACAACGCATTTTCCAGCGCTTTTGGCACGGGCGGGCTTAGCAGTTGTTTAATGTGCTGATCCAGCTCCAGTACATCCTGATGAAATTGCTGACTATCCGGGTCCTGCTGCAACTGCTGTAGTTGTTCAGGGGCCAAATGATAGGGGTCAGTCAGCAAACGACGGCGAACTTCTAACTCATCCATTTTTTTGCTCCCTGACATTTTCATGGCTTAACAAATCCCGTAATTGCTTACGGGCGCGGAATAAACGGGTGTTCACAGTATTGAGATTCAGAGACAACAATTGCGCAATTTCGTCACCGCTAAAACCACCGATAATTTGCAGGATCAATGGCTCACTGTATTCAGGCTCTAAGCTCTCAATTTGCTTTAGTAACTGCTGCTGTGAGTACAATTGCTCAGGACTCACCTGATGTTCGTCCAGCAGCAACTCCTGCTCTACTTCCTGATACTGAAACTGTTTACGTTCAAAACGCCGGGCATTTTCATTGCGTAAAATAGTAAATAACCAGGCTTTGGCAGAGGCTTCGCTTTGCAGTAAATCAATACTTTTCCAGGCTCGTAAATACGTATCCTGCACTAAATCTTCTGCAATATCAGCGCTTCGACAAATCCAACAGCTATAGCGGTATAAATCCGCATGATATAAACGCACCAGCTGCATATAGCTGTGCTGCCGCTGCTCCTTCTCAGGCGCCTGTTTTTTTGCAGCCGCTTTATCAGTTGACCACCACATCACATTCGTTGTCCTTGTTGGCAAGAGCACTGTATCCGGTTTTGTGTCCGGTTCAGGCTGCTCACTATAGGACATAGACCGAAGAAAACTCAAGCTACAACCTCCTGCGATCTAATTCCTTTTCTGGCTTTTCGGCCTAACCAGTAGTCCAGACTTAACCAGCGCCCTGCCCCATACACAACCAATACCAGTAACATCACAAAATAAGTGGCGGCAAACTCAATACCGTTATTTAGCACCACTAATTTTCCGCTGGAGATAAGCCAGTTGTAATCTGGCTGTTGCTGCAAAATTTGATTGGCTTTGGCCAGTTTATCGGGTGCTGCCATCACAGCTTCATTACTTAAAATAGTGCCATCAGCCAACCAGCTCGACGCATCAGCTATCGCCAGCCAGCCGTTTTTCGCATGCACTGTCAGCATAGCCACCAGCATGGTCATACTTAATCCGAAAGCGATCAGGCGGGTGAATAAACCCAACAGCAAAGCTAAACCGCCACCAAGTTCCAACAGAATAACCAAAGACAACATCAGCGCAGGAGCTGGTAAACCCAAGCCCCAATCCGGGTTGGCGAACCAGCTCAAGGTACTGTCAAAGTTTTGCAGCTTAGTCCAACCCGCCTGCATCATCACAGGGGTTAGGTACAACCGCAGCAATAACAACGGAATAAAGTCCAGTAGCTGTAGTTGGATCACTAGTTTTTGATAAAAGAGGATTTTTTGTTGTATCACAATCAGGCTCCGTACAATGCTGTTGTGATAAGAGACAGAGGAAGAGCGGGAAATCTTTCAACAGAAATAAAAATATTGCCGGGAGCAATATTTGACAATGCGAAGCATTGGCCCTTTAGGGTGAGCGCCAAGGATGGCTGCGAATAAAATGGGGTCAGATCACATTGTTAACTGTTAACAATGTGATCTGACCCCATTTTCAGCTATGGCTTATGCCTTTTTAGATAAATCCAGCAGCAGCGCGTTTAAGCGGCTGACAAAAGTCGCAGGATTTTTCAGGCTGCCACGTTCAGCTAATAAGGCCTGATCAAACAAGACTTCAGCCCATTGTTTAAACTGCGTTTCGTCCTGCACATCGGCAATATGTTTCACCAGTGCATGATCCGGGTTCAGCTCAAAAATAGGTTTCACGTCCGGTACTTTCTGACCGACAGATTCCATCAGCTTCATCATCTGCGTGCTCATATCAAACTCGTCAGTGACAATACAAGCTGGGCTATCGGTTAAGCGATGACTGGTTTTCACCGCTTTGACCTGATCACCTAAAGCTGTTTTGAAACGTTCTGTCACAGCAGCAAATTGCTTTTCTGTTTCTTCCTGCGCCTTTTTGGTTTCTTCGTCATCCAGCTTGCTGATATCCAGGCCACCTTTGGCGATAGAGCGCAGTTTTTTGCCTTCAAAGTCAGTCAGGTGCTGCATTAACCACTCGTCAACGCGGTCAGATAACAACAGAACTTCGATACCTTTTTTACGCAACACTTCTAAGTGCGGGCTGTGTTTGGCAGCCTCAAAGCTGTCGGCAACGATAAAATAAATCTCGTCCTGACCTTCTTTCATCCGGCTGACATAAGCGTCTAAGCTGACCGTCTGATCGGCATTGTCGTTATGTGTAGAAGCAAAACGCAGCAGCTTAGCTATGCTGTCTTTGTTGCCCGCATCTTCAGCTGGGCCTTCTTTCATCACTTGACCAAACTCGTTCCAGAAGGTCTGGTACTCGCTTTGATCTTCAGCTTTGGCCATTTTCTCCAGCATTTTTAACACACGTGACGTGCAGCCTTTGCGTAGGCTTTGTGTCACCTTGGTATCCTGCAGAATTTCACGGGATACGTTCAGAGGTAAATCGCTGGAATCCAACACACCTTTGATAAAACGCAGGTAACTTGGCATAAACTGTTCAGCGTCATCCATAATAAATACACGCTGTACATAGAGTTTTAAGCCATGACGGGCTTCACGATTCCACATATCAAAAGGTGCTTTTTTCGGCACAAACAATAAACTGGTGTAGTTGGTATTGCCTTCCACTTTGTTGTGAGTCCAGCTTAATGGCTCACTCCAGTCGTGCGAAATATGCTTGTAGAACTCCTGATATTCGTTTTCAGTGACTTCAGACTTGTCACGCATCCAAAGCGCTGTGGCTTTGTTGACTGCCTTCCAGAAACCTTCAGTGGCAGGGATTTTTTCGCCCTCTTCACCGTCCTGCT
>JAHIWM010000006.1 GCA_018815765.1 Gammaproteobacteria bacterium | reverse complement strand
GCATATTATTCAGCAAGGTGGGGTGGTGATTTACCCTACAGATTCAGGGTATGCGCTGGGTTGTCATATAGGTGATAAAGCGGCGCTTGAGCGTATTTTACAAATTCGTCAGATGAGTACAGAGCATCACTTTACCCTGATGTGCCGCGATTTTTCTGAGTTGTCTGTTTATGCTAAGGTAGAAAACAGCGCCTTTCGCTTAATCAAAAACCATACGCCTGGTGCTTACACTTTTATTTTAAAAGGCACGAAGGAAGTCCCTAAGCGTTTGCTCAATGAAAAGAAAAAGACCGTAGGTTTACGTATTCCGCAAAACAAAATTGCGCTGGCGCTGTTAGAAGAGCTGGGTGAACCTTTGATGTCGAGTTCCTTAGTGTTGCCTGGCAATGACTTTGCCGAATCAGACCCGGAAGAAATGCGTGATCAATTAGAACGTCAGGTGGATTTAATTATTCACGGTGGCGTAATAGCTGAAAACCACACCACAGTGATTGATTTATCAGAAGATAATCCAGTAGTAATACGCCAGGGTGCCGGTGACAGTAGTGCTTTTGTCTGAGTTAAGCCCCAATGTCTGAGTCATTAGCCGACAGCTTTGCCAGCCTGACGATACAGCAGCCTTTGCCGCTGGCTTTTGTTCGCGGCGAGGCTGTGCTGGACAAGCCGGAAGATTTGTATATTCCGCCTGAAGCTTTGTCGGTATTGCTGGAAAGTTTTGAAGGCCCGCTCGATTTTCTTTTGTATTTAATTCGTCGTCACCGCTTTGATATTGTCGATTTGCCGATCAATGAAATCACCCTGCAGTATATGGAATACATTGATTTAATGCAGGATATGAACTTTGAACTGGCGGCAGAGTATTTGTTAATGGCCGCTATGCTGGCGGAGATTAAATCACGTTTATTACTGCCGCAGCACGACCATAAATCGGATGACGAAACCGACCCCAGAGCAGATTTAGTCAGGCGGTTGCAGGAATACGAAATTATTCGCAAAGCAGCCACTGACGTGGATTTATTGCCTCGCCAGGAGCGGGATTATTTTCCTGCCAAAGCAGGGTTAGATGATAACTTCGAACCTTATGTGATTTTGCCTGAAGTGTCGTTGCAGGAGATTTTGCTGGCACTGAAAGACATAGCCAAACGCGCCAAAGATTTTCAGCATCACCAAATTAAAAAAGAGCATTTATCCACCCGTGAGCGCATGAGTAAAATTCTGGAGTTGCTTAAAGGCCGCTCTGACTACCTTGAGTTTGCTGAATGTTTTGAGTTAGCCGAAGGGCGTCAGGGTGTAGTCGTCAGCTTTTTAGCTATTCTGGAGCTGGTGAAAGAAAAGCTGATACAAGTGATCCAGGTAGAAGCTTATGGTCAGATCCACGTCAAGTTGGCATAATGTGCCCTTCGTACTTGAAGCCGCAGCTTTGTTGACTGCGCTTGCGCGCCCCAATCACATAGGACAACTATGCTCATGGGGACTTGCGCACTTGTCGCCGCGCTGCAACTCCAATTACTTTGGGCACCCCGTAACTGGTAGAATTTAGACTAAGGAGCAGGCATGGCGAAAAAAATTAACGAGCAACAACTGCTGCAGTTAGTCGAAGCCGCTATTTTTGCCTCTGACAAACCTTTGTCTGTCAATGACTTGCAGAGCACTGTGCTGGAAAGTTTTGAGTTAACCCGAAAACGTCTGCAGCAGGCCTTAAGTCAGTTGCAACAGGATTATTTAGGCCGGGGTATTCAGTTGATTGAAACGGCCTCTGGTTTTCGGTTTCAGACCCGCGCTGATTTAAGTGAATATCTGGCCTTACTCTGGCCAGAACGCTCGCCGCGTTATTCCCGTGCTGTGCTGGAGACTTTGGCCTTGATTGCCTATCGTCAACCTATTACCCGCGGCGAAATTGAAGAAGTGCGGGGGGTGACTGTTAGCAGTCAGATTATGCGAACCTTGCTCGACCGGGGTTGGGTCAAAGTGGTAGGGCATAAAGAAGTACCTGGTCGTCCTGGTTTGTATGCCACGACGCCGACATTTTTAGATTATTTTGGCTTAAAGGATTTAAGCGATTTACCTGCTCTGGCCGAGTTTCAGGCAACGCCGGATTTTTTTAACCCAGTCGTGATGACTGAAGAGATACATTAAATCATGAGTGAAAAACTACAGAAAGTGCTGGCGCGATCCGGTGTTGGATCCCGCCGCGAGATGGAAGAATACATCAGTGCTGGACGTGTGACTGTGGATGGCAAAGTGGCGTCATTAGGCGACCGTATTAATGCAAATCAACAAGTGCGGGTCGACGGCCATCCGGTCAAAATTGCAGCTGAAGCTGAACAGGTATGCCGTGTTATTGCCTACCACAAACCTGAGGGCGAAATTTGTTCGCGTATCGATCCTGAAGGTCGTCCTACTGTATTTGACCGCCTGCCAAAAATTAAAGACTCGCGCTGGATTGCCATTGGCCGTTTAGAT
>JAHIWM010000052.1 GCA_018815765.1 Gammaproteobacteria bacterium | reverse complement strand
GGATTTGATGCAATGGCTGAACCATCTACACTGAACACCTCGCCACCAATACAGCTTTGCGGGTCTACGCACTGATAACCAAATTTAACAGTAGTGGGCGGAGTTAATCTGGCGATACAAGCCTTTGTTTCAGTGTCCGTTTTAATCACTTGTAAACGAACTTTCGAGGGGCTATCCAACCCAGCTACCTGATTGGGTATTGAGCTTATTTTTAAACCCGTATCACTAAAATACATTGAGCATGCCGAGGTGGCGGGTGTTGCGCCGTTACATGACTGGAGAGTATTTCCGCTGACATCAATAGTTGCATTCCCCTGAACTGTATTAGATAAAGAAACAGTACCCACACCATTGGTCAGATTTACCCGCATGGTAGTAACAGGACTATTTGGGTAAGTAATGTTCAGATCAACATACGCCAAATTACTATGCGGAGCTGTGCAAGTTGCGTTGGCACATGCAGTAACAGTAAGAAGGTTACTTTCACATGTCAGCCCTGGACTATAGCTCAACCTTATATGGTGCCCCCCAATTTCTATCGGAGTAGAAGGCTGCTGAGTACAAACCTGAATATTGGTGATCTCGTGGAAATTGGTGTTGTCACCTGTTGAACCTGTATATGACAACAATAAATTAGCTGGAGGCGCAGGCTGATCCAGGTCTAACAAATTCGGAGCGACGATTAAATTAGTGTAACTGGAGCTTCCGGCGAGCCGTCTTTCCAGTCGGAAAGAAACAGTTTGTGGACTGGCAACTGTGGAATCTACGGTAATTCTGTATCGGTCACCACGAGCCAGAGTACTGCCACTGGCACTTAATGCAGGTGATAGTGTATTAGTGCCACCCAACCAGCCATAACTTGTGCTGCTGGCTGCCCTTACCCCTATGGCATTAGGCCGCGCTGTGGTGCCACCAACCCGCCCTTCAGTCGCTTGAGAGAAACTACCATATTCATCAAAACCTATACCTAACCAACCACCGGCAAAGCCACTTTGTGATGGGCTGACATTAGTTCGCTGAGCATATCCCAGACTACCACCATAACTGCCAGGTACAGGTGTGACGGCAGCATCAGACAAAACTAAAGCTATACCGTCAGCTCCGGTTCCACCATAAGCATAATGATCAAACTCTATGGTCATTTTATTGCCCGCTGCAGGAAAACTACGTTTAAAGGTGATAGAGGTTGCCTGATTTAATGTATTTTCTGTTAAACGTAAACGGCTGGGCGATGTTCTGAGTGAAGGTGGTGTGCTGTTGCGTTGAGTCAGATACCAGTTTGCATCGCTGGTAAAGTTCTCGTTGAAACACTCGTTCGCACAGCTGGCCGTTTGTTGATACATGGTCTGAATTTCTGCTGCTGTTGGCTCGTGAGCAAAAAATTTCACCTCATCAATCTGTCCACGGATGCCGTGATCCCCGTCAGGTAGGGCGCCGATAGACAACCCCGTATTGCCATCATTTGGTGTGCGATCATTATTACCATTGCCAATGCTGGCATTGAGCGTATCGCTGACTAACACATTATTGGCATACAAACGGATCCGCTTATTTTGCTTACTGTAACTGACAGCAATATGTTTCCATTGCCCGTCAAATATGCCTGAGCCATTCACTTCTACATAGTGCAAGTCTTCGCTTTGCATCCGAACAGCAAAACGTAAACGACCCGCTGAGGTACGCAACAGTTCAAAACGTCCTTCATCTTCTTCATTAACTCCATCTTCGTCACCATAAGCCAGAATGACCTGTCGGCTTCCCGACTGCTGGGATGAATTCATTTTCAGCCATAAGGTAAAACCAAAATCATCGGCGTTATGGAAATAGGCATTTTGTCCTATAAAAACATGAGGATTGTTTGATGAAGATGAGCCTCGCTGGAAATCACCAAAAGTACAAGAAGCTGGAGAAGGATCAATAACAGCAGTGTTGGCACCGTTACGGGACCTACCATGCTTCAGATTGACAGAACTATCGATCACCTCATTAGCACTGCCATTCCACAGAGCTTCATCAAACTTCCAGTATGCATCAGTGGCTGAAGGTGACGCTGCACTGCACAATGACGGAGTGACAAATTCATAAGAGCAGCTACCATATATTCCGCTGTTAGGCCAGTTACCGGTAATATCGCCAAACTGAGTATTCACAGTGACATTACCGTATATAGCTGAATCCGTCAGATCTACAAGGTGCAATGCATAACCTGGTTCACCTGAGATATTGCCATAAACAGTACTGTTATCCAGTTCAACGTCAAATCTTGCCTTAATGTCCCCGGTGAATTGGGTATCGTTGATATAGACGTTATTAGGCCCACCAAGAATGCTGGCATTGATAGTACTGTTATTGAATTCAACTCTATCAGCCCCACAGCCGCTACCCAGCGTTGGAGTGGTCTGAATAGTACCTGAGGTCATCGTAGTGCTGTTTAATATAATATTATTACAGCCAGATCTAAGGTCACCTACTATAGACCCGCCCGTCACCTGAACTCCGCTATGGCCACTGATGCCATTACCGAACACGGTTCCTGTTCCGAACACTTCATTGGAGGTGCTGGTTACTTTTCCACCCACCTCAACGTCAGTTAGCTCAATATCACCATTCGCGGTAATAGTGCCTGCTATATCTGTATTAGTTGCAGTGATCTCATTACCGGGTGCTGAAATATTTCCGGCCACATTGGCACCCGTAAGCGTTATATTGCCATTAGTGGACAGGATATTTCCGTTGAAGACAGAACCTGTTGACGTCAGGCCATTCCCTACAGTGATATTGCCACCTACCGTACTTCCGTTGGTAACAGAAGCTGAACCTGAGACATTAATAGTTCCGCTTACAGTTGCAGCTTGTAGTGTCAGGTTGCCCGACGATGTGATACTGCCAGTCAAATTGACTGTGTTCAATGAAACCAAAGAGGAACCGCCTTGTATCAGGCCAGTCATAGTGACGTTAGTAAGGCTCAGGCTGCCGCCAGAACTCACATTGCCATTAATAGTTATACGTGAAGCTGAGCTACTGCCTTGAATAGAGCCGCTATTACCGCCGTTTAGCACATTGCCATAAATGACCATGGAGCCGCTGATCTGCATGTTTCCGGAAGATGTTGCCAGATTTACTCTGTTTGAGCTTGTTCCTACCGAGTTATTGTTTAGCGTAATACCTGAGTTTGCTCTTATGGTGACTGCCGAACTGGTGGTGCGGATTATGTCTCCGCTGACGAAGGTAACAGGCGCATTACAAAAGAACTCACTACCATTAAAAGTCCATTCATTGTTCCATGTAGTACAAGTACCGCTGGCTTTTAAAGCTGGGAGGCTATCGTTGTTATCAAAATTAAGAGTGGCAGAAAAAGCATGCGTATGAACAAGCACTAGCATACCCATAACGATCCACAGCAATTTTTTCATACAGCTACCTCACTCTTTCGCAAAAGAGTATTACTACCACTGACAGCCTGATTAGTTATAGCACCCACTACTGCCAGACTTCCATTTCCAGAGTTCTTGAGCTGGTATAGCTGCCTTCATCGCAACTACCGATACTCTTCAGATAATAGTGCCTGATCCCTGTAGCTGTATCATTACTTTCAACACAACTGACCTCAGCTTCGCATTGAGCTAAACCTGATGTTGAAAAAACATAGTCTTTGTTCGGACAAACCGCAGGTTCGCCTGTCGCAGCACTAACAGAAGCTGAAGTTTTTCGTTGCAACGGATAAAGCTCGGCCAAACCTGACTCCAAACCCGTTTGGGCTGCAAAAAATGCTCTTGCTCCTAACACTTCGGTTGAAACCATACTTGAACTGCTAATGACTAAACGACTTAACGCAGCTACAAGCAACCCCATTACCACAATAATAAACAACGCGACCATCAGCATGGAGCCTTGTTGTTTTTTTAAAGAAACAGTTAGGTGATTAGGGCACATTGGGAATATGAATCTCCTGATTAAAAAACAGATCATCCGCAAAATTACTGCTAAAGCTTAAAACCACATGAACAACCGAAGAGCGCGTGAGCACCGCATCTTCATCGGAAAATGGACGCAGGCCAGGTACACGAACAATATCAGTCGCCATCAAAGAGCCTGAGGCTTTGTCCAAATCGCCGACCTGCGGTTCTTGTTGAATAACGCCATAATCACTGAATCTGTAAATGTCATATAAATCGTTATTCTGCGTGACTGATTTGGCTAATAAACAATAACGAACAGGAAAGTCCCAGATAAAAAAGCGCTGATTGGGCGAAGCCTGAGGAAAACCTGTTGCAGTTGCTGAGTTAAATTCCAGTGTAACTTTTTGACCTGAGCCTTCATCTTCAGCTGTTGCAGCTTTGAGCTCTAAGGTTCGGCTTTGACTGTAATAATGCTCAGGCTGTGTGGGATACACAGTGATAAAATCACCTTCATCTTCATCAATCAAAGAGGAAAAATTGATTACATCGCTGCTTTGGCCAGTAAAAAACCTCATATATGACGCAGGATCAGCAGTCACGCCCGGCAATCCACCGTAACGCCCGGCAAACTTCAGTGGTATAAACTCAATACAACGTCCATCGCTAGAAATCCGCACACTATTGGGTAACGCATTACGTAGCTCACGGGTTAAGCGCTCGATCACAAACCGACTTTGACTTAATAAACGTTCCCGGTCGGCAGATTGTGCATACATCTCAGCTCCATTGCGCAAAAATCCCAGACTTAGCGTAGAGACTATGCCCAATAGAATAATGACTAAAATCAGCTCAACTAAACTAAAACCCCGTGTAGCCCTCACCATTACCAGTTTCCTCTGTAAGCGGAAAAATCTATGGTCTCACCAGAGGGAGTCGTAATACTAACCACTATAAGTTTTAGCTGTCGCTCCTGGCAAAACTGATAGGCATCAGGCGCCAAAGTACAGTTTTGGTTATTGATGATGCCATCCCTGTCGCCGTCATAGCCTACCCTGACGGCAACCCCATAATTGCGGTAACTGGCTAACAATGAATAATCAATAATATTTGCGATAGCACCGCCGTCTGAGCTGAAGCCGTCAAAATCATCGACATCATCAAAACTCAGGCGATCTTCGCAGCTGCTTCCACTACAATCTGGCGGGAAAACCAATGAGCCGGCAGTAAGCACTGGCGTAGTGCAAGGTATAGATCCTAGCTCTGCACTGGCATCACAACGATAGGCGCCGCCAGCACGGTCAGAATTCTCATCAAAGGAGCGAGCAAGAATTTCATTTAAAAAGCTATGACCAAGCTCAGCCGCTCTCACTCTGTGCCAGGGGTCTGTACTTTGCTTATAGAGAGGCCCCAAGCTGGCTGTAATCACCAACAAGGCAATAGCAAGCACCACTATACCCACTATAATTTCAATCAGAGTAAAGCCTTTGGGTAAAGAGAAGGGCTTTAGGTGCATACGTGAATATAGCCTTCGGATTCAATACATACTGCGGCATTAGTAGTGCCCTGTACAACAAAACGGACACCATTACCATTAAACAATGCCTGCGATAAATCAGTATCTTCTACAGGTTTGCCGAGTGAATTAAAACGAAAACGGAAGGGGGGGCTAATTACAGCTCCGCCATTACTCGCGTTAAACAAAATCAAAGTAATATCGGTATCAGAAAGACGCAGTTGATCGGCATCATTTTGTTGTTGAAGACTAAATGCTGAATTAGGGCTGCAAGGTATGTCTGGATGAATAGATGCAGCACCTAACTGCGAAGCAGTAAAAAGCACCTGATGGCAGGCGTTAGGATCTGTGTTTTGCATGGCGCGATTTTGCATCAAACGCAACACAGCTATTAATTGATCTTGTACCGTAATTTCTTCAGTGCCGGCTTTGCCCCAAAATTTAGGCAAAGCCGTCACCGAAAGAATGGCAATCAGTATCATCACAACAATCAGCTCAATCAGTGTAAAGCCGCATTGCATTGGATACTTCATCGCCTGATGTCTTAGTTACAAGTAGCAGCGTCTACTACAACTGTCGCCGCAGTAGCTGTAGTGTTGCCTGTTGCCGGAGTGTATACAACACGACAGCCTGCAACAGCTGCATCTGTGGCATTGTTGGCGATAAATATTTGGGTGCCTGGCACTGCTGGTATCGACGGAATAACAGAAGTGTCCTCCGGTGTACCAGGATCAAGCACTACTTCGATATCACCACTAAACTCCGCAATAGCTTCTACACTAGCAACGTTAAGCGCTGGTGTACCATAATTCACTGGTACAAGTGGGCTTGCGCAAGTAGTTGTTGTGGAAGTAACTTTGTTAGTTGCCGGGTCAAAACAAGATAATGCTGCGGTATTCAAGCCAGCAATAATAGCTTTTCCTTCCAGAATTTTTATACCAGAATTCAGGCTACCCGCTACACCTTCCAGCACTGACGCTTTAGCATCACCCTGGAAGTTCAGGAAACGCGGCGCTGCTGTGACTGCCAGGATACCTAAAATTACGATTACGATGATCAGTTCAACTAAGGTAAAACCTTGTTGAGTTTTATTGATAGTTTTCATACTTATTGCCTCTGTTACTAATTTTAAAGTTGTTTAATTAAGCTTTGTTTTTAAACACAACCACAGTGCCGTTAGCCGGGTTATAGCTAAAACCATTCAGGTTCGAGTTATCAAGACCTGTCTGCGTATCAGTACCCGCAGCAGGAGGTAAAGCACCTAAACCTGATGTTTGGATATAAAAACAGACATCAGCAAAAGTTCCTGTACCTTCTTTTACAAAAAGAGCAGACTGGCGCACTGTATCAATATCAGGTGACGTGGCACTAACACGTACTGCAGCAGTCGGCGCATTCTGCATAATTAAGTTCAATACCTGGCCACATTGGTCGGCAGTTATAGCTGCGGCTGTAACGTTGGAATTAGCTCGCTGAGCACCCGTAGGGTAACCAGGAATTATACCGTTTACAGTATCTTCAGTAACGTTGATACCAATATTTTGTCCATCAATGGTCACAAAAGTGTTGTTTGCTGCACCACCGTTGCCTGAAGGTCTGCCATCCACTTCCCACTGACCACGGACTAAACCCACAGCGGAAGCAAAACCACCAGCTATACCATCAATGGATGCCTGTTCTGCCTGATCTGTTACATCTAAAAACCGCGGCAATGCCGTGGCTGCTAATAAGCCCAAAATAATCACTACAATGATAATTTCGATAATAGTGAAACCGCTTTGTCGTTTCATACTGTTAACCCCATGCCTTTATTTGTTAGTTTATCGCTAATTGCGCCTATTTTACTCACTATTACGAACTTGTCTTACATTTTTTTCATTTTTACCGATTATTTATTAACCACCCTTGTACGCGTTTAGCATATCCCACATTGGGGTGAAAATACCTAAGGCTAAAATCAGCACCATACCCGATACCACACAAATCAGAATGGGCTCTATCTTTGCTGTCAGTGCTTTCAAGTCGTATGCCACTTCTCTTTCATAAAATGAAGCAACTTCCGTCAACATCTCGTCAATCTGACCTGTTTCTTCACCTACAGCTAACATTTGCAGTACTAAAGGCGTAAACAACTCACTTTGTACCGCTACCCGCAGCAGACTTTCGCCGCGTTCAATGTTTTTACGCATCTCACGAATTTTTTCCGCCATATAGTCATTATCTACAGCTTCAGCCACTAGCGTTAAAGCTGAAGTTAAAGGCACGCCGGCTTTTAACATCATGGAAAAACTTCGGCTGAAACGCCCCAAAGTGGCGCGAACAATAATAGAACCCATCAAAGGGGTTTTTAACTTCCAGTAACTCCACTGATGACGGCCTTTATCTGTTTGCAGATATATCTTCAAAGCCCAGATAAATCCTATCAACGCCGCTAACATCAATTCCCAGTAATTCACAAAAAGGTTCGAACTAGCAAGCAGAACTCTGGTGGCCCATGGCAACTCAGTATTAAATTTGGCAAACATGGTAGCGAATTGTGGGATCACCAACATGTTCATCAGCACCATAGCCACCACTATGGCGAAAAGCACAAAAGAGGGATAACGGGTCGCTTGCTTGATTTGCTTTTTAGTGTCCATTTCCTGCTCAAAATAGCCGGAAAGTTGTAAAAAGGATTCGTCTAACCGGCCGGTGTTTTCACCCACATGCACTATAGACACAACCAAACGGCTGAATATTTTAGGGTGCTGCGCCATAGCTGCAGATAAAGTGCGGCCTTTTTCCAGTTGGTCGGCCAAATCCAGCAGCACTGTATTTAAGGCAGAGGAACTGGTGCTTTCTGCTAAACCCACAATAGCGCGGATAATAGGAATACCAGCTTTCATCAGTGAATACATCTGGCGGGAAAAGATGATCAGCTCGGTCATGCTGACCCGCTGCCAAGGCCAGACGATAGCAGAGCTGGCCTGCTTTTCTTCCTGCATCTGAATTTTGATCGGAATTTGACTGCGCTTTAGCAGCATATCTGCAGCTGCCATCTCACTGCTGGCTTCAATACTGCCGCTGACAGACTGGCCTTGTCGGTCTCTGGCTGTGTAGCTGAAGGTCGCCATTAGCTAAGATCCTGTTCTGTAGCCATAACACTGACCGGCTCTTCCAGTTCAAGGTATTCAGAGACTTTAATCACCTCTTCTATACTGGTCAGCCCTTGCATCGCATACTCCAGCGCCATATCACCCAAAGGCCGGAAACCTTCGTTATTGCGCGCAGCAACAGCAAAACCTTCAGCATCACTACGACGCAGCGCATCCGCCAGTTCGCGGTTCATCACCAATAGTTCAAACACACCAATGCGGCCTGAATAGCCGGTATGGTTGCAGTTCTGGCAACCATCTCCACGCCAGAATTGTTGGCTTGGCGCTATATGCTTATGCTGTAACCAACTGATTTCAGAGGAATCCGGCGTGTAGATTTTTTTGCAGTGTGGACATAAACGTCGTACTAAGCGTTGTGCCAGGATAGCCCTTAGTGCGCTGGCGACTAAATATTCAGCTGCGCCCATATCTATTAAACGTAAGGTACTGCTGACGGCATCATTGGTGTGCAAAGTAGACAAGACTAAGTGACCAGTTAAAGCACCACGTAAGCCAATTTCTGCGGTTTCCTGATCACGCATCTCACCGACCATGATAATGTCCGGATCCTGACGTAAGCTGGTTCTTAATACATTGCTAAAGGTCAGGCCAATTTTGTGATTCACCTGCACCTGATTAATCCGGGGTAAACGGTATTCCACCGGATCTTCGACCGTGATAATTTTATTGCCTTCTTTATTCAGCTCGCTAAGCATGCCGTACAAACTGGTGGTTTTACCCGAACCTGTTGGGCCTGTGACCAGGATCATGCCATGTGGCGTTTTTAAAATACGGCGTAAACGTTTCAGCAGCGCATCAGGCATACCGGTTTGTTCCATGGTCAGCAAACCTGCCGACTGGTCCAGCAAACGCATCACCACCGACTCGCCGTATTGCACTGGCATAGTCGACATACGCACATCGATAGTGCGGCCTTTAATTTTGATTTGGAAACGACCATCCTGCGGCAAACGTTTTTCCGAAATATCCAGCTGAGCCATCAGCTTTAACCGCAACACCAAAGCCGGAACTATGCTGACTTCTTTAAGCACGTTTTCCTGCAACACACCGTCGACCCGCTGGCGGATACGCAGCAGTTTTTCATCGGGTTCTATATGAATATCCGAAGCCCGCACCTGCACCGCATCTTCAAAAATAGATTGCAGCAGTTTGACAATAGTATTGTCGTTATCTGTTGGATCGCTTAAAGCACCAAAATCGAGAATATCGGTTTCGGCGTATTCTTCTTTAAGCTGAGTGGCAAAACTTTCAATTTGCTTCGTACGACGGTACAAACGGTCAAAAGCGCTGATCAGCTGACTTTCCCGCACTATCGCAATAGAAATATCTTTCGGTGCCAGCATCGGAGCTATCTGATCCAGTACCGACAAATCAGCCGGGTCGCTCATGCCCAATAACACAGAGCTGCCTCTGTCTTCCAGCACTAAAGCACGGAAACGACGGGCGTGTACTTCAGGTAATAAAGCAACGGCTTTAGGGTCAATTTGCTGCGAACTGATATCCAGCAAATCGACTTTGAGCTGCTGTGATAAAAACTGCAGCAACTGATCTTCAGTTAAAAACTGCATATCAATCAGACTGCTACCCAGCTTGCGGCCAGTTTTTTGTTGCTGCGCCAAAGCTTGTTGCAGCTGTTGCTCAGTGATGATGCTTTCATGCACCAACAAATCACCAAGTCGCATTTTTAATCTGGGTTTTAACATAAAATCACTCTAACGCCGCTATGCGTTTTTTTACATAGTTCAGACTGTCAGCTGACAAGCCCAAGCCGTTTACTGCCACCTGACGATAGGCCAGTAATGCCTGATCCTGCTGTTGCAGCGCGTCATAACTTAATGCCATTCCCAGCCACCAACGTGCCTGATCCGGCTGCTGCCGCGCCAGTTGCTGAAACACTTGCACAGCTTGTGCATGCTGACTGGTTTTCTGCAAAGCTGCGGCTTTTAACGCATAAAAGTCAGTGTAATTAAAAATATCCGGCTCGTACTGCAAATAACCCAAAGCTTTGGCCCAATCCTGTTGCTTCAGCGCCAAAGCAGCTAATGCCATGGATAGTTTTGGATCATTCACACCAGCAACACTGGCTTGCTCCAGGATCTGCACGGCGGCCAGATCATTACGTTGAATTTGAGCCAAACGTGACAACTCTAAATACGCTTCACTCTCTGACGGAGTCAACTGGCGGATTTGTTGCCAGTAACTCACAGCCTGATTCAGATTTCCGCTGGATTCAGCCTTTTGGGCCTTTTGCCTGAACAATACTTTTTGCTGCTCTGGATTTAGTTGTACTTTTTCTATCGCCAGAGAACGGGGTTTGTCTGCAACCTGTGGTGGATCGTTCCAGTCAGGTTCAATCAGTGTTTCCTGCTCTGCGGCAAAGTCTGCGCTTTGATCAAATTCAGTGACCTGAACCTGGTCTGTCGCTGCCGGATCGGGTAATGCAACGCTATTGCTGGCTGCAGGAACAGCTTCAGCTAATACCACTTGCACAACACGCTCTTCCGCTACTGGTTGCTGAGCAAAAGGTTGCAATTCAGATCCTGCATCTACAGCAGGTTGCGCTGCTGTCGTTTTACCCAGTTGAGCCGCCGCTTCCGGAGAAATGCGGTTGGTGACTACCTTCTGCAAACTGACAGTTTCTGCTGTGGATGTACCTGCGGTGGCATTCGTTACAGCGGCCAGACTTTGAGCTTCAGGCAGCAGTTGAGTAACTGCAGCCAATGGATGCACCTGGCCTTTTTGCACTTCAGCTACTGTAGCGGCCTGATCTGTTTTGATCGAAAAGCGTTCCATATACCAGGCCTGTCCGCACCAGCCAGCCAATAAGGCCAGTGGTACTGAGCCCCATAACAGCCAATGTGATTTGCGCTCTGGTCTGAAGCTGGCAAAACCTCTGTCAGGGTGTTGTTGCTGTTTGTCTAAATCCCGCAGCATCTTATTGATCACACTCATAACCACAGCTCCCTGAAATGCCAGAGCGCAGCAGCTGCAATCATCAGTGACGAGACCAACAAACTCAACCAGACTGGGTTTAACGCCAAAAGGTGGTCTTTTACATCTTCGGTATCTTTGGCTGCATATCGTAAGTGTTTGGTTTGCACCTGAAGTTTATTTTCACCAAAAGCCAGCATCAGGCCCTTATGACTTAATACATTCACTAAACGTGGGATCCCTCTGCTGTATTTCCAAATCGCTTTTAATGCACCAGGCGAAAACAATGGCTGGCGAACGCCTGCTATATCAATACGAGTACTGACATAAGCCTGTACTTCGTAATAGGACATGCCACGTAAAAAATAAGAAAAACTGACGCGCTGACGTAGCTGGCGAAACTTGTAACTGGCAAGACGTTTATC
The DNA here is from genome assembly GCA_018815765.1 of Gammaproteobacteria bacterium. Lineage (GTDB taxonomy): Bacteria > Pseudomonadota > Gammaproteobacteria > Enterobacterales > Alteromonadaceae > Pararheinheimera. The sequence goes on along the minus strand of JAHIWM010000052.1, from coordinate 17,176 downwards.
CAGTTCAGGTTGACCAAATAACACCACCTGCAATAGTTTGCGTTGTTCAGTTTCCAGATTGGTCAACAAACGTAATGCTTCCAGCGTATCGTCAGGCAAAGCCTGGGCCTCATCAATAATCAGCACTACTCTTTTGCCTTCGGCTGCAAAAGCAACCAGACAATGCTGCACCAACTGCACTAATTGCTGATTGTTAATAGTGTCGGAGTGCTTCAGGCCTAATTCGGTCGCCAAAGCCCAACGCAATTCCAGCGGTGACAAATAAGGGTCCGGAATGTAAGCAATGACCCAGTCTTCCGGCGCTTCATTCATCAGCTTGCGACATAACATGGTTTTGCCGGTACCGACTTCACCCGTCACTTTAATAAAACCTTCGCCGACATTGAGTGCTGTCGTCAGCACTTCCATGGCTTCATGGTGCTGAGGCAGATCGACATAAAACGCCGTGTTTGGAGTCAGGCTAAAAGGGCTTTGCTGTAAACCAAAGTGGCGTAAATACAACATAATCAGTTCTTCGGATACCATTGATCAATCAAATCGGCAGATTGCTTCAGCTGTTGCTGCATAGCGCTGCCGGACGAAACTGTAGGCTTGATCAGTATTATCAATTCTTTTTTCCGCTCTACTTTGCTGATATTGGTAAATAACTTGCCGAATAAAGGCACAGATCCAAGCACTGGCACTTTAGATTCACTATCGCTGATCGTGGACTGCATTAAACCACCAATCACGACAATTTCACCGTTACGGGCTTTAATAATAGTATCGGATTCACGGATATTGGTTTGAGCCGAAGGTAATGTATAAGAACTGGTTCCACCTAAATTGATGGATTTGTTCAGCTCGCTGGTCTCAGATACCGAAGGATGCACATGTAATATCACATCACCATCGACATTAATCTGCGGCGTCACATCCAAAGCAATACCAGAGAAAAATGGTTCAAGCTCTGGAATAGGCACATCCCTAGTGATGCCTGTACCTGTGCCCGTCGTATCACTCAGATTTGAACTGCTGCTGACGCCGGTGACGTAATATTCATCGGAGCCGACTTTAATTACAGCTTTCTGATTATTGATGGCCGTGACCCGTGGGCTGGACAGCACCTGCGCATTCCCCTGAGTTTCCAACAGGTTAATTACACCGCTAAAATCGTCGCCTTCAAAACCTATGCTGCCTAAGCCGCCAATCTGGGCAGTAATATTATTGCCTAGGTTAAAGCTGTTATTACTGAAGTTGATATCTGTGGAGCCTATAGTGCCTGCAATTTTGCTCCAGTTGATACCTTGCTGATAATCATCGTTTAAAGTGACTTCGATGATTTTTACTTCCAATATCACCTGACGTTGTAAACTCTCTTCGGTTTGACCTAAATAGGCCCGAACAGCTTCAATTTCAGCAGGTAAACCACGTACTGTCACTAAACCTGCCTGCGGGCTGACGACCACAGCCCGATCCGGGCCAGATCCCATAACACCAGTGATAGCTTCTTTTAAATCTTTCCAGAAATCAGTTTCGCTCGAGCTTTGTACCGAGCTGCCATTGCCCTGGCCGCTCTGACTGTTCTGGTTATTACCATTTTGATTATTGTTGTTTTGGTTGTTGTTCTGGTTGCCATTTTGGTTGTTGTTATTGCCGGAGTTGCCATTGCTGTTATTGCCCTGAGAGGACGATATTCCACCGGCAGTGACAGAAATAGAGGAGCTGCCCGAACGTTGCATCAGCAAATAATTCACCGGAATAGTTTCAGTGCGTAAACCACCCGGCATCACTTTATAAATAGAGCCCACTTGCTGAATATGGTAACCATACAGCTGCTCAACAACGGCAAAAGCCTCGTTTAACGTGACTTGTTTTAAATCCAGCGTGATCTGCCCTGCCACAGCCGGATGAATAGCCACGCTATAATCCGTATCTGCAACCAGCGATGTAAAGAAATCTGCAACATCCACGTTGGCCGCAGCCACGTTAAAGCGCTGCTGCACAGGCTGCGCCTGTTGCATAGGGCTGGTCATTGCTAATAAATCCTGAGTCACACTGTCTGGCACAACCATAGCTGCTGGTTGTGGCTGCTTTTGCTGTTCTGCCAACGCAGCCTGTGCCTGCTCAGGAATTTTAGTTTCCTGCATGCCCTGACAAGCAGCTAAACCTAAGCTGATGAAAGCTATTGTGAAATAGTTTTTGTTAAAATAATTCATTGAGTTTTCATCGCTTTAAACAAACTTAAGGTTAAACGTTCATTCGCCTGCTGTAGCACAACCTGCTGCCGATCAATGCTCAGTACTTTGTAGCCATCAATTTCGTCGCCCCGTTTTACCGATTGGCCGTTAATCAATGCCATATAGTGTCCCTGTACATTTTTGATCAGCCCAAGTTTAAATTTAGCGCTGACATCCACCACAGCCGTATCTGTTGCATCCGCACTTACAGGCACAGCCATTGCCACGTCGGGTTTTGTTGGGTCTGAAGCCGCCATCACAGCACAACTCAGAACTAAACACAGGCTACAACTTAATATAACTTTCATTGTCACTCACAGTCAGTAAATGCAAAGTCAGCTCCGCATTAGGGTATTCAGTTACGTTGTAATCAATACTTTGCCAACCCAGCGACCAGGACAACGCATCCAGCCGCTCTAACACAGCAGTTAATGCAAAATAATCACCCGTTAAGACCACCAGTGTAGAATGTTGATAAATAACCGCTTTATTATCAGTGCCTTGCTCTGAAAAAGTTAAAGGTACAGGTGGATTGGCAATCACAGATTTCATTTTTACATTATTACTACTTTTTAACACATCCTGCAGTACAGACGCCATGCGCTCTGAACCTATAAAGTAGCTGGTCAGTTTCGAGATCTGTTGCTGCAGCTCCTGCTCCTGAAGTCGCAGACTCTCCAATTCAGCTCTGTAATTAGCATCAATATCTACCTCAGCTTGTTGTTGCAAGGAGATTAAACTACTGCTTTGCTGCTGCACAGTCATAGTGGCGCTGGTTATTTGCTGCTCTACTTTACGCAACTCTTCAAAAGCCGGCACTAAGAGCTGCAGCATAAAAAGCCACAACGATAACAACAGAGCACTAATAAAAGCTGTGTATTTTTCCCGTTCTTTTAACGCACTAAAGCGTTCTGACATCTGCTGCCATGCACTCATGGTTTGGCCTCCGAAGTTGCTGCACCAACAGTTGCAGCACCAACTGCAGAAGACGTCACTTTAAAAGCTAAAGCTTCGGTGTTTTCTTCCTGTTTGATTTCAAACTGAGAAAATGTCTGGCCCTTAAAGAACTCAGTGCCACTCAACTGATTCAGCCATTTTGGTAAGAGTTCGGCTTCAGTGACATAACCACTAAACTGGCTGGAGCTTGCATTTAAACTAAAGCCGCTCAGCCAAAAGCCTTGAGGATCAATGCTGGCGAGATACTTAAACACGGGGGAATACTTCACAGAGGTTTTTAATTGCTCGCCTTGCACAAATTGCAGCAGCTTTTGTTTTTGCGCAATAACCTGGTTCAGCTCCAGACGTTGCTTAACCAGAATTGGTGAAGGCTGGCGACTGCCAATGGTGGCCTGCAATTGGGTTAATTGCAGCTCCTGATTCTTCACTTGCTGTTGCAACACGGCTAATTCAGCTTGTTTCGCTTCTGTGTGCGCATTCATGATCAGACCGGCCAGCAGCAATACGGCACAAAGCCCAAAGGTGCTGCTAACCAGCAGCTTTAAACTGATTTTTTCTTTAACTGGCTGCAATGCCTGTACATAAAGGTTAACCCGTAGTTTCAAGGTTTACCTCCATTTGAGCGCACAAAGGCTCTATTGCACCCGCAAGTGCTAACCAATAAAGACTAAACTGTTCCGCTGACATCTGTACTCTGACATCCTTGGCTGATATCGCAAATACCTGAGAAAATCCATTCTGCACAAACAATTGCACTATGCCTGCCTGATTCGAATTGACTAATAACAATGCAATTTCTTTCACCGGAGCCTGTTTGAGCTGACCTTCGAAATAATCTATGGAGCGTTGTAATTCCAGCAATAAGTTATCAAACACACCTTGCTGCAAGTCATCCAGGCTGTATTGATCCAAACGATTAAAGCCACGCAGACGACGGGAGAAACACAAATTACCTTGCTGTAAAATTTGTACTGCCAAATCCTGACCCGGCTGGTGTGATACCAGCATCAATGCCTGATTTTTAGCGGGTAGTAAGTTTCTGGCCAGCCATTCTTCCGGCTGAATACCGACTAACTGCAGTTTATTTTTGACAAACAATGCGACAATGTCGGCCAGCCAGCTTTTAGAACTGACGACCACATTCACTTTGATACCCTGCAATTGGTTTTGCAATGGTAAATCAAGATAATCTAATACCATATCATCGTCAGGCAAAGTGACTAAATCTTTGATTGTCCAAGGTAAAGCTAATGAAATCTCGTCATCAGGCACAGCAGGCTTATCAATCTGCAACACCATATAACGCTCAGGCGGGATCACTAAAGTACACTGACAATCCGGTGGTAATTTTGTCGCTATTGTTTTAAAAGCGGCTGCCATTTGTGCTGCAGAACTAAATTGTTCCTGGAACATTTGTTCTACCCGCTGTTCTGTTGCAGATTGCTGAGTGACGACAACAACCTTTAAACTATTGGCGGACAGATGAACTCCGGCAAACAGGTTGCCCGATTTTTTGGTGAGTTTAAGTTGCGCCAATAGCTTTGTTAACATAACGGCAAATACTACCTACTGTACTTTCTTGTATTATTGTAACGCTAAATTATCACAGAAACGATAAAAATGATAAAAATTTTATTCCAAATCTACTGCAAAGCATGAAACTAACTTCTTATTTGCAGTGGCAAAACATTCAACATCCTGTTCTGACGGAGCATCAGACCGAACTTTGGCTGCGTTATGTACCGAGTAGCAATCCCGATATATCAGGGAATAAGTTGTTGAAGCTAAAATACCAGTTGGAGCAGGCACTGCAACAAAAATATCAGGGATTGTTAACCTTTGGTGGGGCCTTTTCCAATCACCTAGTTGCTACGGCAGCAGCTGCCGCCGAAAATAACCTGAAAAGTGTGGGTATAGTGCGGGGCGAAGAAGCCGACATAAACAACCCTACATTGGCAATATGTCAGTCTTATGGCATGCGATTGATCCCTGTCAGCAGAGCTTATTATCAGAGCCGTTATCTGCAGGAAACACTACAGCAACTGAAAGGTCAATTCCCTGATTACCTGCATATTCCTGAAGGCGGAACCTGCGAGGCTGCAGTGCGGGGCGTCAGCGAACTGGATATGCGCAATACTCCTGCTGGCCCTGCGTCTTTACTTATTTGCGCTGTGGGCAGCGGTGGCACAGTTGCAGGTGTTATTCATGGCGCAGAAACTACAGCGGTGTTAGGCATTGCCGTGGTGAAAGATCAAAGCTTGCCGGACAAAATCAAACAACTTTTACCGTCTGAGCGCCATTGGCCAGAGTGGCGGTTAGTTCAGGCGTTACATCAGCCACGTTATGGTCGTTTTGATCAAGAGTTGTGGCAGTTTTGCCAGTCTTTTGCCCATCAGGGGCTACAGCTGGAGCCCATTTATACCGGCAAAGCTTTATATTCGGTATTTGAATTAATTAAACGCGGCGAGATCCCGCCAGGCAGCCGCCTGAGTTTTTTTCACACAGGGGGTCTGCAGGCACTGAAAGGACTGGCATATCGTGGTCTTATTAGCCCGACAGCTGATTCTGAGCAATAATACGGGCCAGCGGCTGGCTAAAGTAATAACCCTGAGCCCCTATAACACCCAGTTTTTTCAGACATTGCCATTCAGGGTCCTGCTCAACTCCTGTGGCGACCACTTTAATATCTTTGCCAACACAAGATGCTAACAACCCGCGGATAAACAACTGTTGCTCCAGTTGATGGTCAATACCACGCACCACAGCCGGATGAATTTTTAACATACGGATAGGCAACTCATCGGTATAAGGTGTTGCGTCCAGACTTAAACCCACATGATCCACAACCAGTTCAAAACCCCACTGCTGTAACTGCAATAATTTCGGCTTCAGACTTTTGTATTGCTTGATCAAATGATGCTCATGAAACTCCAAAGCCAGATCGGTAGCCACTATGGCACCACTGTTCAACTGCTGCTGCAGCCAATGCCACCATCCCTCATCCAGCAACGATTGGGTATTTAAGTTCACACTGCAACGGCAGTGCTCCAACGCTTCGGTTTCACTGAGTTTGGCTACTTTCAGCAGCACATACTGATCTATGGCACTGACTAAACCGCAGTTGGCTGCCATAGGTAAAAACAACGCCGCCGCGAGTTTATCACCATCACTGCTGGCAAGCCGCACCAATACTTCATGCTGCAATACGTCGTTATCCTGCCAGGAGAAAACCGGTTGAAAGCTAAGCAAAAATCTATTTTCTCTCAGTGCATTATGTAATTCGGTCCGCCACCAGACAGAACCTTTAATTTTGGGCTTTTGTGGATCATTAAAACCATAGGCGGCATTAGGCCCCTGCAACTGAGCCGTTTTTAAAGCCATATCAGCCTCAGCCATCAGTTGGTAAGAACTTTGCCCTTGTTGGTACAACACAAAGCCAATATGCACTAAATCAAAATCCTGACACTCATCAAAAAAATTGGCCTGGCTCAACACCTGCGCCATACGATCCCCCAACTGCTCAGCTTCTTTTCCGGTTAAACCCGGGATCAGTAAGGCCAGATCGTTGTCGGCCAGCCTTGCCAATACCGCATCGGGCCAACCGGACACCAGCTCAGCGATAAGCTCAACACAGCCTCTTAACCTTTGTAACTTAATCAGAACGGACAAGTGAGGTTCAGGATGTGACAGCTGCACTAAAAATACGGCGCCGCTGGCCACTTCTGTACTTTCAGTTAAATAGTGATTTAAGCGGCTTTCAAAAAATACTCTGTTCCCTATCGCCAGCTCATGATCCACTAATCCTTGCACCCGCACCAACTGACGAATTTCACTGTCGCGCTTTTGCCAGTTTTGTAGCTTTAACAAAACCCGCTGCAACTGAGTGGCAGGATTTGTTTCGCGATGAAAGGGTAACTCTAAATGTGTAAGTAGTAGTTGAGTTTGCTGTTCCAGCTGCTGTAACTCCAGCCTGAACTGTTGCTGGTAAGGCCTGATCCACAGTAACCACCCCAGCCAAATGACAAAAGGCAGATTTAATAACAGGTAATCCGCTGTACTCCAGCTTGTGACCAGTTCAGGCTCCAGATGTAATACAGGATTAGAGCCATCCAAAGCGATAAACTCAGCAGCAACTGGCGGTGGGCTGGATAAAAGCTTTAGCTGGCCCTGCTCACTAACCAACCAGGATTGTTGCTGCAACGGCTGTAAAACAAGCCATTGTTGCCATTGCTGCTGACGTTCCTGCAGCTGTAACTGGCCAATACTGTAGAAGCTGACATTGACCAGCAGTAACACCAATACACTGAGCAATTGCTGCCAGTGGCGTTTCTTTTGGACTATCTGGCTTAACCACATCACAACTCCTTTTGGCTCCATCAAACGAATGTACTAAGTGTGCGCCAAGTTGAGTCGTCATGCCGACTTTTTTGTGCAAGGCGTTTACTGCTGTTGTTGCAACCAGACAAGAATGTAATGAGTTTGGTATAGTAAAGCCAAAATCATTAGAAAAATAACAGGACAGACGAATGGAATGGCAAGTCGCAGGCTTTAGTCAACTGGATTCGTATACGGTGTATGCCATGCTGCAATTAAGAGTGGATGTATTTGTAGTTGAGCAAAACTGCCCTTATCCGGAGCTGGACAATAAAGATTTACATCCGCAAACCCGACATATTCTGTTGAAAAAAGGTGACAAGATTTTAGCCTACGCCCGGGTATTGGCACCAGGTGTCAGCTATGAAAACAGCCCGGCGTTAGGCCGCATTTGTGTGTCACAAACAGCACGCCGTCTGGCGTTGGGCCGTGGTCTGATGGACAAAGCTCTAGATGTCGCCAGTAGTTGCTGGCCTGATCTGGAGATCCGTATTTCAGCCCAGTGTTACCTGCAACGTTTTTACGAATCTTTTGGTTTTATTGCCTGCAGCGAACCTTATCTGGAAGACGATATTCCGCATCTGGAAATGGCTCGCCCTGTTACACCTTTAGCTGCAGGTGCTATATAACTGCTACAGCCCTATACCATAATCGGCACAGCCAGCCATGGTATAGCGGCATTGCGCCATAAACTATTGATCGCTGGCTATTCCCCAATAAACTTTGGCGGCTTGCCTACGGCGAGTCCACCCTACACTATAAGCAACCTGCAGCTTTAACCGCACAGCAAGTTTCAGCCAGCTAATTCGGCCTTTGGTCGCGTGCCGCTGGTAATTTCAGCACGCTCTGATTAGTTTGAGTGCTCCTGTATTTCAGAGGCACAACCACAATGAAAAAACTCCTGCTCTGCAGCCTGCTTGCGTTATCTCCTCAACTGATGGCGTATGACCGTATTACCGGCGCTGATTTTGCCAGCCGCTCCGAAGTGATAGCTCCTCATGCGATGGCTGCAACAAGTCAGCCATTAGCGACTCAAATTGCGTTGGATATTATGAAACAAGGTGGCACAGCAGTAGATGCTGCTATTGCTGCCAATGCCGCTTTAGGTTTGATGGAGCCGACTGGCAACGGTATAGGCGGTGATTTGTACGCCATTATCTGGGACGGTAAAACCAATAAAATTTATGGCCTCAATGCTTCAGGTCGCTCACCTAAAGGTTTAAGTCATAAACAACTGGCCAAAGAGCTGAAAAAACTCGGCCGTGAAGATTTGCCTCCTTATGGCATGTTACCGATCAGCGTACCTGGCGCAGTAGATGGCTGGTTTGAGATGCACCAGAAGTTTGGCAAATTGCCGATGACACAAATTCTGCAGCCTGCCATTACCTATGCCGAACAAGGTTTTCCGGTTAGCGAACTGATTGCTTATTACTGGGACAGATCAGTTCCACGCTTAAAAGACCAGCCTGGTGATTTTGTTGGTACTTTTACCATCAATGGCAAAGCGCCGGCTAAAGGCGAGATGTTTAAAAACCCTGACTTGGCTGCCACTTATAAAGCCATAGCCACGGGCGGTCGTGATGCTTTTTACAAAGGCGATATCGCCAAAAGTATCGATGGTTTTATGAAAGCCAATGGCGGTTATCTGCGTTATGAAGATTTCGCCAGCCATAAATCCGATTGGGTAGAACCTGTATCAGTGAATTACCGTGGTTATGATGTGTGGGAATTGCCCCCTAATGGTCAGGGCATAGCGGCCTTGCAGATGCTGCAAATTCTGAAAAATTTCGACTTAAAAGCCATGGGCTACAACAGTGTCGAAAGTATTCATACTTTAGTGGAAGCGAAAAAACTGGCTTTTGAAGACAGAGCTAAGTTTTATGCCGATACCGATTTTAACAAGCTGCCAATCAAAGGCCTGATTTCTGAAGCTTATGGTAAAGAGCGCGCTAAGCTGATTGGCGCTAATGCTGCCCAGCGTGTTGATGCGGGTAATCCGGCCGCTTACGAAGGCGATACCATTTATATGACCACAGCCGACAAAGACGGCACTATGGTGTCACTGATCCAAAGTAACTACCGTGGCATGGGTTCAGGAGTGGTAGCTCCGGGCACTGGTTTTGGTTTCCAGGACAGAGGCCAAATGTTTTCTATGGACCAAAAACACGCCAATGCTTATGAGCCTGGCAAACGCCCTTTCCAGACCATCATTCCGGCTTTTATCAGTAAAGATGGCAAACCACTAACCAGCTTTGGTGTGATGGGTGGTGCTATGCAACCTCAGGGTCATGTGCAGATTGTCGTCAATATGGTGGATTACGGCATGAACCTGCAGGAAGCCGGCGATGCAGCACGCTGGCAACATCTGGGCAGCACTGAGCCAACCGATTCACAGGCTGCTTATTTAACCAATGGTGGTTATGTTCAGTTGGAAAAAGGTGTGCCTTATGAAACAGCCCGTGAGCTGATGAAAAAAGGCCATGATGTGCGTTACGCTTTGGGTGAGTTTGGCGGCTATCAAGCCATTATGAAAGACCCTAAAACCGGCGTTTATTACGGTGCTTCTGAATCCCGTAAAGACGGCCAGGCTGCAGGCTATTAACTTTTAAATTGGGGTCAGATCACATTGTTAACAGTTAACAATGTGATCTGACCCCAATTTTATTTTAACAGCAGCTTTAGTATGTCTTCCCGCTGTTCAGGGCTTAGCTGTTGCACCACTGGGCCATCGACACGAATTTGTTTTAGCTGGTCGCCCAGCAAAATATCCCGGCCTTGTTCGTGGTGTTTAATCACCAATAACTTCTGCACAAAAATCGTATCCGGATGGGTGGAATTCAGGTAGTTGGCGGGCATAAAGTCGACCCACTCGCTGGCATAAGGTTCAAAACCAAACTGACTTAACCACTGACCATCCACCATAGCCTGCACCACATAAGCACCACTTTGTTCTGTGGTTAAACGGAACTGATCAAAGTCTTGTTGCTGCACTTGTTCTAACGAAGATAAAGCGATAGGGGCACGAATACCGTAGCTGCCAAAACCTAAATCACAGATCCATTGGTCACCCTCAGCTTCAACCAGCAACACCATATGAGTTTTAGGCCGGCGCACCGAGTAGAACATAGGACGACAGGCGATAAACTTGTAGCTAAAACCTAACGCCTGTAATGCCATCGCAAAGAGGCCATTCACCTCATAACAATAACCACCACGGCCCTGGCCTACTATTTTATCGACGATTTGTTCCGGTACTAAAGAGACAATTTTGCCTGCCTGCACATCCAGGTTTTCAAAGGCAACGCTAAACAACTGAGCACGCATCAGCTTGGTTAAGGTTTCAGCATTGCGATCTAAAGACCCTGTGTAACCAATACGTTTAAGGTAAGACTCTAACTGGAAATTTTCTGCGTACATAAAGCGTTGACCTGCCTAATTAATGAGTGGATGAACCGGCTTTATCCTGCACTAATATCCAGGGGGAAATCACCACAGCCCAAAGTTCTGCTTTTTGTTCAACCCAAAGCTGTGCTTGCGTATCGCCTACTCTGTCGACTAAACCTGTCTGTAACCAGTTCTGCACTGCAGTTTTATCATCCTGACTAAAAGCAAAAGCCACATCCACTAAATCCAGTTCAGCGGAGACCTGAACCACAGAGCCCGCAGCATAAAACTTTTGCAACTCCAGCCAGCTAATCTTTGCTGTTTCGCTGATGATTTTGGCTTTCAGTACATCGGGTTCTACTTCAAAATTTTCGTGCATCGATTTATCTCTCGGGGTCAGATCACATTGTTCGCTGTTAACAATGTGATCTGACCCCATTTTCAGTTATTCCAATTCATCGCTTTGCTCGGATACCTGAGCTGCGCTGAGTTCATGTTTTTTCAGTAGTTTGTGAAAGTCTGTTCTGTTACGCCCAGCCAATTCTGCAGCACGGGTGACATTGCCTTCGGCCATTTTTAACACCCGGATCAAATACTGCCGTTCAAACTGATCACGGGCTTCACTTAAGGTCGGCCAGAAACTGCGATTTTGTGATAACGCCTGCTCAACTAAAGCCACGCTCAATACAGGGCTTTGGGTTAAAGCCACACATTGCTCAACCACGTTGACCAATTGGCGCACATTGCCCGGCCATTGAGCTGTGACTAGCGCCTGCATTGCATCTTCAGAAAAGCGGTTGACCTGCACGCCATGACGTTCGGCATTTTGTTGCAGCACATGACGAGCTAACAATGGAATGTCTTCAGCCCGCTCTCTTAAGGTCGGCAACTGTAAATTCACCACGTTTAAGCGGTAATACAAATCTTCGCGGAAGCTCTGTTCCTGCATCGCCTGTTTTAAATCACGGTGCGTTGCCGATAGTACCCGCACATCTATGGCAATAGTTTTAGTACTACCCACAGGGCGGATTTGCCGCTCCTGCAAAGCCCGCAATAACTTCACCTGCAATGGCATCGGCATATCACCAATTTCGTCCAGGAACAAAGTGCCGCCGTCGGCTTCGCGGAATAAACCTAAGTGTTCTGTCACTGCACCGGTAAAAGCACCTTTGGTGTGACCAAAAAGCTCTGATTCCAGCAAATGCTCAGGTAAAGCACCACAGTTAATAGCAACAAAATGGCCTTTAGCCCGTGGACTGGCTTTATGAATGGCTTTCGCCAGCATTTCTTTACCAGTACCGCTGGCCCCAGTGATTAACACACTGACATCGCGCTGCGCTACTCTGTACGCCTGATCCAGTACCTGCTCCATCACTTTGCTGCGGGTAATAATATCGGTGCGCCATTCATCTTTGCTTGGCACATGAGACTGATGCACAGCCTGGGCTAAAATATCGCGTAAGTCGTTGTTGTTCAGAGGCTTAGTCAAAAAACCAAAGACACCACGCTGAGTGGCTGCTACAGCTTCAGGAATGGAGCCGTGTGCTGTCATCAACACGACAGGCAAACCAGCATGGCGTTTGGCGATTTCGTCAAACAAGGCCATGCCGTCTAAACCCGGCATACGTAAATCACTCAGCACCACATCGACTTTATTTTTACCCAGCAATACCAACGCAGTTTCGGCGCAATCTGCACTGATCACCTGATAACCTTCGCCTTCCAGACGGAGCGTTAGTAAACGTAATAAGCTGGGATCATCATCCACCAGCAATAACCGGGCGCCATTGCTCATGATTAATTTCCTGTCTGGTTTAACTTAGCTTCAATTTGGGTCAGTGCATCAATTTTCTTCTGTAAATCTTTGCTTTGTCGGCGCAGTCTGTCCAATTGTTCTTGCTGTTGTGCATTTAAACGCGATAAGGCAGTGACCGCAGATTCGCTTTCCAGCAACTTCTGGTTATAGGCCAGATCCCAGCGCAATAAATCGGCTAAGCCTTTAGGTAAGGTGGTCAGCTTGTCATTTAACTGAGTCTGAGCCGCAAAGCGCACCGCATAAGGACTGTCCGGATGCAGCTTAATTAATAAGGTTTGTAAAGTGGTGACAGGACTGGTTCTAAAACTACGTAATAATAAATCCCGCTCAGTCACAGGCATCAGCAACAACTGGGCGCGGAAATCCCGCCAGGCTTGTAAGGTTAAAGCATCGTCGGCAATCGCCAATTCAGCTTTGACAGGTCTAGGAGGTTCCACCAACTGGGTTTGTGCAGGTTCCACTTTTGGTAAAGTTTTATTCACCACAGGCACTACAGGTTTTACACCCTGACAGGCTGTTAACGCCAAACAAAGGCCAAGACTTAACCAAACTTTCATACCGCATCCTCAACTAAAGGCAAACGCACCTGAATACACACATCGGCGTAACTGACGTCGATAATTTCTGCCAGACCACCTAATAAACGGGCACAGTCGGCGACAATAGATAAACCTAAACCTGAACCTTGCACTGCATCAAAACGAGGGGCTTTACCACGCTGGAAGGGTTCAAACAATTTAGCCCGCAATTCAGCAGGAATAGGGGTGCCGTTATTCGCCACGTCTAACAGCATAAATTTATCATGCAGGCGTAAATTGACCCAGACATTACTGCCCTCAGCACCGTATGCCTGTGCGTTGTTAATCAGGTTATCCAGAATACGCCGGAACAACATGGAGTCGGTATAAATACGCGGCAACTGACAGTCCAGTACTATAGTTTGTTCGCGTTGCTGTAGGGATAACGCATGATCATTAAAGCAGTTTTGCAGCAGAGTTTCACTGTCATGCCAGCCAAACTCGGGTTTGGCTTGTTGCAATAACTTGTTGTAATCCAGCAGTTGTTCCGTCAGCACACTTAAGCGGTCAGCACTACCATTGAGTAAACTAACCACTTCCATTTGTTGCGGATTTAAAGGCCCAACCAACTGTTCGTTCAACAGAGCACAGCCTTCACGGATACTGGATAAAGGAGTTTTTAATTCGTGGGATGCATGGCGTAATAAAATCAGTCGCAAGGCTTCCAGTTGCTGTAAACGTGATGCCAGCCAGCGTAGCTGCTCACCCAGTTCTGTCAGTTCACGTGGGCCATCCACTTTGTCATGGGGAAAATGGTGACTGGCCTGCCCTATTGAACGGATCATGGTATCCAGCATTTTCACAGGCGCGGTAATACGGGCTGAAGCCCAAAGTACCATCAATAAGGTTAATACCACTAAAGCCACGGTTTGCCAGGCCAGATGACTTTGGGCTTCTTCGGCATAGACTTGCTGCTGCTGTAACCGTTGCTCCAGTAAAGCCCAGATCACTTGCGTCAGTTGCACCTGCTGCTGACGGATCCTTTGCAGAATGGGGCTCAGCTCTTCATTACTTTCATGCAGGTAGCTGGCAAATAACAACTCCAGTTGCTTTTGCTGCTGCGCACACAGCACAGGCTGGCCCAGATTCAGACAAACAGAACCCAGATTCTGTTGGTAATTATTGAGGTGAGTGGCCGCCAGCTGCGACAAGGCATCGGTTTTCAAAATGCTGAATTGCAACACGGAGCGTTCAATGTCATTGACCAGCTTTTGCATATTTTCAGCGCGCCGCACATTAGCAACCGAACTCTCGGCTTCAGCTATGGCATAACGGCTGACATCAGATAAAGCGCTGTGGCTTTGCCACAACAAAACCCCAAGTGGGATTAGCGCCATAAAAAAGCTGAGTAAAACAAACTGCCGCAAGGAAGCAGGCTGAACAGGCATTCGCATCAGGACAGGGTTCCACGAAAAATCAGGCGCTTATCATAACGGATTTACACATGGACGTAAAAAAATCGTCAGGAACGATTTTTAACAATGCGAAGCGTTGGCCCCTTGGGGGTGAGCGCCAAGGATGGCTGCGAATAAAAAATCGTCAGGAACGATTTTTAACAATGCGAAGCGTTGGCCCCTTGGGGGTGAGCGCCAAGGATGGCGGCGAATAAAAAATCGTCAGGAACGATTTTTAACAGGTAGGGGCGCGGGCTTGTCCCCGCCCGTCTCAAATTCCAATCCAATGTGGGTAAGCGCCACGGATGGCGGCGCATAAAAAAACCGGTCAGAGACCGGTTTTTTCATATATCGACAGCAACTAATTAGTTAGTAGCTTGTTCCAGCGCAACTGCAGTGCGTGCTTTACGTACTTTAGCAGCAGTGCGGGCATAAGCATCAGCAGCCTGAACACGCTCTAACTCTAAAACTGCATTGCCGTTTAAATCAATTTTGCGCATGTAGGTTACGAATACAAAAGCGTTAACCATGAAGAATGCGATAGCTGCGATTAAAAATAAGTCCATAATTCACCCCGTCTTTACTACTGTTCATTTCAGCGTTTTGCTGAGCCTGCCGGTAAATTAGGTAAGAGTAACAACATCGTACCTCTTACCTAATTTACCGTTACGAACTAATAAATGCAGAGTCCGTGCCAAGTTTTAAATTTAATTTTTAAATGTTAAATATCAACAACTTAAATAAAGTTAAATTCATTTCCGGCTGAAACTGAACAGAAACTCGAAAAGATCTGTCGCTAATTAGCAACAGCAAAATAGAGCTTAAAATAATATCAATATATTTCAATAGCTTAGCATGTATGCTTTTTGCGACACTTTTGTCAGGATTTATTAATAATTGATAATTTAATTAAATTTCAATAGCTTACATTAAATCAAAAATACAGATTCTAGAGCAGAAAGGGAGTCGAACGGAGTGATCGGTCTAATTCGGGTCAGAGTAAAATTAAATTTGGGATTTAATTTTACTCTGACCCGAATTAAGCAGTTAGTTAATAAAGCCGTATTTTTGCGCAACTTTATCGAAGTACTCTAAACATTGCTTAGCGTACTGGCGCTTCTCAACATAGCTGCCCGGAAAAAAGCTTTTCTTAAAGCCATAGGCCACCATATCTTTTAGGCGCTTCAGCGGAATATCAAAGTTATCCAAAGCCAGCTTGTATTCGCGGCTGACCGTCGTATTGGACACCAGCCTGTTGTCGGTGCAAATCACAGTGACAATACGGTGATCCAGCATATCGCCGAGCTTATGCTCTTTAATGTGGCTGATACCCGGATTGGTTTGCAGGTTGCTGGTTAAACAGACTTCAATGGCTATACGTTTGTCGGCTATATAAGAAGCCAATTCACGAATGTACTTTTGTTTATCTTTGATGGCCGGGTCCTGGATCATCTCCGGCACAAACAACGAATAACCGTGGCCTATGCGGTCGGCATAACATTCGGTAATAGCCTCAAACACACTTTCAGCGCCATAAGCTTCACCGGCGTGTAAGGTTTTCAGTAAAAAGTGCTGATGGGCAAACTCATACACTTCTTTAAATTTGCTGGCCGGATAACCAGACTCTTGCCCTGCTAAATCCAACGCCACTATTGGAATTCCTGCTTCATCCCGCAGCCGCACACTGGCACGCACTAATTCCATCGCCGCCAGCTTAATGACTTCAATAGGACTGAAATCGCGCATCAGCTGGAACAAGTTGGTGTAATAAGGTGAAAAGCCTTTGTCGCCAAACATCCGCATGGCGCAGTTGATAATGCCGTAGGCAAAAGGCGGTTTGTCGCCGTTGAGAACCACAGCCTGGCTATTGTATTCCTGCTGAGCTCTTTTCAGACCATTGTTGACCGCGTGCATCACCCGGTCAAAATCTATGCCTGTTGGCAGGTCTATTAATAACTGAGGCGCAAAACGCACTTCAATGTAGTTGACGCCTTCAAGTTGGTTGTCGATGGCAAGCTCATAAGCAGCGCGCTCCAGATTATCCATATCACGAAGCACAGCACAGGTATATTGGAAACAATGCAGGTATTCACCCAGGTTCTGATAGCTGTCTTTAAACACCAGCTCTTTTAAACCTTCCACCGTTTGACTGGGCAGTTTCACACCGGCTTTGGCGGCCATCTCAATCAGGCTGTCTAAACGTAAGCTGCCATCTAAATGCAAATGCAGATCGGATTTTGGCATTTCTTTAATGAAATCAAGAGAGTAAAAATGCATAACAGAATAAACCTGCAAATTAACAAGGTGTTTTAGTTATAGCAGTTTAGTTTCAGAACAGGAATTAAAAAGGGAATCTGAAAGGTATAACAGAAGAGAAATGGTGCCCGGGGCCGGACTTGAACCGGCACGCCCTTTCGAGCGAGGGATTTTAAATCCCTTGTGTCTACCGATTTC
>JAHIWM010000051.1 GCA_018815765.1 Gammaproteobacteria bacterium | reverse complement strand
TTATGGGATGACGGCATTATCGACCCGGCACAAACCCGTATGGTGGTGGGCCTGGCACTGACCGCAGCGCTGAATGCGCCAGTCGCCGAATCCAAATTTGGCGTGTTCCGGATGTAATGGCAAGGAGTAAACAGAATGCAAAATTATAAAACTATTACTACCTCGTTAAATGCAGCCGGTGTTGCAGAATTAGTGCTGAACCGCGCCGAAGTGCACAACGCCTTTGACGACAGCATGATTGGCGAATTAATTGATGCCTTAAAAAGCCTGGCCGCTAATCCTGCGGTACGGGTGCTGTTGCTGAAATCCTTGGGCAAAAACTTCAGTGCAGGTGCAGATCTGAACTGGATGCGCTCTATGGCAGAAAAAAACTACCAGCAGAACCTCGAAGATGCCGGTCAGCTCGCAGAGCTGATGCGCCAACTGGATTGCTTCCCTGCCCCCACCATAGCTTTGGTGCAAGGTGCAGCTTTTGGTGGTGCTTTGGGTTTAGTCTCCTGCTGCGATATAGCCATTGCCGAACAAGGCGCCAGCTTTTGTTTAAGTGAAGTCAAAATAGGTTTAATACCAGCGGTGATCAGCCCCTACGTGATGCGCGCTATTGGCGAACGTGCCAGCCGTCGTTATTTCTTAACGGCAGAACGTTTTGATGCTGCTACAGCGCTGAATTTAGGTTTAGTGCACCAGTTAGTGGAAGCTGGTGGCCTTGCAGATGCCGCAGACCATTTTGTTGGCATTTTGCTGAATAACAGCCCTGCAGCGCTGCGCTGTGCGAAAGAGTTAATGGCAGCTGTGAATCATCAGCCTATTAATCAGCAACTTATTGACAGCACTTCAGCCCGCATTGCCGCTATTCGCGTGTCAGCTGAAGGTCAGGAAGGCTTAACTGCCTTTTTACAAAAACGTACTCCGGCCTGGATCCGGTCAGAATAAGGAAAAACAGACTGATGTTTCGCAAAATTTTGATCGCCAACCGGGGCGAAATCGCCTGCCGTGTGATAGAAACAGCCCATAAACTGGGGATCCGTTGTGTGGCTGTGTATTCAGAAGCTGACGCCAACGCCCGTCATGTGCATATGGCCGATGAAGCTTTTTTATTAGGCCCAGCGCCAAGCAAAGAGTCTTATCTACGGGCTGATAAAATTCTGGACATCGCCAAATTAAGTGGCGTCGAAGCAGTACACCCTGGCTATGGCTTTTTATCTGAAAACGAAGGTTTTGCACAAGCCTGTGCGGAGGCTGGTGTGGTCTTCATTGGCCCACCAGTGCCTGCTATTGCGGCTATGGGCAGTAAAAGCGCCGCCAAAGAGATTATGACCAAAGCCGGTGTGCCTTTAGTGCCGGGTTATCATGGCGATAACCAAGATCCTGCGTTTTTACAGCAGCAAGCTGATTTAGTAGGCTACCCACTGTTACTGAAAGCCGCATACGGCGGTGGTGGTAAAGGTATGCGTGTGGTGTGGAACAGCAGCGAATTTGCTGAAGCTTTGGCTGGCGCCAAACGTGAAGCCTTAAACGGCTTTGGCAATGACAAAGTGCTGATGGAACGCTACCTGACCAAACCCCGCCATGTGGAAATTCAGGTGTTTGCCGACAGTTTTGGTAATGCGGTGTATTTAGCTGAGCGCGACTGCTCTATTCAGCGCCGTCACCAGAAAGTGATTGAAGAAGCACCAGCACCAAATTTCAGCCCAGAGCAGCGTAAAGCCATGGGTGAAGCGGCAGTGAAAGCCGCTCAGGCTATTGCGTATCAGGGTGCTGGTACTGTTGAGTTTTTATTTGATGAAGACGGTTCCTTCTATTTTATGGAAATGAACACCCGTCTGCAGGTTGAACACCCTGTGACTGAAATGATCACAGGTCAGGATCTGGTGAAATGGCAGCTGTTGGTCGCCAGTGGTCAGCCTTTGCCTTTAACTCAGGATCAAATCACTATTGATGGCCACGCCATTGAGGTGCGGGTTTATGCTGAAGATCCGGATCACGATTTTCTGCCAGCCACAGGCAAACTGACTTATTTACGCCAGCCTGAAGCCAGCCGTTATGTGCGGGTGGACACAGGCGTGGTCGAAAACGACGAAGTCTCGCCTTTTTACGATCCTATGATTGCCAAGCTGATCGTTTGGGACGAAAACCGTGATCGCGCCATAGCCCGTATGTTGCGTGCTTTAGATGATTACCG
>JAHIWM010000050.1 GCA_018815765.1 Gammaproteobacteria bacterium | reverse complement strand
TTAAAAACAATCCGATACTACCGGAAAAGCCGTACAATCCCAAACAAGCAGCGGAAAAACCGAAAAAACTGGCTGTGTTGGCATCAACTTGCATAGAAAACCAGCAAACAAACCGAATAGATAAAGATGTGGCAAAAAAACGGTTGACGCAAAAAAGCCTGATGAGCATAATACGCGCCACTTGCTTAGGACAACTAAGACATAGTGGCTACATAGCTCAGCTGGTTAGAGCACAGCACTCATAATGCTGGGGTCGCAGGTTCGATTCCCGCTGTAGCCACCACTTAATTTGTTCGTCCAGTGTTTGCGGAAATGGCGAAATTGGTAGACGCACTGGATTTAGGTTCCAGCGCCGCGAGGCGTGAGAGTTCGAGTCTCTCTTTCCGCACCAAGCAAGTAAGAATTCTGCAGTTTCTGCAGGGGTATAGCCAAGCGGTAAGGCAGCGGGTTTTGATCCCGCCATTCTGGGGTTCGAATCCCTGTACCCCTGCCATTTAATTGAAGTGGCAGTGTAATCATCAAATTGCACAATTTTAGCTACAACAGTTCTGCAGGGGTATAGCCAAGCGGTAAGGCAGCGGGTTTTGATCCCGCCATTCTGGGGTTCGAATCCCTGTACCCCTGCCATAAATTGGAACCCAGCTTCGGCTGGGTTTTTTCTTTTCTGCTATTCCAGTTCTACTATTGGTTAGTTCTGTGAACCCCAGACTGTTTTGCCTTCACTGGATAAAGCACTAAAAGTCACAGTCCATTTGGCTGGTGTTTCATGCCACTGCCGTGATACCACACCTTCATAACTGCCACTGCCATCCAGGTTAATGCTGATCTGCTGATTAGTGCCATACAGCCAGCTGCCGGTTTTATCACCGCTGATACTGCCACCCGCCAGAAGATTAATACTGAGTGGCTTTTTAATATCGGCCGAAATATCTTTGCCATGTTCAATCAGCTTGTAGCTGCCCGCTAAGTGCTCTGCCGTGACTGCTTTTTCCGTGTTAGCGGCATAACGATGCGGCGCAACTACAGGCCAGCCATTTTTATTGATAAACATCTGATGCACCCGCACCTGATGCTGTTCGCCCTGCTGTGGAAAACGGGTGTGGAATAGCAGAAAATACTGACCAGAGCTTTCATCATAATAAGCCGAGTTATGACCAGGCGACACATAACCAGTGCCAATTCCTGTACCGACCTCGCTGCTTTGGCGTTCAAACAAAAAGTTGCCCATTAATTTTTCGGCATAAGGCGCTATGCTGGCGTCATCAAATAACGGCAAAGCCGGGTTGGATTTCACATCGGCCATAGAATTGCCTAAAGCATCGAAGTAAGGACCTTCAGGATTGCTGGAGCGCGCTACACGTATGTTGTAGCCGCCATTGGCATCCAGGCCACCAAAAGATACAAAGAGATAATAATAATCGCTGTCAGGGCTGTACAGAACGTATCCGCCTTCGATTCTGCTGTGATTGCCACCCATCAGATGTTTACCATAACCTTGATCCGGTAAAGGTATTCCTGTTGCTTTATCAAGCTCCAGAATAAATAAACCGCCCGAATAGGAGCCATACAACATCCAGAGGCGGCCGGTTTTATCAAAAAATACATCTGGATCTACTACATTCGGATGAATGGTCGCATCGTAAATCAAACCGTCTTCACTGGGTTCTCCCCACATACCAGATTTCAGTAACAGCTGTTGGTTCTTGTAAGGCCCTTCTACTGAGTCTGCCACTGCAATACCCAAAGCCGAACGCGGAGAATCCCCTTTGCAGGCGTTGTAGTACATATAAAACTTGCCACCAATTTCAATCACGTCAGCAGCCCACAGTGTTGAGGTTTGGGCCCAGTCAAAGGTTTCTTTGATTTCAGTCGCTGCATTGGGCATCAACTTATTGCTGGCGTTTACACCGTCGGCCACTAAGGTCCAGTTCTGTAAATCGGCAGATTTAGCAGCAGCTAAGTGAGAGCCAAAAATATAAAACTCTGAGCCTACTTTCAGCACTGAAGGATCATGCACTGCTACATTAGTAAAAACTGGCGCATTAGTAACGGGTGGAGGCGTGACCACAGGCGGCGGTGTGCCTGTTGTTGGCGGCGTTGTTACAGCGTCGGAACCACCGCCACCACAAGCCGAAACCAAAACTAAATTCAACGCCAGCCATAGTGGCGCTTTTGTAAAAGTGTTCTTAAAGGTCGTCATAAAAATCCCCTGTCGTTGTGGATAAGTAGGCCAGCTATGCTGCTGACTCTTTGTTACAGACAGGACCAATAGTAATTCAATACTATTGTATTACAAATATGATAATGGAATAAAAAACTCAAGTTTCAGTTTATAAAAAACCCGGCCTGAGCCGGGTTTCCATTTTCATCCTCAGAGCTTACTCACCGAAACCAGCAGCCTGAATATCCACTTGCTTGACTTCACCGTAGCTCTTCGCGATATCTTTAATTGCTTCAGCTTTGCCAATCAGCACAAATTGCAGCTGCTCTTTCGGGAAGTAGCTATTGATCAGGCGTTTGCTTTCGGCCACTGTCAGTTGATCCACTTTGCTTTGGAAACTGTTAATAAAGTCCTGATTAAAACCATAGAGGTACATATCGCCTAACAAGCCAGCTAAGGCCGTATTGGTTTCAAAACGAGGTGGGAACTGGCCTTTGACATAAGCTTTGGCTGAATCCAGCGTCGCCTGATCTATGCCCTGCTGCCATAACCGCTGATAAGTTTTCAGCGCTAAATCCATAGCAGCTTTGGTACTTTCCGTTTTGGTAAAACTACCGATACTAAAAGTACCGCTGGCTGAATAACGATCAAAACCAGAGCCTGCACCATAAGTTAAACCCGAGTTGACCCGTAGCTCGTCATTCAGCCAGGAGGTAAAACGGCCACCCAAAACTGTATTGACCACTGAGATACCGACATAATCCGGGTTATCTTGCTTAATACCAACACCACCAATACTGAAGGTGGTTTCTATTGCATCCGCTTTATTCACCAGCAACACTTTGGCTTTTTTTGCCTTTGGTAAAGCGGCCGTTAAATCAGGTTGCTTCACCGCATCGCCGTTTTTCCAACTGGCAAAGATTTTTTGTAGCTGTGCTTTCATCTGTTGGGGTTTGAAGTCGCCCACTATGCTGATAGCGGTATTACCTGGCTGATAAAAGCTCTGATGGAAGTTTTTTACCTGCGCCTGGCTGATACCTTTTAATGACTCAGCGGTGCCTGAACTAGCGTTGCCATAAGGGTGAGAACCAAATACCAGTTTATTAAAGTACTGCTCCATCACCATACGCGGGCTTTCTTTCGCCTGCGCCACAGCGGCGATTTGACGGGCTTTTAACTTATCAAACTCCGTCTGGTCAAAACTGGGCTGAGTCAGCACA
This sequence comes from Gammaproteobacteria bacterium, assembly GCA_018815765.1. Taxonomy (GTDB): domain Bacteria; phylum Pseudomonadota; class Gammaproteobacteria; order Enterobacterales; family Alteromonadaceae; genus Pararheinheimera. The sequence continues at coordinate 2,807 of JAHIWM010000050.1, read as the reverse complement.
CTATGCAGTACAGCAAGCATTTGCTCAGTGTCTTTGGCCATAAAGTTGGCGCGCAGACTGGAACCTTCCATAGAGCCATCGCTGTTTAAACTGGCACCTAAAAAGTCGACCAGTTGTTCAATTTCTGCTTTGGTTTTACCACCAGCGCCTAACAACAAAGCCTGACTGGTTAACTGGGATAAACCCGCCACCTTGTCGTTGACCGCACCAGCCCGTACTGTGGCCTGCACTGTAATTAAAGGCACTTCATGTTGAGGCAACAAAAATATCGTTAGGCCATTATCCAGCTTCAATTGCTCATAAGCTGGCATTTGGAAGCTGCTTTGGCTTTTTGCTTGCTCTGCCATAACCGGCAACGCAAAAACAAAAGAGCTTAATAAAACCAGCGCCGCCGCTTTGGGAGTTTTAGTGAAATAGCTCATAGATCTTTATCCTCAGCAGAGTCCAGCACAGCAACAGTGCGGTTGGATTTTTTCAGGTAACTTTGTGCCACTCGCTGAATATCAGCAGGAGTGACTTTTTGATAATTTTTCGGTGCATCAAACAATTTTTGATAACTGCCAAAATACAGCTCGTAGGTGCCGATAATATCGGCTTTACCATTGATGGTTTCCATTTCACGGTAGAACTGCATCAGCTTTTGGTTTTTGGCTTTTTCAAGCTCAGCTTGAGTTACACCTTCTTTGGCGACTTTATTAATAACGCCAATCAGCGCTGTCTCGAGATCCGCCGCTTTAACACCAGGATTGGCGACAGCCATCAGATAAAACAGGTTTGGGTCAAAGGACATAGGCAAATAGCTGAATACATCCACTGCAAGTTCTTTGTCGACCAGGCCCTGATACAAACGTGAGCTGTTACCTTCACCTAAAATGGAGTTCAGCAAATCCAGCGCATAATAATCCGGACTGGAACTGGCCGGGATGTGAAAACCTAGCAATAAGTTAGGGCTGGTCACCGAAGCTTTTTGCACATAAACCCGACGCTCGCCTTTTTGTTCTGGTTCAACAGTGCGCACTTCCTCTGGCTTAGGCTGAGATGGAATAGGAGCAAAATACTGCTCTGCCAGCTTCTTTACTTGTGAGAGTTTCACATCACCAGCCACCACCATCACCGCATTATTCGGCGCGTAATAGGTTTTGTGATAACGCTTTAAATCGTCCAAAGTCCAGGCTTTGATATCTGATTCATGACCAATCACAGACCAGCTGTACGGATGCGCCTGAAAAGCCACCCCTTTCATTTCGCCCTGAATAGTACGGAAATTGGAGTTTTCAAGACCTGTGGTGCGTTCAGAAGCCACTACGCCCCGTTCGCTTTCGACCATTTTGGCGTTGATATCCAGATGACCTATACGATCAGCTTCTAAATCAAAAATAGTCTCCAGCGCATTGGCAGGGAACCAGTTGGTATAGACAGTTAAATCTTCAGTGGTATACGCATTATTGGCACCACCAGCTGCTTCCATAGTGCGGTCAAACATCTTTGGGCCGTACTTCTTAGCGCCATTAAACATCATATGTTCAAAAAAATGCGAAATACCTGTAATACCTGGATGTTCGTTGCGCGAACCTACTTTCCAGAATAAATAGCTGTTGGCATTAGGAATAGACGCATCTTCCAGCACCAGAATTTTCATACCATTTTTAAGCGTAAAACTTTGAATATCTTTGGCTTCTGTTGCTTGTGCTGAATTGAAAGCCAACCCCAGCATCAGCGCCAAAGCTGAATGTTTTAACTTCATACCCTCTCCCTGCCAGTGTTTCTAAAGCGGATCACAAAGATGTAAGCCTAATCTAAAAACAAAAACGCCCTGCAACAAAATTGTTACAAGGCGTAAATAGAAATAATTCGGGTCAGAGTAAAATTAAATTTGGTTTTAATTTTACTCTGACCCGAATTAGTTAATCAGGTTTATCCTGTGCAAAGTCTAACTCGCCTTGAGCTGTCCAGTACACTGGCCGCATACGAGTATGGCGATTGCCATCCTGCAATGGATTGCCCTGAATTTCTTTGTAATCACGGGCGTGATACAGCATTAAATCGGTGATGCCATCTTCGGCCAATACAAAGCTGTTATGGCCAGGGCCAAAACGTTTGAGGCTGTCGTTGGTGTAAAACACCGGTTTGGCCGCTTTGGTCCAGCTTTCGGTCTTCAATAAATCTGCATCTGCTGCTGCACTCAGCAAGCCCATCGCATAGCGGTGATCGGTGGCACTGGCTGAATAGGCCAGCCAGACGTTGCCGTTTTTAATCAGCACAGCTGGTCCTTCATTGACCTTATACCCCAAGACCTCCCAATCCAGAGTGGGTTCTGTCAGTAAAGTAGCGGGTAATTCAAGCTCTGTGGCGCTACGCATTTTAGCTATCCACAACGCGCTGTTATAGCTTTTGTTTTTATCCTGCTGTGCCCAGACCAGATAATGCTGGCCCTTGTGTTCGAAGTGAGTGGCATCCAGATTAAAACTATCCCAGCCGGTGTTCAGTGGCCCCAGCTCTTGCCACTCGCCTTGCAATGGATCAGCAGAGCTGTTTTTTAGGACATAAGTGCGGATATGGAAGGGTTCTTCCGCCTTGCCTGCAGCAAAGTAGATATACCAGTTGCCGTCTATACGGTGCAGTTCAGGCGCCCAGATATTAGCGCTCATCGGGCCTTTATCTTTTTTACGCCAAATTACTTTAGATGCTGCCTGTGCTAAGCCGTTAATGCTAGAGCTGTGGCGTAACTCAATACGATCAAATTCAGGCACTGAAGCTGTGAAGTAGTATGCATCTGCTGCAGCACGATAGACCCAGGGATCAGCACG
>JAHIWM010000049.1 GCA_018815765.1 Gammaproteobacteria bacterium | reverse complement strand
TAATGTGCGGTTTTTCTGGTTTTTTTTATCGTGATGCATTTCCTGCAAAGGCGCAAAGTATTCTGAATGCGATGGGTTTGGCTATTGCTAACCGCGGCCCCGATAGTCAGGATGTCTGGTTTGACGCTGAATCAGGTATAGGTTTGTCTCATCGTCGTCTTGCTATAGTGGATTTATCCCCTGCTGGCCATCAGCCTATGCGATCCGCCACGGGCCGTTATGTTATTGCATTTAATGGTGAAATTTATAATCACCTGGCCATCAGAACACAACTCGAACAGATGTCTGCCCGTCAGTGGCGAGGTCATTCAGATACCGAAACTTTGCTGGCGGGTATAGAAGCATGGGGGCTGAAAAAAACACTTGAGCTGTCTGTCGGCATGTTTGCTATGGCGGTATGGGACACTGTTACTGGCGAACTGCAGCTGGCACGGGATCGATTTGGTGAAAAGCCGCTTTATTACGGCTGGAATAACCAGGTGTTTTTATTTGGTTCAGAATTAAAGTCATTCCGTGCTCATCCTGATTTCAAACCACAGATCAACCGTGATGCCTTATGTTTATACCTGCGTCATAATTATATTCCTGCGCCTTATTCAATCTATGAAGGAATAGCCAAGCTGTTACCCGGCACAATCGCCACTTTAAAAGCGGACGCGACAGAAGTTGTGATTGAACACTACTGGGATGCGAAAACTGTGATGGCGAATAACATCCTGCATAGCCAAACTGACGAAAACCAAATTGAAACACTGGAACAGTTGCTAAAACAAGCAGTTGGCGATCAGATGATGGCCGATGTGCCACTGGGCGCTTTTTTATCAGGTGGTGTCGATTCTTCTTTAATTGTCGCTTTGATGCAGCAACAGTCTGACAAGCCGATAAAAACCTTCTCGATAGGCTTTTATGAAAAAGAATTTAATGAAGCTGAACACGCAAAAGCGGTAGCCAGTCATTTGGGTACAGAACATACCGAGCTTTATGTGTCCTCTGCCGATGCGCTAAAGCTGGTATCATCCATGGCTGAAGTGTATGACGAGCCATTCGCTGACTCTTCGCAATTGCCTACCTATCTGGTGTCACAGATGGCGAAACAGCATGTCACAGTTTCATTGTCAGGCGATGCCGGAGACGAGGTATTCTGCGGTTATAGCCGCTATCGTTTAACCGACATGACATGGAACAAGCTGTCAAAAGTTCCGGTATTTGTAAGAAAACTGGGCGCTAAGTTTTTGGTAGCGGTGCCAGTGAAGCTATGGAACCAGTTAAATCATATACTGCCGTCACGTTTTAAAATGTCGAATCTGGGCGATAAACTACATAAAGCTGCAGACGTTATAAGCTCTGCCACTGTGGATGAACTGTATTACGGTTTGATTTCTCACTGGAAAAATCCGGCCTCTGTAGTTATTGGCGGCCGGGAACCACAAACCCTTTTAACGTCACCCTCTCAAAGCCAGGTGTTTAAGCAAAACATTCCACGCATGATGGCGCTGGACACGCTCACCTACCTGCCTGACGACATATTAGTCAAAGTAGACAGAGCGGCTATGGCGGTATCGCTCGAAACAAGAGTTCCATTTCTGGATCACAGAGTATTTGAATACGCCTGGGGCATGCCTCAGCATTTAAAAATGAATCAGGGTGTCACCAAAGACTGTTTACGCAAAATACTCTACAAGTATGTGCCACAGCAGTTGATAGAGCGCCCCAAGGCAGGCTTTGCAGTTCCTATTGCTGAATGGCTTAGAGGACCGCTAAAAGACTGGGCTGAGCAGCTTATCCAACCTGAACGACTTGCCAAAGAAGGTATTTTTGAGCCACAGCAGATAGCAACATTGTGGCAGGAACATCAGTCGGGTAAACGCAACTGGCAATACCATTTATGGGATATTCTGATGTTTCAAAGCTGGTATGAGAAAAACCATCAATGAGAAAGCGGCTTGAAGAATGGACAAAACAAGGTATTGTTGAGCACTGGGGTTATAGTACGAATGTTGCAGAAACTATGGCAAAAAGCCATATTGCTATGCGGCCGTCTTTAAGTAAGGGGTTGCCTAAACCCCTGATTAGAGCTGCAGCCTGTGGCAGGACTGTCATCACGACAGATCTACTTGGCTGCACAGATACAATAAGCCCTTATGTGACGGGACTATTACTACCAGCCAACACCGCTGTAGTTTTGGCGGAACGGGCGTTTACCATCGAAAATGTAATTCAAAGTCATTTGATGATTTATGGCGGGATGAGAAATACAGAATGATCTTACTGACAGGAGCAACAGGCTTTATCGGTGAAGCTGTGTTAAAGCAATTACCTGCAGAGCAAGTAGTTGTATTTGGCAGAACAGCGCCGAGGCAGCCGACAGCCGCTTTTCACGCCGGAGAAATCAACGCCTCAACGCAGTTTGAAACGGCACTCAAAGACGTGGACGTAGTTATACATACTGCGGCCCGGGTGCATATGATGGATGAGCAGTCAGCCCATCCACTTGAAGAGTTTCGGCAGGTAAACACGCAAGGCACCCTGAATCTTGCTGCACAGGCGGCTAAAGCCGGTGCTAAACGCTTTATCTTTATCAGTTCAGTCAAAGTAAATGGTGAACGTTCTGATACCACAGCATTTCGTTATGATGACAAGCCAGCCCCTGAAGATGCGTACAGTCAGTCAAAGGCAGAAGCTGAAGCTGGCTTGCTGCAACTGGCAAAAGAAACCGGCCTGGAAATAGTGATTATCAGACCACCGCTGGTGTATGGCCCTGGTGTGAAAGCAAACTTTGCCTCGATACAGAAACTGGCACAAAAGAACCTGCCATTGCCTTTAGGCGCCATCCACAACAAGCGTAGTATGGTTGCACTGGATAACCTGACGGATCTTATTATCACTTGTATCAGCCATCCTGCTGCTGCAAACCAGATTTTTATGGTCAGTGATGACAGAGACCTGTCTACCACTGAACTGTTGGAAATGCTGACACAGGCTGCCGGAAAAAAACCAAGGTTACTGCCAGTACCACAAAAATACCTGATTGCTTTCGCTACCTTATTTGGCAAAAAAACCATAGCCGACAGACTCTGTGGTTCGTTACAGGTGGATATCAGTCATACCAGAACTACACTGGACTGGGCCCCGCCTTTGAGCGTCGAAGAAGGGATTAAGCGCTGTTTTACGACTGGTACTGTATAAGCGCGCCCTACTTTTACTGATGTTATTAGAATGAAGAAAATTTCACGGCTAGCCGCCTGTGAAATATGCTGTTACTGAGGATCGGACCTTGTTAAGATTTTTTGATATTTTGTTTTCGTTGTTAGGCTTAGTTGCAGGGTTGCCTGTTCTTTTGTTGTTAGTGCTGATTGGTTATTTTGATACGGGTTCGCCTTTATTTTTACAAACCCGGGTTGGTCGTCATAAGCAGGCCTTCACCTTAATTAAATTCCGAACCATGAAAAAAGATACGGCTTCTGTCGCCAGCCATCTGGTAAATGCCAATGCTATTACTCCTTTTGGCAGTTTTCTGCGCAAAACCAAACTGGACGAGTTACCTCAGCTCTGGAATGTATTAAAAGGAGAAATGAGTTTGGTTGGACCAAGGCCTTGCTTATTTAATCAGGAAGAACTAATCCAGCAGCGCACGCTACACGGGGTTTTTGCTTATCGCCCAGGAATTACAGGCCTTGCACAAGTCAATGAGATAGATATGTCTACTCCTGAACTATTGGCCATCACAGATGAAAAAATGATGAAAACACTGAGTCTAAAAAACTACTTTATTTACATTGTGCAAACAGCATCAGGCAAAGGTTCGGGCGATCGTGTTAAAAGCTAAATTAGGGAAATACAAACTCATTCATGTCATTACTGATCTAGATGTGGGTGGCGCAGAGACCATGCTTAAACGACTTTTAGCTTTGGAAACTGATAAAAGCAGGATATTGGTGATTAGCCTGACAGATATAGGAAAAATAGGCCAAGATATTGAGCAGCTAGGACTTAAAGTTCATGCCCTAAATATGAACGGAGCGTTAAGTTTCCCAATTGCATTGTTCAGACTAATACAGATATTCAAGGCTACAACACCGGATGTTATCCAAAGTTGGATGTATCATGCAGACCTGTTGGCAGGAATTGCAGCTCGGATATGCGGTATCAAAAATATAGTTTGGGGAGTCAGGGGAACAAACCCTCCGATAGGGAATAAACAAACCTTTTTTATCATGAAGATGTGTGCGTTTCTTTCCAGAGTTATACCAAAAAAAATTATTTATGTATCCCAATCAGCGTTAGACTCCCACGTCTCTTATGGATACAACAAAAAGAAATCTGTCTATGTACATAACGGTATTCAACTTGATTCGATAAATTTTGATATCGAAGGCAGAGCACTAATTAGAAAAAAATTGGGTATTCCGGATACAGATACACTGGTGGGAACATTAGGGCGTTTTCATGCTGATAAAGGTCAGGATTTATTAATGAACTCTATCCAACAACTGTTGCCCAATCATCCGAATGTATCATTTGTTTTTGTTGGCCGCGGCTGCGACAAGCTTCCTGAAATCACAGGATTAGGTGATAAACAGGACAGTAAGGCCCCAAAAATTTACTTCATCGGGGAACAACACAATATTCAACAATGGCTTAGTGCATTTGATATTTATTGTTTGCCGTCTAGAACAGAAGGTTTTCCAAATAGCTTACTTGAAGCCATGTTACTTGGACTACCTTGTGTAGCAACACCTGCTGGCGACACCGTAATTATTGCAGCTGATACTGTCAGCGTCACCGCAGATATATCTTCTGAGTCTATCACCGAGAACTTGAGCGCTATGCTGAGTCTGACATCAGAGCAACGCATTCAACTCGGTAAAAAAGCATCCGCCCATGTTAAAAAATACTTTTCTATTGAAAAGGCTCATGAAAACTTCGCCAAAGTCTACGCAGAAATACAGTAGATTTAAGGATTATCGGTACGTGAAAAAAATTCTTATTGTAGTCAATATTCCCAAGTTCTTTGCCTCCCATTGGCTTCGCAATGCGCTAATAGCGAAGCAAGCAGGTTATGAAGTACATGTCGCATCTTCTGATGGTAACGAAGTTGCCCAAATTGAGGCCAGTGGTCTAATCCATCATAAACTACCTTTGGAACGCAGCGGACGGAATCCATTTAAAGAAATACAGACCTTTCTGAGCTTGCTCAAGGTTGTAAAAAGGGTAAAGCCTGATTTACTTCATCTGATTACCATAAAACCAGTGATATACGGTTGTTTAGTCGCATATCTCACTAAAACTAAAGCCATACTCTGTGCAATTACCGGTCTTGGTTATGTCTTTATCAACAGTAACAAGAATACCTTTCTGAAAAGTATGGTGAAGAATCTTTATAAAACCGCTTTAATGCACAAAAATCTGACTGCAGTATTTGAAAATGAAACAGACCGCGATACTTTTGTTGAAGAAGATATAATTGCCAAAGATAAAACGATCATTATCCATGGCGCAGGTGTCGACCTCAGCGAATTTAACTTTGTACCTGAACCCGAAGGACAAATAAAAGTTGTTTTTGCTGCTCGCCTTCTTAAAGACAAAGGAGCGTTTGAATTTGTCGCCGCAGCGCAACAAATCAGTGCGACACATGAGGCTCAGTTTATCATTGTAGGTGATATAGATCCGGACAACCCGGCATCACTCACTCAGGGAGATATTGCAACTATTTCCAGAAACAAACATATCAGCTTTTTAGGATTTAGATCTGATGTTGCCTCTATATTCGCTGATTGTCACATCGTAGTATTGCCTTCTTACCGGGAAGGATTACCCAAAGTACTGATAGAGGCTGCGGCATGCGGCAGAGCAATAGTGACCACCGATGTTCCTGGATGTAAACATGTAATTTTAGCTAATGAGACAGGTTTATTGGTGACAGTTAGAGACTCAAAAAGCTTGGCAGATGCAATTATCCAACTCATTGACAACACAGAGTTAAGGCAACGTTTTGGAGCGGCTGGTAGACAATTAGCTGAACATAAATACTGCGAGTCAATTATCTCTGCCACCTATATAAGTTGTTATCGTAAATTACTGAGCTCAGTCTAACGGAGCTCATTTGTAATCATAAGCACTGTAAAAAGGTGGCCCTTCTGGCTATGTGGTAGCACCAATTGGCTATATTTCAAACTTACAGCCTGCAATCACCAAAAAAAGTAAGAGTACAGTCAGGTAACCGCCAAATAAAAAGCGGTTACCTCATCGCATTGCCACGCCAACCCTAATTTTGTTGCCTAACTACCCTAGCCTACTTGATATGGTCTATAAGTTGCTTCAACCCTTTTCCCTTTATAAACATATCCGCAGCTGCTTCAGCGCCATAAATGCTGATATGCCCTCCATCGGCGCTGTATGGGATCTTTTCGCTGGTGCTATCCCCTTTAAACAACTGTTGCCTGCTAATCATGACGACATTACTGAACTGGCCTGCGAGCTGTTCCAGTTGCTGATGTGCCTGCACTGCACTTTCATCAGCTGTGGTGGCAACAGTGCTGATATCAAAGGGATGGTTTAGAAATACCGACCGGACATAAAGCGCATTCACATTTTTATCGTAGCGTTTTGGGCTTGGCATAATGACAACCTGCTTCACTTCTGAAGCTAACCATTGGATCAGCTCTTTTACAGCATCCATGTCGTTTTCATTAAATACAGTAGCCCAGTCCCCCCCTAACACCACCAGATCGTAGTCTTTTGCATGTGTTTTCAAAAAGGCTCTGTTCATCAAACATTGTTGGTAGGCTGAACTGGATTCTGGCCCTGAAAAACCTTCTCCAATAGCAGGAAAACACCAATTGGTTGTGACTGAATTCACTTCAACGGCAAGATGATCTGCCACTTTATGCCAAAAGGGTTCGTATTGACCGGCAAAGGAATCACCAAAAAGTAATGCCTTTTTGTCAGCACCTTTACGGCCAATAAGACAATGCTGACCTTTTTCGCCAACTTCTAATGATGACAAAGTGTCCACAGAGTAAAAACACCAGCCGTTGTCGATACGGGGAAAGCTGGTGATTTTAGGGTCCAGCACGTTTTCATAACGTGAGGTGTAGCCGTTTGTTAAATGTCCGCCAATACCAAACAGCATGATCAGCGCAGAGCCCAGTAGTGCCATTGAAAATATGGCGGCTCGCCCAATACGTTGTTTATTTCTGAACGGCTGTTCAACAAAACGCCAGCTGATATAAGCCAAAATAAAGGTTAACAACACCAGAGCCAGGGCATAAAACAGATTGAGGTCGCCATCAAATCTGTGCTTTAACAAGGCAAAAACCGGCTGATGCCATAAATAAGCGCTGTAACTGACTAAACCTATGGCCACCAGCAGCTTACTGCCCAGTACTTTCCCTACATGAGTATCAGCTGTACAAAACAGAATAATCAGGCAGGTGCCAACCACCGGGACCAAGGTATAAAAGCTTGGGAAAGGCGTGTGTTTATCAAAGCTAAACAAGCTGATTGCAATCAAAACGACGCCAAGATAACAAAGCAGTTGTCTGAGTTTAAGGCCTAATCCGGCCCCGCTGCTTTTATACATAAAAAAGGCAGTTAATGAACCAAAAGCCAGCTCCCACCAGCGAAATGGCAATAGATAAAATGCAGCTGAAGGTGCATGAGAACTGGCCCAGTGCGCAAGTAAAAGGCTGACAACAGCAAAAACACTCAGCAGTGTGACGCACACTTTACTGCCAAAACGCCACAGCAGCAGCAAAAGCAGCGGCAGAATGACGTAAAACTGTTCTTCTACCGCCAGACTCCAGGTGTGCAGCATCGGCTTGAGTTCTGTTGCCACATCAAAATAACCACTCTCTTTCCAGAACAGCAGATTTGATGAAAATACCGAAATAGCCGAATAACTTTGTGCGAAATCAAGCATATCTGCAGGTATCAGCCAAAGCCAGGCAAAGGGAATGGAAACAAGCATCACCAGAAACAGAGCCGGAAGTATCCTTCTGGCGCGGCGCTCATAAAAGGTAATGATAGAAAAGTCGCCTGAATCAATTTCTTTCATCAGAATGGAGGTGATCAAATAACCACTGATCACAAAAAATATATCTACGCCTACGAAGCCGCCGCTAAAAAACGAGAAACCCGCATGAAAAAAAATAACAGGAATGACGGCTAATGCTCTTAAACCGTCCACTTCTCTTCTGTATATCATTTGAGACTCCCATCCCAGGAACATTTCATTCCGTTACATTGCATTCAAACAGATCTAAAACGCCGCCACTCTTAAAAAAGCAGGCGCCTGTTCTGAACACAGTACTGCTTTACTTTACAAGCTCACTGTACAGCTGATGATAACTACCAACTGTCTTTTGAATAACCTTACACAAGGCAAACACTATTGCTGGATAGCCAACTTAAGGTCTGCTTTATCACTCTCTTCATACTTAATCGTTGCATCAGATGTATTAAATTCATTTTTTAACCGCACTAGAGACTCTAGAAAGTACCGACAGCCATTTTTGATTGCAGGCGGTTAGACTATATTCCTTTTCAGCCAACTGACGACCTCTTTGGCCGCACTCGGCCCTTAGCACCTCATCATCCATCATTTGACTAAGCGACCCTAACCAGGATGATTTGTTATTCACACCCACTCCCACCTTAGATACAGATAAAATTTCTGAGTTCATTCCTACATCTGACACAACCACAGGAACACCGCAGGCCATATATAACAGCATTTTGTAGCTGCATTTACCTCTGGTCCATTCATTGTCTGCGAGCGGCATCAGACCAATAGACATATCCTGAATCGTCGCAACTTCGTTGTCAGGTGTCCATTGAGTAAAAGTCCATTGATCAGGTTTCAGTACTTTGAAATCCGGTGCTTTATCCGAAACAATAGATAATTTCCATTCTGTTTTTTTATCAAGCACTTCCTTTAGCTCTGCTTCGATAGCATAAAGGTAATCAAAACCGCTGGAACTACCTGACCACCCCATACATAAAAATGCGGGCTTTACGACCGAAGGTTTGAACCTGTTGGTGTCTACTGCAGTAGGTATTATCGAAATATTTTCGTTGTATTGGCTGAAATAGTGGGCTAGAAATTGGTTGCCACAGACTATATGGTTAGCCTTCAAGGCTAATGCTTTAGCTGCCTTGCCGCTTTTATACAAGAAAATAGCGTCGTCCACGTCAAGGACAACAGGTGCTTTGATGCAAGCCTCCACTGTGTATAAAGTTGAAATAAGCTCCCGCTGAATAACCACTACATCTGCAGAATTAATTACCTTTACCTGACGTACTCTGTGAACTAGCTCGCCAACAATCCATAACAAACGCTTAAACAAGCCAACAGGCGGATAAGCTGACACTTTTGCATTTAATTGTTCAAAAGCATAACCGGCTTGCTGCCAGCCGTCAGCATACTGAGAAATCCGGAATCTGGTACTGGGTATGTTTCTGCCTTGTGTAAGGGCAATTATTTTTTTCATCAGGCGATTCCATGCTCTTTGTTTTTAAGGGCGTAATAGTAATTTGACAGGATAATAATCAGTGGGAAAATAAAGACAAACCTCAATGCAACAAACAATGGATATCCAAGGTCGGACAAAATCACAAAAATAAATAACAAAACAGCAACAGCTTTGAGCTTCAAATTACTATAGAAAAAACCGAAAACTAAAATAAGCACCAATAGATAACCTAAGAATCCAGCCCTAAGTACGTATTCAGCTAAGAGATTATCACCAAAAGCCAAGCTAGGATGATCTGTAAAACCCACCCCGACAAAAGGTGAATTAAATACATATTCATAACTTCCGGCCAGTCGACTATCCAGCGTAAATCTGGCAAGCAACCCATTATTTTTGCTGGAAGCTACTGTGATAAAACTATCCCAGGCAAAAGAAAGCACCGTAGTGATCAATTCAATATTAATGCTGACTAACGCAACTAGTACAGTCAAGCTAATCAGCCATCCCCATACACCGAAAGCCTTGAACATAGAGAATAGATAAACGGCTAACATAACAACAAATAAGATGAAACCCGTATTGGAGAACAGTAATACCAAGAATACTGAAAATAAAAGGCTGGCAATAAAAAGTGAATAACGAGCAGTTTTAGAAGCAGCGCTCCGCGCAAAAATAAACAACACTATAGCTATCAGGAAATAAGCAAAACCCGCAACAGAGTGAGTGGCAAACATCAATACAGGCTTTTTGGCCCAGTTCATCATAAAATCAAATAGATCAGGAAACATCTGGTAATAGGATTCCTGAATTGCGATAAAGGGCTTAAAGTCGAAAACAACTAAAAAGCAACAGACAATAATCAGAGCGACTACAAATATAACAACTCTGCGTTGCGCTTTGGTCAAAATCACAGACCGTATATTCGTTGAACAAACAAGTAAAAATGTCAAATAAGGAACCACAGCTCCCATAGTTATTTGGCTAAAAGGAGAGAGTATTGTCATGACCACAAGCAATAACATAAAACTAAGAGATATGATAAATAAGGTAAGTGAGAGTCGAAGGCTTCCGGTTATGATGCCGCAAAAAAACACCATTAATGCGATAACATTACCTATCAGCGACAAATACGGATTAATTACACCGTTGATTGAAGTGGGAAAAAAAAGTGCAATAAGCATAGGAAATATAATAAACCAGCCAGAAAACTCGCTCTGAGTCTTTGCCTGAGTCGTATAACGTATACTAGTTGCGGTGCCCACTATTCAGCTCCCTCCGATCCTTAAGATAAAAAACACCACCAATCAGCAGCAGTGGCCACCGGAGCGGATTCCATCCTGCAGTGATCTTGCCCGCATGAAAACTAAAGCGGTAATAGTTGATTAAACTTTTTACCTTTTGCATAAAAGGTAAGCCCATACGGGCCTGCTCTTCATAGACTAAACGGGTCCCATTTGGACTTGCAACACGTATTCTTAGCATTGAGGCAGTTAAGCCATCTGGCAGTGGCTGAAACACCCGCAAAGGTTTGTTAATAAATCTGGTTTTGTATTTCGTCGATAATCTGTTCCAGACAATACTTTCAGGAATAAACTTTTCACCCGGAAATTCAGGAAAAAGATGCTGTTGCAAATAACTGGTTCTGTTTATACCCCAACGCTCAGCACTGCTGCGCATGACCAGCTGTTGCCATGCGTCGGATACATCCTCCACTTCAGCTGCATAGTGTGGGCCTACAGCCTGACCATTTTCGTCCATACAACGGGCTGTAATAGTTGAAAACGAAGCTTCTTCGCTTGCTGGTATAGCTTTGTATGCATCATGAAATAGAGCGAAGGCGTCAGCTACACAGGCATCGTCCGAGTCAAATACAAGAAACCAGCGCCCTTTTGCAGAACGGATCCCCTGGTTTAAGGCTGTATGTTTACCACCATTTTCTTTGCGGATGTAACGGATCGGAAAATCAGCTTGTGTGATCCATTGTTCAACTAGCTCAGAGGTATTATCTACAGAACCATCATCGACAATCAGCCATTCAAAATCTTTAAAGCTTTGCTGCAACAGAGAGTTGAACACCAAATGCAAAGTGTAGGCTCTGTTGTAGGTAGGAGTGAACACAGTCAGGAACGGACCTTCACTGGTCGAATGCAAATCATCTGGCAAAATAACGCTCCTTTAATTGCGTGCGGCATTGGTAAAAATCGAAATACAACAAAGCTGAACCATAAACAACACTACCAGCCAAAGCTTTCACTAACAGCGCGGCCATTGGCTGGTCCAGGCTGAGAAAGCTAACTACTACTGCCATAACAGCAGTAGCTAGCAGAACCTGAGCTAAGGATTTATAAGGTAGCTTTGGCATGAGAAATACTTTGCGGCCAAGGATTATGCTCATCAATAACGCAACAGCAAATCCGATGCAACTGGCATAAGCTGCCCCGGACAGACCATAAAGCGGGATAAATAACATATTAGAAAACACCACACAGCATGCAGCTACCGCCACACAAACAAGCTGATAAAGCGTTGATTCAGCGATTTGAAAGGCATAATCAAAATAATAAGACTTCACCACACTGAGCAGCAATGCCAGTGAAATAAAAGGGATAATAGCAGCAGCCCCTTCTCTGTAGTCTTCACCTAAAAACACAGCCGAAATGTCTGTCGCCAGCAAAGCGAAACCTACGCAAACAGGCAAAGCCAGCGCTATAACCAGCTCAAAGGTACTTTTAAGCTGCGCTTGAGCTCCCGTCACCCCTTCGGCTGAATAACGCGCTATGACCAGCGGAAAAGCCGCCAAATGCACAACAATAAGCAAAGTGCCTATCACATACTGAGTAAACTCATAGGCTGCTGAAAATATTCCAACGCTATATGCACCAGTGTAATGACTCAAAAACAAACGGCCAGATACGTCGATAAAAAATATCATCAGGAAGGTTAACGTCAGAGGAGCGCCATAACGAAACATTTGTTTTAACAGCGAAAGACGAACTAGTGATAAGCGTACTTTGCCCCACAGCGGCCATTGAAACAAAGTGGCAAGTAACAAGCTGAGGATCAGCGCTATTAAAATACCTTCAACACCCAATCCCAGATAGAAGGCACAGACACCACCTATCAGCGCCAAACCACTTTTTACTGCTGAAGAGATACCGTAACGCAGAGGGTTGAGCGCGATATTATCCAGCCGAATACTCAAATCAAACCAGCCCTGCGAGGCTGCCAGCAAAGCCAGGCAAGAAAAAACAAGAGCAAATCCGGGGAAAAGCTCAGGCAAAGGCAATAACCAAAGCGCTATACAAACGAATACTGCCAAACAGGCCCAGCCGCATACTGCACTGGATAACCAACGAGTTTGCTCTTCCGCTTTTTGCTCGGGAATATATCTGCCCAAGGCCAAATTCAGCCATTGAAACAGTATGGCATTCATGCCCATAGCTACTGCTATGGTCAAGGAATAGCGGCCATAATCTTCCGGGCTTAGCAGTCTTGTATACAAGACGATGGCCAGCATAGAGCTGATAGCTGGCACAAATTTAGAGGCAAAATACAACAAGGCATGTTTAGCAATCATAGCTAAAAAACTAAACCAGTTTTGTCATGCAGTGCTCCAGCGCTTCAAGCCAATGCCTGTTGCTCAGAGCAAATTTATCAATAAAGCCTGTTGAATTTAATACGCTGTAACAAGGCCGCTGCGCTGGAGTTGGATAATCCTCTGTCCGGATAGGTTGCACCTCAACACTAAGACCCTTTAGTCTGCAGATATGCCAGGCAAAGTCATACCAGCTGGCAACCCCCTGATTACTAAAGTGGTAAATGTCCACATCAGACAAGCTATGATCCGCAGAGTACAACATCTTCAGAATAGCATCTGCTAAATCGCCGGCATAAGTTGGCGTTCCCACCTGGTCGGCTACAATGCGTAACTGTGGCCTTTCAGCACCAAGACGCAGCATAGTTTTCACAAAATTATGGCCATATTCGCTATAGAGCCAACTGGTACGGATAATGCCGCCTTTTACGCCTGATTGCAGCACGGCTTTCTCCCCTTCAGCCTTGGTCTGGCCATAAACGGAAACCGGATTACGTGGATCCGAAGGAGCATAAGGCCGGCACGAGGTGCCATCAAACACATAGTCGGTGGAGATATGGATCAAAGGGATAGCATGCGCTTTACAGAGTTGCGCCAGTCTGGCTGGTAAAATATGGTTAATCTCTGCGGCTAGTTGTGGTTCTTGCTCTGCTTTGTCCACTGCAGTGTAGGCGGCAGCGTTAATCACAGCCTGCGGTTTTACGGTATCAAACAGAGAATGCAGAGCTTCAGCATCCTGCAAATCCAGCTGATCTCGGCCAGGTGCAACATACTCCAGCTGCAATGCTGTCATTCTGTCCTGCAGACAACGGCCTAACTGTCCGCTACCGCCTAAAATAAGGCAGGTCATCGGAGATTCAACTCGCTTAAGGTCGCAGCTTTTGCATCTTTGGCAGATAACAACGGAGTTTGGATAGGCCAGTCGATCGCCAGCTGAGGATCATTCCAGGCCAGACTGCCTTCGTCTTCAGGAAAATAATAATCTGTGCATTTGTATTCAAAATCGGCAAAGTCGGACAACACCTGAAAGCCGTGAGCAAAACCCGGTGGCACCCAAAACTGTCGTTTGTTCTCTTCAGACAAAATTACGGCTTCCCACTGGCCGAAGGTGGCAGACTGAGGTCTTATATCCACAGCCACATCAAACACTTCGCCACGAACGACACGAACTAACTTACCTTGAGGTCTGGTTTTCTGAAAATGCAGACCACGCAAAACACCTTTGGCAGAACGGGAATGATTGTCCTGGACAAAAGCCTGAGTTATACCGGTTTGTTGCTCGTAACGTTGCTGATGGAAGCTTTCCAGGAAAAAGCCCCGCTCATCACCAAATACTTTAGGTTCAATGATCAGGCAGCCATTAAGTTTTGTCTTAATAATGTTCATTTGTAACCTTGCGCAACCTTTTTCAGATAAGCACCATAACTTGTTTTTGCCAGCGCATCAGCCTGACGCAACAACACAGTTTCATCTATCCATTTATTACGGAAAGCAATCTCTTCCAGACAGGCGACTTTAAGGCCCTGGCGTTGCTCAATGGTTTGCACAAAATGGCCGGCTTCAAGCAATGAATCATGAGTTCCTGTGTCCAGCCAGGCAAAACCACGTCCCAGCAAGCTGACTCTCAACTTACCCTGCTGCAAATAACTCATGTTCACATCGGTAATTTCCAGTTCACCACGAGCCGATGGTTTGATTTGGCGGGCAATATTAACCACGTCATTGTCGTAAAAATACAAACCTGTCACTGCATAGTTCGATGCCGGAACTGCAGGCTTCTCGACAATAGACAAGGCTTTGCCAGACTCATCAAAGGACACTACACCAAAACGTTCAGGGTCGTTGACGTGATAACCAAAAATGGTGGCGCCTTGTTCCTGCTTCACTGCGGCTAAAAGCTTATCGGAAAAGTGCTGGCCATAAAAAATATTATCGCCAAGCACAAGACAGACACTATCTGAACCGATAAAGGATTCGCCAATAATAAAAGCCTGAGCCAAACCTTCTGGTTTTGGCTGAACGGCATAACTTAGGTTGATACCAAAGTTACTGCCATCCCCTAGCAATCGATAAAACGCTGCTGCATCTTCGGGGGTAGTAATAATCAAAATGTCCCTGATCCCCGCCAGCATCAGCACAGACAATGGGTAATAAATCATCGGCTTGTCATAAACAGGCAGTAGCTGCTTTGACGTCGCTATGGTGATAGGGTGTAATCTGGACCCTGAGCCTCCGGCTAAAATAATGCCTTTCATACCTGTGGATCTCCTTGTCCGAGTCGTTGCAGCTGATAACGTCCATCCAGCACTTGTTTCCACCAGTTTTCATTGTCCAGATACCAACGCACGGTTTTGCGAAGACCGGTTTCAAAACTTTCTTGTGGAGTCCAGTTTAACTCTGTGGCGATTTTGCTGGCATCAATAGCATAACGCAGGTCATGGCCTGGTCTGTCTTTGACATACTGGATCAGCTCTTTGTACGCAGCGATCCCTTCAGGTTTCACAGGTACAAATTCTTCCAGTAATTCACAAATAGCATGAACAACGTCAATGTTGCGCTTTTCGTTGTGGCCGCCAATATTGTAGGTTTCACCAACCAGGCCTTGCGATACCACTTTGTACAAAGCTCTTGCATGATCTTCTACGTATAACCAATCACGAATTTGTAAACCTTCACCATACACAGGTAAAGCTTTGCCTGACAAAGCATTGAGGATCACCAAGGGTATAAGTTTTTCCGGGAAATGATAAGGCCCATAATTGTTAGAACAATTGGTCAGAACAACAGGCAAGCCGTAGGTGCGGTGCCAGGCTCTGACTAAATGGTCGCTGCTGGCTTTGCTGGCGGAATAGGGGCTACTTGGCGCATAAGGTGTTGTTTCGGTGAACAAATCCTCTGTTCCATGCAAATCGCCGTATACTTCGTCGGTAGAAATATGGTGAAAGCGAAATGCAGCACGTTTTTGCGGATTTAAACCAGACCAGTACTTGCGGGCTTCTTCCAGTAACACATAAGTTCCTACTATGTTGGTCTGGATAAAAGCAGCCGGGCCGTCTATCGAGCGGTCGACATGGCTTTCAGCGGCAAGGTGCATAACACAATCCGGCTGATGCTGCGCAAAAACTTCGGCAACTTTTAAAGCGTCACAAATATCAGTCTGAACAAAACTGTATCTTGCGCTGCTATCCACACTATGCAAAGACTGAAGATTACCGGCATAGGTAAGTTTGTCCAGATTGACCACATCATTGTCTGTGTCCTGAATCAAATAACGAATCAGAGCCGAACCAATAAAACCGGCACCACCAGTCACCAAAATTTTCATAACCTTTAAACCCAACTTAAAAATAATCTGTCAGGCCATCGTCCATGTTCGACGATAACCTGACATCAACTAAATACCGAACAGGCACTTGCGCAAATGGTGTGATCTTACAGCCTGATATCAGCTTCTTCTGAGCTCAAAATGTACTTTAGGTCGTACAGGACATGCACAGGTTTTGCATAAGCTCTGATTTTTTGCGCGCCTAAAGCCCGGAATTCGTTATGTGCGACAGCGATGATAATTGCATCATATTCGCCTGCTTTTGGCGACTGAACCGGAGTAATGCCATATTCTTCCTGAGCTTCGGCTGGATCAACCCATGGGTCGTAGATATCAGCTTCCATTCCGTACTCTTTCAGCTCGCTGACAATATCAACAACCTTGGTATTTCTTACATCAGGGCAATTTTCTTTAAAGGTCAGTCCTAAGACCAGCACTTTTGCACCATTGACATGCACCCGTCGTGCAATCATAGCTTTGACCAGTTGGCTGACAACGTAACGCCCCATGCTGTCATTGATCCTTCGGCCAGCCAGAATAACTTCTGGGTGGTAACCTATGGATTGAGCTTTATGAGTCAGGTAGTAAGGGTCGACACCAATACAATGGCCACCCACTAAACCCGGCCGGAAAGGCAGAAAGTTCCACTTAGTGCCTGCTGCCAGCAGCACTTCTTCGGTATCAATATTCAGCTTGTTGAAAATCACCGCTAGTTCATTAATCAACGCGATATTTAAATCTCTTTGGGTATTCTCAATCACTTTGGCCGCTTCAGCCACTTTAATAGAACTGGCCTTGTGCGTACCTGCAACAATGATTGAACGGTACAGCTGGTCTACAAATTCTGCGATTTCTGCTGTTGAGCCCGATGTCACCTTTTTGATAGTGGTAACCCGGTGTTCTTTATCACCAGGATTAATACGCTCTGGGCTGTAGCCAGCAAAAAAATCGGTGTTAAAAGTTAAACCTGAAACACGTTCTACCACCGGAATGCAGTCTTCTTCAGTAGCGCCTGGATATACAGTGGATTCGTACACCACTACGTCGCCTTTTTTAATTACTTTGCCTATGGTCTCTGATGCTTTGATCAAAGGTGTTAAATCAGGCTGGCGATGCTCATCTATCGGCGTTGGCACAGTAACAATAAAAACTGTAGCCTTACGCAAAGTTTCAATATCGGAACTGAATTTTAATAAAGCGGATGATTTCAGCTCTTCAGAAGAGACTTCAAGCGTATGGTCCACACCTGAGTTCAGTTCCTGAATTCTGTCGGTATTGATATCAAAACCAATAGTCTCAAACTTCTTACCGAACTCCACAGCCAGAGGCAAACCTACATAACCCAGGCCGACAACTGCAATTGTTACATCGTTTAAATTATTCATTTTTTCCATCACAACTAAGATCTTCCTGAGGTGTACACATGCCGGAATAACACGATCAGGCAAGAAAACATAAAACCGAACATGACCGAAGCGACCACAATCAGCGCTCTCTGAGGTTTTGCTTTCATTTCAGGTACTACAGGAGGGTCTATGGTCTTAAACACATATTCACTGCGAACATTAGCCAACATCTTGGTTTTCATCTGCTCTTCAACTAAAGAGAACAGCGTCGCTTTCACATCGGCTATATTGGTTTCGTCAATTTGTTTGTTCAGATAAACAATACTGCGCTCGGCTTCACGCAGATCACGCTGTCTTATTTCTTCGTTAATATCTTTGATCAGCAAGCTCAGCCACTGTGCCGCCAGTTCAGGCGAATAATGATCCAAACTGACTTTGATCATTTTGGTCAATTTATCCTGACTAATTGAGAAGTTATCCATAAAAGCATCATGGGCTTCCAGCAGTGAAGGTTCAGGTTTAAAAGGTAAATTTACCTCACGAACCCAGGTTTTGCTCTGAACATTGTACAGTTCCGGATCATAAAGTAAGGCGTCTGAGGCTCTGTCCCAGCCTGAAGATGCCATCAGAGGGACTAATAAATTGTGCCGCGCCACAAAACGACCAATAAAGTCTCTGGATTTAATCAACTCTAAGCCCAAAGCAGTATTGTCAGTACTGCCGCCGCCCCCAAGATTTACGCCGGCCATAGCCGCTAATCCGCCCAACTGTCCCGGGATATTGAGCCCTGATTTCTCCGTCGCCGGACTAAGCAGAGCTTCGCTTTTATAGACGTTGGCAAGACTGAGTGAATACAACACCGAAAGCACAGCAAATACCGCTGTTACAGCCATGATGAACCATTTTCCCCGCCAGATGATTCTGATCAGGTCACGGAAATCCATTTCATCTGAAACAGCATGGATGCTGTTGTTATTCTTATCTGTCATTTCATCTATATCCTGAACAATCAATCCAAAGTGTTTTCTGAGCTATTCACATCAGCTTAAAAACTGTTTATCGCGGCCAAAGCCACAGCACTCTGGTAGAAAATTTGTGTGACTGCAGTCCATACAGACAGACTATCTTTAAACTCTGTATCCAGAGGCACAACTATGGTGTCTCCTGGCATCAGTTTGTCTTCGTTCACGGCAAACCAGGATGTCCGGCTTGGCATATAGACTGAACCATCGGCGCGGATCACGTAAACCCGCTCTTCGTCTGCTCTTTTGCGGAAACCACCTGACAGGTCAAGATAATCCTGTATCGATAAACCTTTTTTAAATCTATGGCTGGCTGTGTGTTGTACTTCACCGACCACAGCAATGGACGTATTGGCTGGCGGTACAAAAAGCTCGTCGCCGTCTTCTGCCATTAAATCAAATTCAGTTTCACCATTCATAATGCCTTCAAGGTTTACCACCAGGCGGCCTACAGGCTTGGTTTTTTCGATCTCTGCAATCAGCATCATAGAATCTTGCGGTGATACTGCATTGGCTTCAGCAGTCAAAGAGCGGGAAGCAATGTCAGCTCTGAGTTGCTGAGCTAATTTGCGAATTTGTTCTTCTTCACGTTCTTTCGTTTGTTTGCGGGTAAACACAGCACCTTCGGCTGACGCTGTACTTTTCAAACCGCCGGCACGAGTTAATATACTGGCTAGCGTTTCGCCCTGTTGAATAGTGTAAATACCAGGGAAACGCACGTGACCCACAATGCGGAACTGACGTTTAATATTCCAGTTTGGAATAGAAAACACGTTCAGCGCATCACGGCTCATCAGACCAAACTGCTGATCGTCTTTTGCCGCCTGAGTTAAGTCGATATTAAAATGAGCCACCTGCATGTCTGCATCCACAGACTCCTGAGTCGCACGGGTTAATTCGGCACGTTGCAGGTAAGCACTGTCTTTTAATCCACCTGCTGCTTCAATTAATTTTTTGACTGAGGCTTGTTCTGGCAATGGATACTCACCAGGAACTTTCACTTCACCTGCCACAGAATAAAGCTTTGGACCAGTGACTAGCGAGCTTCTGGACTTTAACTTGTTTAATACCGGCAACAACAATTCTTTGCGGGTTAAGTGGGGAGTTTTGGCTAAAAAGTCAGGATTGGAAAACAATGAGTTCAGCATCGTATTCAGTTCCATCACCAGCCAGTTTTGGTCTGCACTCATTTCTTCTTCAGAAAAAACAGCAGGTAAATCATCTTGCTTCTGTTTTTCTTCCAGTAACACAAATGCCTGGTCTGTTAAAGCTTCGTAATTCAACTTAGGTTCTGGTTCTGCTGCAGTTGCTGTTAACTGTGACTCCGCCATCACAGTTCCCGTAGGCCTTTCTACTTTAGGCTTAAATTGCGCTGATTCGGCTAATTTTTCACGGAAATACAGGTCCAGTTTGGCACGTTCAAAACTTTGATTTTCCTGATGGAATACCAAAATAAGATCACGGGCGGATAACCTTAGATTATCTGCAGACATTGGTTCAGTGATGGCTTGGCCAAGATTAAACTGCAACACCTTTAAATCGCCTGCGACATTCTCTTCACGAATGATCAAGCCATAATCTAAATCGGCGGAAATATGTAAATCAGACCACAAAGAGGTCAGCAGGTCATTCACACGTAAACCATCACGCCAGGCGTAATGGCCTGGACGCACAACAGCACCAGCTATAGTGACGGCATTTTCAACACGGGTAGAAGTACCACCAACCCGCAACACGTCGCCTTGCCTTACTTGTTGATTCAATCCGGCTGAGTCTGTTAAGTCCAGATTGAGTAAATCACGAACATTTTTTGCATTGACGCGTTCCAACACAGACCCTTGAGGGTAAGCGTCAGCTTTCAGGCCTCCCGCCATAGCTAACAATTTAGCGACAGACTCACCAGGCATCACTTCATAAATAGCAGGACGATGCACTTCGCCTACCACTTCAGCTAAGGCTTTAACCGGAGCTACAAATACAACATCGCCGGATTGCAGCTGTAAATCGTGGCGGGCATCACCTTTTAACAACAGGTCATAAATATCAAAGGTAACCACAGTGGCACCACTGCGTTTTACGCTCACTTCACGCAGACTACCTATATCGCTGATACCACCAGCACGGGTTAATGCCTGAGTGATAGTAGACAATGCTGGCACGTTATAACTGCCCGGTTTTTTTGCTTCGCCCGCGACAAAAATAGTAATAGTCTTCAGCTCGCCCATACTAACAGCGACATCTACGCCCAAAATTTGTTTTTTGATCCGATCCGCAATCAGAGCTTTAGCTTCAGAAAAAGTAAGACCTGCAACAACGACAGGGCCAAGTTCAGGCAGCACTATGGTGCCGTCCCTTTCGATCATTAAAGATTCGCTGGAGCTTTGTTTGCCAAAAATTTGTACCAGAAGTTCGTCACCAGCACCTAACACATAAAAGTCAGGGACAGGAATGGAAGAATTATCAGCTTTACTGCTTTTGCCGCTAAACAAAGTCAGACCAAAACGTTGTGGCTCTTTTGTTTTGTCCTCTGCTTTTTTAAATTCATTTTGCCAGTCGTCTTCTGTTTCCTCATACTCAAAAGCTTCGGTTTCCTCCGATTCTTTTGCTGAAGAGCTTGAATCTCTGCGATTCAGATCCGAGGAACTTAAACCATATTGCTTCATCAGCCGCTGTTGTTCTGCTTTTGGCAACTTTTTTAACTGAGCAATCATCGCAGGTGAGGCGGTAGTTGCAGCGTAGCTAAGGTTAACGAAAGCGCACAACAAAAAAAGACCAATAATTTTATTAATAGTTCTGATCACAATCAAACTCCAGATTGAAGACTTCAGGCACCACAGAAACTCCACTATTCTGCGTAACTGTCCGTATCATGCCACGGACAGCCATACCAAAGGGCCAGCATTTTACACATAACCGGGTTATCTTAGCGAGTAAAAATCTGTAATACCACCCGGTGAAGAACAAAGCGAAAAAGCAAAAACAGTGGCTGATTAAATCTCAGCCACAGCATTATTTTTTACATACCAAGGCATAGCCACAGCGATGCCCTGCTCTATCGTATGACTAGGCTCGTAGCCCAGTTCTTGTCTGGCTTTAGTGACATCGGCCTGAGAGTGTCTGACATCCCCAGCTCTGAAGTCCCTGTAGAAAGGTTGTTTTGTATAACTAACGCCTTCAGCCTGTAAACTGGTTGCTATAGATTGAAACAAAGTGTTTAAGGTTGTTCTGTCACCTACAGCAACGTTATAAACTTCACTTTTCTCAGGAGTGCTCAACGCGGCCAAAATATTCGCCTGCACCGCATTGGCAACAAAACAGAAATCTCTGCTGGTTTCACCATCACCATTGATAGCGACCTCTTCTCCGGCAATCATAGCTGCGGTCCATTTTGGGATCACTGCAGCGTAAGCTCCGTGAGGATCCTGACGGGGTCCAAACACATTAAAATAGCGCAGGCCTACCGAATTAAATCCATAACAACGTGAGAATACATCTGAATACAGTTCATTTACATATTTAGTTACAGCGTAAGGCGATAAAGGATTGCCAATATTCGCTTCCTGTTTAGGTAATGCAGGATGGTCGCCATAAGTTGAACTGGAAGCAGCATAAACAAAACGACTGACTTTATGCTCTTTTGCAGCCACCAACATATTTAAAAAACCAGAGATATTGGTTTCGTTAGTTGCAATAGGATCATTAATGGAACGGGGTACAGAACCAAGAGCGGCCTGATGCAGCACATAATCAATACCGGTGCATGCGTTTAAACATGCGTCAGCGTCACGGATATCCGCTTCAATAAAACGGAAGTTCTGCCACAGCTCGTCCCCTACTATTTGATGAACCTGAACAAGGTTGTGTTTTTTGCCTGTGGCGAAATTATCCAGACCTACTACGTTCTGCCCGAGCTTTAACAGGGTTTCCAATAGGTTTGAACCGATAAAACCAGCGCAGCCAGTAATTAACCAGGTTTTTGGTGTAGCGATCAGTTGTTGTTTAGCGTTTTCAAAAGCAATCATGTAATTTTCTTATAGTCCGGTCGTTAAAATTAGTCAGAGATCAAAGTGCGGATAGCTTCAATAATTCTGCCGCATGCTTTGCCATCGCCATAAGGGTTGTGGGCGAAGCTCATTTGTTCGTAGTAGGCTTTATCTGTTAACAAACGGCTGACTTCTTTCACTATCACTTCAGCATCAGTTCCCACCAGTTTAACTGTACCAGCAGCAACAGCCTCCGGACGCTCAGTGGTATCACGCATCACCAACACAGGTTTACCTAATGAAGGTGCTTCTTCCTGGATACCACCTGAGTCTGTTAAGACCACTGTACTGCGGCTCATCAGATAAACAAAAGGCAGATAATCCTGAGGTTCAATCAGGTGGACATTAGAGGTGTCACTTAATAAACGGAATACAGGTTCACGCACATTAGGGTTTAAATGCACAGGGTAAACCACATCTGTATCCGGAAACTCTGTGGCAATTTGTTTTAAGCCAGCACAAATTTGTTCAAAACCTGAACCAAAACTCTCGCGTCTGTGGCCTGTCACTAACACTAAACGGCGGCCGTTTAAACCATAAGGAAATTGTTGTTCGAAGTTTTTCGTCAGTTCAGCATCAGCATCGATTTTCGCCACAACCTGATGTAAAGCGTCAATCACTGTATTGCCGGTGACGACTATGCTTTTCGGATTGGTATTTTCATTCAGCAGGTTCTGTTTTGATGTATCTGTAGGCGCAAAATGCAATGTAGTTAAAGCACCAGTTAACTTACGATTGGCTTCTTCCGGCCACGGACTATAGATATTGCCGGTACGCAGACCCGCTTCAACATGGCCAACTGCGGTTTTTTCATAATAACAAGCTAAAGCAGCAGCGAAGGTGGTGCTGGTATCACCATGCACCAGTACGATGTCAGGTTTAAAATCACGCAAAACAGCTTTGATATTCAGCAGAATACTGGTGGTAACGTCGTACAAGTCCTGGCCTGCTTTCATAATAGCCAGATCGTAATCCGGAACTATATTAAACAGCTTTAATACCTGATCCAGCATTTCCCGGTGTTGGCCCGTAACACAGACTTTACTTTCAATACCTTCGGTTTCTTTTAATAAATTCACTAAAGGTGCCATTTTGATGGCTTCGGGTCTGGTACCAAACACGCTCAATACTTTGATCATAGGTATTTCCATTAAACTGAAACTGCTGAAATGGTATCAGAATTTATCACGAGGCGGCAGAGTAAAGTGCGGTAGCTGAACAATAACTTAACTAATTCGGGTCAGAGTAAAATTAACCTCTTGAGTTTAATTTTACTCTGACCCGAATTATCCTATGACTACGCTGTGGCCTTTGGCTTCGAGTTTTCTTTTGAGCTCCAGCTTGGCTGCGGTATCGCCGTGCACCAGACGGATTTGCGCCGGAGCTTTGTGCATTTGGCTGACAAAACGCATTAAATCCTGTTGATCGGCATGGGCTGAATAGCCGCTGAGCTGCAACACTTCGGCCCTGACCGGATAAGTTTCGCCGTCCAGCTTTAGTTCACCACCGTTTTTTGCATGTTGCAATAAAGCCGCACCCGGAGTGCCGCGGGCCTGGTAGCCAATAAACACGATCTGGTTACGGGCAGAGCCTAATAAAGCTTTTAGATAATTCACTACTCTGCCACCTGCACACATACCACTGGCCGCAATCACAATGGCTGGACGCCCTGTCCCGGCCAGGTGCTGAACCACTTTTTGATGGTCGTCATGGCTTTTCACCGTCAGAAGTTGCTCAAACTGCAGCGGATGCCTGCCACTTTGCAGTTTTTGTCTGGCCTCTTCATCCCAGAATTGTTTTAACTGCTGATAGACTTGTGTGAAGTTGGCGGCTAACGGCGAGTCGACAATGATATCCAGTTGCTGCCAGGTTAGTCCCTGATGAATAGCCTGGCCTTTCATTCGATGGATGATGTCTTCCAGCTCATACAGCAATTCCTGAGTGCGGCCTATGCTAAATGCCGGGATCAGTACTGTGCCGTTATCGCTCAGCGCTTTTTCCAGTACCTGTTGCAAGCGTTGTTGCCGCTGTTTGCGGTCCTGATGATTTCTATCGCCATAGGTGCTTTCAAGTACCAGTAAATCAGCGTCTTCAAGTGGCGTTGGATCTGGCAGCAATGGCGTATCACGCGCCCCTAAATCGCCTGAGAAAACGGCTTTATACCAGCCTTGTTGCTGATCCGGATGAGTGGACGGTGTTTGATGGCGGATTTCAATATAAGCAGATCCCAGAATATGGCCGGCATTCTGAAAACGGATTTGAGTGGCTTGTGGGCCCCCTTCCACTTCATACCAGCTGTTGTAATCACAGGGGCGTAATTGCCGCGAGATGGCCTGAATAAAGCCGTTAATCAGTTTTTCGTCCCTGGTGATGCCCATTTTTAATGCATCTTCCAGTACCAGCGGTAATAACAAAGCCGATGCTTTGCTGCAATAAATAGGGCCTTTAAAACCTGCAGCTATTAAATAAGGAATACGACCGGCATGGTCTATATGAACATGGGTCAGTAACAAAGCGCGGATACCATCGAGCGGGAAATCAATCTGAGCAGAGTCGGCTCCGGCTTTTCCCCTCCCCTGCTCTATACCCTGAAATAAACCACAATCAATCAGCAGACTGTGCTGGTCGTCGAGAAAATATTGGTGACAAGAACCTGTCACGCCATCTACAGCACCATGGTGAATAAGAGTTGGGTTATACATAGCAGCCCCACAAATGAGCCTTCCTTGTCCCAAAATATAGCAATATGGGGTCAGATCACATTGTTAACTGTTAACAATGTGATCTGACCCCATTTATTTTGTTTGTTTATGCAGGTTAAACAGCAGTTCGGCTTCTGCCTGAGGGAGTTCACATTCCAACATAATTTCTTCCATGCTGGAGCCCAGCTGAACCATTTTCATGGCTTTGCTGTAGATTTTTGATTCAGGGTCAAATAAGTGCATGGATTTTTGTTGTTCTGCCAATTCGGCTACCTGCTGCATACCTTGCCCCAGATGACTTTCTAAGCTCAATACACGTTGACCGACGCCTATGACGGTAGATCGTAACTCTTCCACATCCTGATGCGAACGTTTCAGCTGGTGCGCTTGCTGCTCAACCTGCTGACGCAACTGTTCCACGTTTTGTTGCTGCTGCCAACTGGCGGCGGCATTTTCGTTGATAATAGCCAGCAGTTTTTTACTTTGACGTGAAGCAACCACCGCCATCACTATAGACAGCAACAAAATGGCTGCGATCCCCAGCAGCCATATCCATGAAAAGTCAGTCAGAAAATTAGCCATTAAATGCTACGGATCTCTTCCCATTCGTCATCGGACAGCAGTTTATTCAGATCCACCAGGATTAATAATTCGCCTTCACGATTCGATACGCCCTGGATGAACTTGGCACTTTCGTCTGTGCCTACGTTTGGAGCTGTATCAATTTCTGATTGTTTCAGGTAAACCACTTCAGCCACGCTGTCGACCATAATGCCAATGACCTGACGCTCTGATTCGATGATGACAATACGGCTATTGTCAGTGACTTCTGATGGCGGTAAACCAAAACGCGCACGGGTATCAATCACTGTGACCACGTTGCCACGCAAATTGATAATACCCATCACATAATCTGGCGCACCCGGAACCGGAGCTATGTCTGTGTATCTCAGAACTTCCTGCACCTGCATGACATTAATACCGTAGGTTTCTTCCTGCAGTTTAAAGGTCACCCATTGCAGCACTAAGTCTGTGACTTCTTTAGTTTTGCCAGATTGTGCTGTTAAATTACTCATGCCTAGCTCCTACCCAGAGGTTAAATTCTCGTATTCTTATTCAGTGCTGACTATTCATTCCCTTTGCCAATAAGGCAATCAGGGCGTCTACATCCAGCAAAGCACACATATGTTCTTTAATTAAACCAGCGAGCCACGGTCTTTTGCCTTCGGTCTCACGCCATTTTACTTCGTCTTGCTCTAAGGCAATTGTGTTGACCAAAGTATCACAGGCCAGACCCCAATGGCTATTGCCCAGCATAATAACATATTGATAGTTTAGCTTTTCTGCCAGTCCCTGGTCATATTTTTCTGGCATCACCCAAAGCGCGGTATCTACCACATTAATTTTTTGTTCACGGTACAACATCACACCTTTGAGCCATTCAGGCTGACCTGGTAATGAGTTGATGGGCATCATTTTATGAATACCACCCAGCGCCTTTAAAGGTAAGGCGACTTTTAAACCCGCCACTGTAAAAAACAGCGCCTGAAAACGGCCTTTTCTGTAGTCTTTCACCACAGGCGCAGCAGCTTTTACAACAGGAGCTGCCGGAGCTACTTTTACCTGTTCAATCACCGGAGTCACAGGAGCTACCACTGGCGCTTTGACAACAGGAGCAGTGACCGGAGCCACCACAGCTGGTTTTGCGAGCACTGGTGCTTTAACAGGCGCAATAACCGGAGCAGAAACAGGAGCTAGCAGCTCATTCAGTTGCTGTTTTTTCGCTTGCTGAATAGGCGTTTCGACCACGTCATCCGTCAATAAAGCATTTAAATAATGCTTCATGACTTTTTGGCTGGCTTGTAAATCGCTCATCTTAGTTCTCCGGTGCTAACTGCAATAAATAGGTTAGCAGCGTATTGTAAGCAAACACACCCCGCGATTTAGGCGCGAATACAGGCGGAGGTGTCTGAGCCAGGCTGGCGTCACGGAATTTAGTGTCAATAGGAATAACAGCTGACCAAACGCGTTCCTGATACTGAGCTTTTAACGCTTTATAAGCATCTAAGGAAGCTTTGGTTCTTTTGTCGTACATAGTTGGCACTATGGTAAAGGCATAATCCTGTGGCGACGAACTGTGCATCAGTTGCATGGTGGCGATCATCCGGTCCAGGCCTTTTAATGCCAGAAACTCTGTTTGCACCGGTATTAAAATACGATCGCAAGCGGCCATGGCATTGACCATCAGCACACCAATCACAGGCGGGCAGTCAATCAGCACATAGTCGTAATCATTCTCTATTTTTTGCAGCGCCTTTTTCAGGATAAGACCCATACCACCTTGCTGACCGTGAGAACGGTCTAAAGTAGCAAGCGCCATAGACGTCGGTAAAATATCCAGGTTGGGCATACCACTTGGACACATGGACTGCAAAATCTCTTCGCCGGTAATGTCTTTACCACGCAGGAAAATATCGTACACACTGACTTCCAGCTCTTCGGCATCAATGCCAAAGTAGTAAGTCAGGGAGCCATGAGGATCAGTGTCGATCAGTAAAACGCGATGACCACGCTGTGCAAGCAAAGCGCCTAAAGTTACTGTAGTGGTAGTTTTACCAACCCCACCCTTTTGATTTGCAATAGTCCAAACAACCAATTTACTGTTCCTGCTGTATAGGTGGCTCTTCCTCGCCTGGTTCAGGCGGTCTGGTTGTGATCCGTATGCCACCATGAGGTAAGCGGATCACCCGTACTTTGTTCTGTTCTTGTTGTGCAGCTTCTTCAGCCACTTGTTCTGCTGAGGTTTCTGATTCAACTGGTTCAGGCGTTTCAACCACAACAGGTTCATAGGCATATTTAGATAAAGCTATCACTACTTTACGGTTTTGGCTGCGCCCTTGTGCAGTTGTATTCTCAGCAAAAGGGGAATATTGCCCGTAGCCTTCAATAGCCATACGTTGTGGTGCTACACCTAACTGTTCCAATAACCGGACTATAGACGCTGCCCGTGCAACAGACAATTCCCAATTCGATGGAAATTGTTCGGTACGGATAGGCACTGAGTCAGTATAACCCCGCACCCTCATAAAGTTGTCTGTCTGCTTTAAAATAGCAGTGAGTTCAGTCATTACAGCAGAAGCAGAACTGTTTGAGCTGGCACTACCGCTGCCAAACAATAAGCCACTACTGAGTTCAACCGTCAGCCAATCTTCGTCCAGTGTGACTTTAGCTAAACCCGATTCCACCAGACTACGTAAAGCACGGTTTATGTCTTTTTGCATTGCAGCCAAAGGGCTGCCCAATTTTGTACTGTCGATATGTTCCAGTTTAGCGTTATCTGCCAGCAAAGTTGGCCCTGTCGCTTCTTCTAAACCTGAACCATATAATTCAAAGTCACTTTGTGGATGGATGTCAGGTTGCACCGATTGCCCCTGAATACCCGTCTCTTTTTTATCCGTTGCTTCGACAAACACCTTTGAAATGGTGTCCTGCAGTTTTTTGAATTGCTCTTTTTCCATAGTAGCCATGGAATAGAGCACTACAAAAAGCGCAAATAACAAGGTCATGTAATCAGCGTAAGACACCAACCAGCGTTCTGCATCTGATTTGTCCGCTTCTACAGCGACAGAACGGCGAGGCCTGTACATTTAATTAGCTCTGTAGGCCTGAAGTTTGGATTCCACGCTGCGTGGGTTTTCCCCAAGGGCTATGGAACACAAACCTTCGATCACCATCGAATGAAATAAAGCACGCTCTTCCACCAACACTTTGATTTTATTAAATACTGGTATAAATACAAAGTTAGCTAAACCCACACCATAAATAGTAGCAACAAAAGCTGTCGCTATACCCTGGCCTAACTCATCCGGGTTAGAGATATTAGACAACGCCAGAATCAGACCAAGCACAGCGCCTACTATGCCGATGGTTGGACTGTAGCCGCCCATAGCTTCAAAGACTTTGGCTGCGCGTAACAAACGTTCTTTCTCCAGATGCAACTCTGTATCCAGAATATCCTGCAGCACCTTGGCTTCTGTACCATCCACCAATAAATTCAAACCGCGTTTTAATAGTGGCTCTTCCTCATTCAGAGCATCAGGCTCTAACGACAAAAAACCCTGTAAACGCGCAGAGTGGCCCCATTGGGTAATACGTTCAATAGTAGAGTCAAAGTCCAGTCTGGGTGGCGCAATCACCCATGGCAGCAAACTCATGCTCAAACGAAATTGTGAAGCCGGACTTTGGATCAGCACCGCACCTAAGGTACCGCCAAAGACGATACAAAAGGCAGGCCAATGCAACAAAGTTAGAACGTCACCGCCTTCCTGACTGAATCCACCAACAATAGCCACTAAAGCAATGAGAATGCCAGCAAGGGTAAGCTTATCCATGACCTACTTCAGCCACAATACGGGCTGCCACGTCAGATAACGCCACTTCCAGATCGGTTAAACCTGCGGCAGTCACTGCTTGTGGCATACCGTACACCACACAACTGGCTTCATCTTGCGACCAAATACGTGAACCTGATTGCTTCAGTAAACGTGCGCCTTCACGGCCATCAGAGCCCATACCCGTCAGTACTATAGCCAGCACCTTGTCATTAAAGACTTTCGCCGCTGTACCAAAAGTAATATCCACACTGGGTTTAAAGGTAATACGGGGCGAATCATCTTCACGAACCCGCAATCTGGCTTGATTTTCATTGCCATCAACCAGCATCTGTTTACCGCCAGGTGCCAGATAAGCCACACCAGGACGTAAAATATCGTTATCTGCCGCTTCTTTCACTTCTATCTTTGCCAAGCCATTTAACCGGCTGGCAAAAGCACCGGTAAAGGCTGCTGGCATATGCTGGATCAGAACTATTGGCAGCGGAAAATTAGCAGGTAAAGCAGTGATAATTTGTTGTAAAGCAACAGGGCCACCTGTCGAGGTGCCAATGGCAACCAGCTTGTAATTTTTACCGCTGGAGTCAAAGCTGCCTGTACGGTGAGTTTCTGCACGCTCAGCAGCACGGTTTTGCAATTCAGTCCGTTCAGCTAAAGCTCTGGCAGCCAAACTTTGAGCTAAAGGTGCTCGTGCTGGTATAGCCGACGAACTGGTTGCTGGCGTTGATGCTGTGCGTGCGGCTAAACCTGAACTTGCAGAGCCGGTTAAACTGGATGGTCTGCTAATAACCCGACGTCTGGCTACAGTTTTCACACGCTGACGTAATACATCAGCGGCTTCTGCTTTATCGCGGGCTATGTCTTCGAATTTTTTCGGCAGGAAATCGATAGCGCCGGCTTCCAGCGCATCCAGAGTCGCTTTGGCGCCCTCATGCGTCAGTGAGGAGAACATCAGAATAGGTGTGCGCTGCACCTTTAAGATTTCGCGCACAGCCTGAATGCCATCCATAACCGGCATCTCGATGTCCATCGTGATAACGTCAGGCCGTAAGGCTAAAGCTTTTTCCACCGCCTCTTTACCATTATTGGCGGTGGCAATGACCTCTAACTCGGCATCCTGACTCAGAATTTCCGTCAGACGGCGACGGAAAAAACTGGAGTCATCAACAACTAATACCCTTATGGTCATAGTGCACTCTCTTAAGCTGAGAATTTGTCAAAGCGATCAAATTTTATTTTGGAGCGTTTGGCATAATGCTTCAGCAGGTTAGGCACATCTAAAATCAGCGCTATACCGCCGTCTGATGTGATAGTAGCTCCCGCCATACCTGGAGTGCCTTGCAATAAAGCATCCAGAGGTTTGATCACTACTTCTTCCTGACCAATCAGAGAATCCACCACAAAACCAATCTGTTGCGTGCCGATTTGCACTATCACCACATGGCCTTGTTCGCGCTTTATCTTCTTGCTTGAACCTTTCACCAGCCAATGCTCGAGATAAAACAATGGAATGGCTTTGTTGCGCACGACTATTGTCAGCTGACCATCCACATTGTTGGTTTTGGCTAAATCCAGGTGGAAAATTTCGTTGACCGTTGCCAGTGGCAAGGCAAAGGTCTGCTCGCCCACTATGACCATTAAGGTTGGCAATATCGCCAGTGTCAAAGGAACCTTAATTTCTAATAAAGTGCCCTGACCCAGTTTTGAGTTGATATGCACAGTACCATTGAGCTGGGTAATTTTGGTTTTCACCACGTCCATACCCACACCACGGCCAGAAATATCGGAAATTTGCTCTTTGGTTGAAAAACCAGGGGCAAAAATCAGGTTAAAGGCTTCAGTGTCTGACATACGTGCAGCGGCATCAGGTTCAAGCACACCACGTTTAATCGCAATGGCTTTCAGTTTCTCCGGATCCATACCAGCGCCGTCATCTGTGATAGTTAACAGAATATGATCACCAGCCTGTGATGCTGCCAGTCGGACTAAACCTGTCCGAGGTTTACCCGCTTTGACACGAACATCCGGCATTTCAATACCATGGTCAACCGAGTTACGCACTAAGTGGACTAATGGATCGGCCAGAGCCTCCACCAGGTTTTTATCTAAATCTGTCTCTTCCCCTTCCAGCACAAGGTTAATATCCTTCTGCAGTGAACGGGCTAAGTCGCGTACAACACGAGGGAAACGACCAAATACTTTTTTGATTGGCTGCATCCGGGTTTTCATCACAGCGCCTTGCAAATCGGCAGTGACTACATCCAGGTTAGCAATAGCTTTGCTCATTTCTTCATTCTGAGCAGAACCAGACAAGCTCACCAGACGGTTACGTACCAATACCAATTCACCGACCATGTTCATGATCTGGTCAAGGCGTTTGGTATCCACACGAACTGTAGTTTCTGGCTGGTTGGCTGCAGCTTTTGGATCAGAATCTGGGTCTTTTGGAGCTGCCGCTACCGGAGCAGCTTTCGCTGCAGCTGGCGCAGGCGCTGCTGCTTTCACTGGTTCAGCAGCTTTTGCCGCTGGAGTAGAAGCTGGCACAACAGCAACAGGCGCTTTGCCTTTGCCATGCAATTCATCCAGCAAAGATTCAAATTCGTCATCAGAGATATCATCACCAGCAGCTGCTTTGGCTTTTTCAGCTGGTTTAGCAGGCGCTTTTTCAGCAGGTTTAGATGCAGCTGCTGCAGCTTCACCAGGGATAAAGGATCCCTGACCATGCAACTGATCTAAAATAGCTTCGAATTCGTCATCAGTAATGTCTTCACTGGCGGTTTCTTTGACAGCAGGCGGAGGCAGATTGGCTGATGTATCACGGCCAGGAGCACCGGCACCATGCAATTCATCCAATAAGGATTCAAATTCATCGTCGCTGATTTCGTCAATGGAAGAAGAACTTTCAACAGCAGGAGCTGCAGCAAACTCCACCACTGCATCAAACTCTTCCATGCTGATTTCAGGTTCAGGTTCTGAGGTCACAGCATGATGAGCATGTTCGTCTTCCGACTCAGGCATGCTCAGGCGATGCAAAGCTTCAATAATGGCAGGATCAGCCGGTGTCAGAGGTTCGCGGTTTTGCACATCAGCAAACATAGCGTTGACCGCATCCAGGGCC
>JAHIWM010000048.1 GCA_018815765.1 Gammaproteobacteria bacterium | reverse complement strand
AGCTGTACATCAGGTCTTTTACTGCTGTCACGCCAGTTGCCGCGTTCAGGTTCATCGGACCACAGCAGGCGCCAGTCCCGCACTAAAGTCGCCAGCTTGTCTGCTGTTTTACTTAACTGTGGATGGTCACGCAATTCAGTTTTGCAAATCAGCTCCAGCTCTTTACAGAGCTCCAGCAAAGTACGGCTGGACAAGGTCTCACCAAAATACTCACTGGCGATATCCGGAATCTGGTGCGCTTCATCAAAGATGACTACATCCATATTCGGCAGCAGCTCACCAAAACCAGTGTCTTTCAGTGCCATATCGGCAAAAAACAAATGGTGGTTCACCACCACTAAATCGGCCTGCATCGCCTTTTTACGCGCTCGCAGCAAATAACAGTCTTCATATGATGGACAATCTTTACCAAGGCAGTTGTCTGCGGTACTGGTCACCAAAGGCAAAGCTTTGGAGTCTTCGGCTATATAAGTCAGCTCGCCTATATCACCACTTTGAGTTTCGTTAGACCACTTTTTGATCAGACTTAAATCATTGATCACAGCCGCGTCTGCTGTAGGCACATGCTGATAATGCTGATCTAAGCGAAATAAACACAAATAGTTGGAGCGACCTTTTAACAGCGACGTATCCACCGGCAAAGCCAAAGCTTTTAATACTGTAGGTAAATCGCGAAAATACAGCTGTTCCTGCAGGTTTTTAGTCCCGGTGGATAAAATAACCTTTTTGCCTGATAACAAAGCGGGTACTAAATAGGCGTAGGTTTTACCTGTACCAGTGCCCGCTTCCACCAATAAAGCATTGCCGTTTTCAATAGATTTGGTGACAGAAGCTGCCATCAGCTTTTGTGGTTCACGGGCTTTAAAACCTTCAATAGCTTTGGATAAAGCTCCTTGTTCGGCAAAAGCCTGCTGCACTTGTTTTAGCATAAGCAGTTGAACAAGACAGAGAAGATGGATGAAACAGCAGACAACAGCATAAACAAGGCCCGGCAAGAATTTGCGCTATTATGCCTTGGCTAGACAAAAATATCTAAGTGTCCTTCATCATCCACATGCTGCTCTTCTTCAGGTGTGGTTTCAGGTGCAGGTGGATAGTCGTCACGACGGCGCCTGTCCTGACGTTTTTTTTGCTGATCTTTCAGTAAAATTAGGAAACGCTTTTCCTCTTTTTCATAAGCGCTGATTTTGGCATCTTTAAACACAGGCGCGATCATAGGTCCAGGCTGTTCAGCTGGCGTGCCTGGTGGTCGGTACAAATAGGGAAATATAGCGTCCATAGACCCTCCTTTGCCCTGTTATCGGCAGTGATACAAATAACTTTATCTATACAACCTGATTATTTTTCACTCTAATCGTTAGAGTTATTTTTTTATAACTTATTCATTTTTTATCGTAAATAATTGTACAAAAAACAAAATAATCAAATTAAAACAGATGGATAACAAAACTTCAGTGTCAAAATAAAATACAGCTGAAACAAAAAATTCTGTTGCCTGAATGACAAAAAGCCGTTAGCTTGTATACATATTAACGAGGAGTAACTTTCCATGACTATCAACATTCACTGGCATCATCACCATCATTTATCCGACTAGCCGGTCCGTGTTGACATTGGAGGCTAGGTCATAACCAGCCTGCGGTGGAGAAAGTGCAAACCAATTCCAACTGAACCCCGGGGCTAAAATCCCGGGGTTTTTGTTTTACGATTTTTATAAGGTACTAAATAACATGACAGTCACTACCAACAGATTACGTATCGCCATTCAGAAGTCAGGCCGCCTGTCGCAAGACTCTCAAGCACTTTTAACCAGCTGTGGTTTAAAAATCAACTTACGCGAACAGCGCCTGATTGCCCATGTAGAAAATATGGATATCGACTTACTGCGGGTGCGTGATGACGATATTCCGGGTTTAGTGATGGATGGCGTCTGTGACTTAGGTTTTGTTGGCGAAAACGTGCTGGAAGAAGTCTCCTTGCAACGTCAAATGGACAACGAAACTTACGATTACACTGTACTGGCCCGTCTGGACTTTGGTGGCTGCCGCTTATCTATCGCAGTGCCGCAGGAAGAAGATTACCAGTCGATCAAAGATTTAGAAGGCCGCACTATAGCCACTACCTACCCACGTTTACTGAATCGCTATTTAAAACAAAACGGCGTCAATTGCCGTATCGTCAATTTAAAAGGCTCAGTTGAAGTGGCACCACGCGCGGGTTTAGCCGACGCTATTTGTGACTTAGTCTCCACAGGCGCCACCTTAGAAGCCAATGGTTTAAAAGAAGTGGAAGTGATTTATCGCTCCAAAGCTGTGCTGATCCAGCGCCGCGATTTAGCCGATGAAAAACAACTGAAGCTGATTAAAAAGCTGATGCCACGTATTCAGGGTGTGATGCAGGCCAATGAAAGCAAATACATTATGTTGCACGCGCCACGCGCCCGTTTGCAGGAAGTGATAGCTCTGCTGCCAGGCGCCGAAAACCCAACTTTATTGCCATTAGCTGGCAATGACGATTTAGTGGCTTTGCATGTGGTCAGCAGCGAAACTTTGTTCTGGGAAACCATGGAGCAACTGAAAGGCTTAGGTGCCAGTTCTATTTTAGTATTACCCATTGAAAAGATGATGGAGTAAAACATGTTGTTTCAGATCAGCAACTGGCAACTATTGGATAAAACTGCGCAGCAGGCTTTATTAGAGCGCCCACTGCAGCAGGAATCCGACAGTTTAAAACAGACGGTGAAAGATATAATTCGTGCTGTGCGTAGCGAAGGCGATGTGGCTTTACAACGTTTTAGCCGCGAATTCGATAAGTTGCAAAGCAACCCTTTGCGTTTGGCAGAGGAGCTGCAACAACGCTTAATCGCCTCTTTATCCGATGAGCTAAAAACCGCTATTCAGATTGCGTACCGCAATATCTGCACCTTTCATGCGGCTCAATTACCACAAAATATCCGCATTGAAACTCAGCCAGGTGTGGTCTGTGAACTGAATTACAGTGCTTTGGATCAGGTGGGTTTGTATGTACCGGGTGGCAGCGCGCCTTTGCCTTCGACTGTGTTGATGCTGGGTGTGCCTGCTCAACTGGCTGGTTGTCGTCGTGTGGTGTTAGTCACACCTCCGGGCCAGCCTGAAGCGGGTGATATTGCCGCTGAGATTGTTTATGCAGCATCACTCTGTGGCATTACGGAGATTTATACTTTAGGTGGTGCTCAGGCTGTTGCTGCTTTGGCCTATGGCACTGAAACTATCGGCAAAGTGGATAAGATTTTTGGCCCTGGCAATAGATTTGTCACTGAAGCAAAACAGCAAGTCAGTCAGGATGCCCGTGGCGCCGCTATTGATATGCCTGCCGGCCCTTCTGAAGTGCTGGTGATTGCCGACGACAACGCCAATCCGGTGTTTGTGGCGGCAGATTTATTATCCCAGGCCGAACATGGCCCGGACTCACAAGTGGTGTTGGTAAGCCCTTCCGAAGCTTTACTGGTTAATACCATCAGCGAGCTAAAACGTCAGACGGCTTTATTACCACGAGCTGAAATTGCTAAAAAAGCGCTCGCCAACAGCAGACTGATTTTAACGCCGGATTTAGCGACAGCGGCTTTGGTGAGTAATCAATACGCGCCTGAGCACTTAATTATTCAAACCGCTGACGATCAGGCCCTCCTTGGCAAACTGACCAACGCTGCCAGTATTTTTGTTGGCCCTTACACGCCAGAATCGGCAGGTGATTATGCCAGCGGTACCAACCATGTTTTGCCGACTTATGGCTATAGCCGTAACCACAGCAGTTTAAGTCTGGCCGACTTTTATCGTCGTTACACAGTTCAGACCTTAACAGCAGATGGCATGCGCGATTTAGGCCCAACTATTGTCAAACTGGCCAAAGCCGAAGGATTAGATGCGCACGCCAATGCCGTCTCATTTCGTTTGGCAGAGTTAGAGCTTTTAGCAAAAATTTCAGAGGAAAACCGTTCATGAGCCGTATCAGTTCTTTAGCCCGGCAAAAAGTACAACAACTGGTGCCTTATGCTTCAGCCCGTTTAAGCATGAGTGGCGGCTCGGTATGGCTGAATGCCAACGAAAACTCTATGGCAACAGACTATGAATTATCAGGCCAATACAACAGATACCCGGATTGTCAGCCAAAACAGCTGATCAGCGCTTATGCATCTTACGCTGGTGTAGAAAGCAATCAGGTGCTGACCAGCCGTGGCGCTGATGAAGGCATTGAGCTTTTAATTCGCAGCTTTTGCGAACCGGGTCAGGATGCCATCAGTATTTGCCCACCGACTTATGGCATGTACAAAATCAGCGCCGAAAGTCAGCTGGTGGATGTCAACATTGTGCCTTTAACCAAAGATTTAACTTTGGATCTGCCGACTTTATTTGCGCAAAAAGCCAATGTAAAACTGGTATTTATTTGTAGCCCGAATAACCCAACAGGCGATTTAATACCTCGTCAGCAGATCATCGAGGTACTTGAGTTTTATAAAGACAAAGCTTTAGTGGTCGTAGACGAAGCTTATATTGAGTTTGCACCAGAAGCTTCAGTGGCTGGTTTATTAAATCAATACAGCAACTTAGTGGTGCTACGTACTTTATCTAAAGCTTTTGCTTTAGCAGGTTTGCGTTGTGGTTTTACTTTGGCAGAGCCTTCAGTCATTGCAGCACTTCGCCAGATGATTGCGCCCTACCCTGTGCCAGCTCCTGTGGCTGAAATTGCGGTGCAGGCGTTATCAGCCCAGGGCCAGCAAAAAATGCGTGCGACAGTGGAGCAAAGCAACAGCTTACGTGACAGCTTCAGCACTTTCGCCAAAACGCTGAGTTATGTAAGCCGTGTCTATCCGTCTAAGGCTAACTATGTACTGCTGGCTGTGCCTGATGCCGCTGCATTGGTCAGCTTTATTGCAGAACAAGGTGTGCTGATCCGTAACCAATCCAGTCAGCTGGGTTTAGGTCAGGTGGTTCGGGTATCGATAGGATCGGCAACCGAAATGGCGCAGTTACAACAGATTATGTCGTCTTATTCACTTACACCAAAAACCATAACAACTACAGAAAAACAGGAGTCTTTATGAGTGCCAAAGCTATTTTATTTATCGACCGTGACGGCACTATGGTGGAAGAACCTGCTGTAGATAAACAACTGGATTCACTGGAAAAATTAGCGTACGAGCCCGATCTGGTGCCTTCATTACTGAAGTTACAGGCTGCAGGTTATTCATTGGTGATGGTAACCAACCAGGACGGTCTGGGTACCAACAGTTTCCCGCGTGATACCTTTGATGCGCCGCAGGAAAAAATGATGCAGCTGCTCAATTCGCAGGGCATTCGTTTTGACGATATTCTGATTTGCCCTCACTTTGATAAAGACAACTGCAGCTGCCGTAAGCCGAAGCTGGGTTTAGTTAAAGACTATCTGCAGCAAGGCAAAGTAGATTTCACCAACTCTTTTGTCATTGGCGACCGTTTAACCGACGTGCAACTGGCCGAAAATATGGGCTTGCCTTCGTTCCGTTATGACCGTGACACTTTAGGCTGGAAAGAAATCACCAAACAACTGTTGAGCAAAGGCCGTAAAGGCAGCGTCAATCGTGTGACCCGCGAAACTGATATTCAGGTCAATGTCGATTTAGACCAGCAAGGCGGCAATGTTATTGAGACCGGCGTTGGCTTTTTTGACCATATGCTGGACCAAATTGCCACTCACGGTGGTTTTAGCCTGCAACTCAAAGTAAAAGGCGACTTACACATTGACGATCACCACAGTGTGGAAGATACAGCGTTGGCTTTAGGTCAGGCACTCAAACAAGCGCTAGGCAATAAAAAAGGCATTACCCGCTTTGGTTTTGTCTTGCCAATGGATGAATGCCGCGCTGAATGTGTGCTGGATTTATCAGGCCGTCCGCTGCTGAAGTTTGATGCCGATTTAGGCCAGGGTTCTGTTGGTACTATGAACCTTGAAATGGTACACCACTTCTTCCGCTCGTTAAGTGATGCCATGCTGATGACACTGCACTTATCCGTCAGCCCGGGCAATAAACACCATATGGTCGAAGGTTTATTTAAAGCCTTTGGCCGTGCACTTGGTCAGGCCATTAAAGTTTCAGGTGAAGCCCTGCCAAGCAGTAAAGGAGTGCTTTAATGTCGCTCGTGATTGTAGATACCGGCTGCGCCAATATCAGCTCTGTGTATTGTGCCTTCCAGCGCTTAGGTGTGGATGCCAAAGTCAGCCGCGATTTAACAGTGATAAAAAACGCCAGCCGTTTATTAGTGCCAGGTGTGGGCGCTGCCCGTCAGGCGATGGCAAACTTACGTGAACGCGATTTAATCGCCACCTTACAACAGGCAGAGCAGCCACTACTTGGCATTTGCTTAGGCATGCAGCTGTTGACCGACAGCAGCGAAGAAGGGGGTGTCGACTGTTTAGGTTTAATACCAGGTCAGGTGAAACGCATGCAAGTCGGTGATTTACGTTTGCCTCATATGGGCTGGAATACTTTGCAGGTAGAAGATAGTGCACAAAATCACCCTCTGCTCAAAGGCATAGGCGAAAAGGACTATGTGTATTTTGTCCATAGTTTTGCAGTAGCGCCATCCGATACCACCTTAGCCCGCTGCAATTACGGCAGTGATTTTGCCGCTGTGATAGGTAAAGGCAATAAGCTCGGTGCGCAATTTCACCCTGAACGTTCAGGTGCTGTCGGCGCTCGTTTATTACAGAATTTTCTGGCTTTTAATGGTTAATTTTTCTCATCCGGCCTTGCCGTAACAGGATTGAACGTGATTATTCCAGCAATAGATTTAATACAAGGTAAAACAGTACGGCTTTATCAGGGCAGCTACGATAAAACCACTGAATATCAGCAAACTCCATTGCAGCTGCGCGACTTATACGCCGAAGCTGGCGCAGGTAT
This sequence comes from Gammaproteobacteria bacterium, assembly GCA_018815765.1. Taxonomy (GTDB): domain Bacteria; phylum Pseudomonadota; class Gammaproteobacteria; order Enterobacterales; family Alteromonadaceae; genus Pararheinheimera. Next base: position 10,365 of record JAHIWM010000048.1, on the reverse strand, counting down.
TTTGCATTTAGTGGATTTAACAGGCGCAAAAAACGCCGCGGATCGTCAACTTGAGCTATTAACCAGCTTAATGAAAAACGCCCCTCTGCCAGTACAAGTGGGTGGCGGTGTTCGCACAGCTGCAGATGTAGAGCAGTTACTTGCAGCTGGAGCACGCCGGGTTGTGGTAGGCAGTGTGGCTATTCGTGAGCCAGAAACAGTGCAAGGCTGGCTGCGAACTTATGGCGGTGACAAAATAGTTCTGGCGCTGGATGTGGCTATTAATGCCAAAGGCGACAAAACACTGCCAAGCCACGGCTGGATTGAAGAGTCGACTATTACGCTTGAACAGGTGCTGGATGGCTTTATTGCCGCAGGTGCAAAACATGTACTGTGCACCGATATCAGCAAAGACGGTACCTTGCAGGGCCCTAATGTCGCTTTATATGCTGAACTGGTGCAGAAGTACCCGCAAATTCAGTGGCAAGCCTCTGGTGGTGTTGGCTCTTTGGCAGATATCAAAGCCTTAAAGCCTACTGGCGTGGCTGGTGTGATTTTAGGCCGGGCTTTGCTGGAAGGTAAGTTCACGGCAGAGGAGGCAATCCAATGCTGGCAAGACGCATAATTCCTTGTTTAGATGTGCGCGATGGCAAAGTGGTCAAAGGCGTGCAGTTTCGTAACCACGAAATCATTGGCGATATAGTGCCGCTGGCCAAAGCCTACGCCGAACAAGGCGCAGACGAGCTGGTGTTTTACGATATCACCGCCTCCAGCGATGGCCGTGTGGTAGATAAAAGCTGGGTGCGCCGTATAGCTGAAGTGATCGACATTCCGTTTTGTGTCGCCGGTGGTATTAAATCTGTCGCGGACGCCGGATTAATTCTGGAAATGGGTGCAGATAAAATCTCCGTCAATAGCCCTGCCCTGGCACGGCCAGAACTGATTAGCGAGCTGGAACACAGCTTTGGTCAGCAATGTGTGGTGATTGGCATCGACAGCTTTTTTGATAAAGAAACAGGCCAATATCAGGTCTATCAGTTCACAGGCGATGAAAGCCGCACCCAGAAAACCCGCTGGCAAACGCTGGACTGGTTAAAGCGGGTGCAAGAGCTGGGCGCAGGCGAAATAGTGCTGAATTGTATGAATCAGGATGGTGTACGCCAGGGCTATGACCTCACGCAACTGCAACTGATACGAAATGCCTGCAAAGTGCCGCTGATTGCCAGTGGTGGCGCGGGTGCTATGCAGCACTTTGCCGATGTGTTTGAACAAGCCGATGTAGACGGCGCTTTAGCCGCTTCGGTGTTTCACAAAGGTATTATTCCTATACCAGAGCTAAAAGCATTTTTATTAGAACGTAAGCTGGAGATCAGGCCATGAAACTGAATTTAACCAACCTGGACCAGCTGGATTTCAGCAAAGGTGATGGCTTGTTGCCGGTCATAGTGCAACACGCTCGCTCAGGTAAAGTGCTGATGCAAGGTTTTGCCAACAAAGAAGCCTTACAAAAAAGCTTAGAAACCGGCGATCTGACTTTTTTTAGCCGCAGTAAAAACCGCTTATGGACCAAAGGCGAAAGCTCAGGCCATACGCTGAAATTACAAAGCATGGCAGCAGATTGCGACCACGACAGTATTCTGGCTTTAGTCCTGCCTATTGGTCCCACTTGTCATGTCGGCACCGAAAGTTGCTGGCACGCAGAAGATGCCAATCAGCCCGACTTAGCCTTTTTAGATCAATTAGAACAAGTGATCCACAGCAGATACGGCGCCGATCCAAGCTCCAGCTACACAGCTTCTTTGTTTGCCAAAGGTGTAAAACGTATAGCGCAAAAAGTCGGTGAAGAAGGGGTAGAAACAGCTCTGGCCGCTACTGTAGGCGATAGAGAAGAGCTGAAAAACGAAGCCGCAGATTTGATTTATCACTTGCTGGTATTACTGAAAAGCCAGGACCTGGCGCTACATGATGTACTTGAGGTGTTACGGCTGCGGCATCAGACGAAGGCTGAATAACACCTTTATCAATGAAGGCTTATAGCAAGGATGCTAAAGCCAGTTCTTAGCTTGACGTTCTACCAATCAAATACCAAAATATGGTAATTGTTGGTATTTCGGAGGTGTCAGATGGCAAAAAACACCAGTATTAGCCTGGGTGAACATTTTGATCATTTTATAGCAGAGCAAATTCAGACGGGTCGTTATGGTTCTGCCAGCGAAGTGGTGCGTGCCGGACTTAGAATGCTTGAAGATTCTGAAAGCAAATTGAACACCTTGCGCCGAATGCTACTTGAAGGCGAACAAAGTGGCCTTGCCGACTATAACTACGAAACATTTATTGCGCAACTGGATGAAAGCGGTAAATGAGAGCTTTTGTGCTGAGGCAGAAAGCTATGGCCGACTTAAGAGCCATAGCTATTTTTACGGAACAACGTTGGGGAAAACAGCAGCGCAATTTATATATCAAACAGTTTGATGATACTTTTCATCTGCTAGCCAAAACACCAATGGCGGGTAAAGACTGTGATTACATTAAACAGGGCTATCGCAAATTCCCGCAAGGCAGCCATCTGATTTTTTATAAAGATAGTGACAGTGGACAGATTGAAATTGTGCGTATTTTGCATAAGAACGTGGATACTGAGGCTAAGTTTTAAGCGCCTGCCATCTTAACCAGAAACAAAGCTAAACCGCCAAATAACAAGATAACAACCAAAAGCATGACCAAGGATGTTTTTGATTTCGGCACTGACTTGTCAAATGCAAAACCAAAAAGCAAAAATGAAAACAACGAAGCATTTGAACTGCTTTCAGTTTTGTTATTTTTCTTCATGATTCAATTTTCCTTTAATTCAATCAACGCTGCCTTTCGATGCTACACAGCATCTAATTCACTTGCTGATGTTGAACTAACATCTTTTTTGAACAACAACACCATCAGATAAATCAGGCCAAATTGCGGGATTAAAGATAAAACTGCGCCAAGTAAACCAGCTAAAACAGGATTTTGGGTTTTACGACGACCCAGGTAATAACAAAGCGCCGCCATAACGAGCGCAAATATGATCACAAACTGGCCATACAGCGTTGCATCAATTTCCAAATGAACTCTCCTTGTTGTTTAGCAGTGTATTACAGCAACCGTGATCTATTCAGCTTTGGAGCTGCGCGGCTACATAATTGAAACATGCAGCTAACTTAGCATCCTTACTTATAGGTTTCCAATATTTTGCTGAGCGTAGTAAAACGAAGATCCAGATACCTGCAGAAATACCTGTAACACCAAAGCCCAACACTTTTTTGTAAATCATTATGTTATGACTTTGATCTAGTGAAAAACTCAGGCAGCATAAGGCAGATGTGAAAGACAGGAGCTGCAACAATGAAATATAAAATTAAACAAAAGATATTCAGCCTGACCGACAGCTTTACTATTGAAGATGAAAATGGCAATACGGCTTTTAGCGCCAAAGGTAAGTTTTTCAGTATCTCCAGCAGTCAGACGATGTTTGACAGCCGTGGTGTTGAGCTTTTAAAAATCAAACGTAAGTACCTGACTCTCATGCCAGCCTGCCGCCTTCTGTGTGCCGATGGCAGTGAGTGGCTTATTCGCAAATGCTTTTGGCCCTTCTGGACCAGCCGTTTTACCATTAGCGGCCCTGCCGGTGAGCTGGAGATGCACGGTAATTTATGGCAACACGAATATAAAATCAGTCAAAACGGCAAGGTGCTGGCAGAAGTGTCAAAGTCCTGGTTTAGTTGGTCAGATACCTATGGTGTGGATATTTACGAGCCAAAACTGACAGCACAGTTGCTGGCGGCAGTGATTGTCATCGATCGTATTCAGCACTCAGGCAAAAACTCGACAGTGGATGATGATTAGCACAGGACAAGAAAATACAGCGGGATATTTGGGTGGCGACCTCACCAGCCGACATCCCGGCACATACGTTATCCGCTTTGGCTGCTTCCTTCCGGATCTGACCAGGTGAACGAATTAGTATTGCGGGAGGACCGATGAGGCCACCATTGAAGGTACCAGTAAAACTGGTGCGCGCATTATGCTTAAAAGCTTTTAGCTGTGCAAGGACTTAAGCGTTTTCCGGATACTTTGCAGTCATTTGCTGAAAAAACGTACGCATTTGCTGTAGATCGTCGGCGAAATTTTCACCAGCTGTAATACAGGGGCCAAACACCAGTTGCTTGTGTTGATAATCCAGTCCGACTAAACAAATAGGCACATTGGCTTGTTTGGCAATAAACCAAAAACCTGACCGCCATTGCTGTACTTTTTTGCGGCTACCCTCAGGTGATAAGCCTAACAACAGTGTCTCGCTTTGGTTAAATTCAGCAACCACCTGCCCTACCACTCCATGTGGATGGCTGCGGTTAACAGGAATACCACCTAAAGACATCAAAAGTCCTTTCACAGGCCAGACAAAAATACTGTGTTTGCCTAAAAAACGGATTTTAAGATCCAGTGCAAGAGCTGCAGCTATACCGATAAAAAAATCCTGATTTGAGGTATGAGGGGCAACGGCAATGACCATCTTTTTGTGGGCAGGCAGTTCACCCTGAATACTCCAGCCACCCAGTAGTTTCAGCAACCAGAGGCCAATTTTCTGGCCCAGGTTACTGTAACGACGTGGCAAGCTTGCCGGAATAACTGGTAAGGCAGGCATTAAGGCTGAGCCAACACCAACTGATGAGCTTCTAATACCCGTTTCAGCCGTTTTTGATTATCAGGTCCTAAACGGATCATCTGACGTTGTGCCAAAGGTAAAGCTTCGGTGTCTGCATCAGCATAGGTGTAATACACATTTGGGCGAGCAAGTTCCATAGGCGGAGCAATTTCAGGTGCAGCTAACAGCACTTTAATCGCTTCCTGTAAACGCACGCGGAACTGAGCCTCCGGATAACCTAATTCGGCATAGGCCTGCTGCATCAGCGGGTAATAGTATTCAAATAAACGTTTTACTTCAGTCACAGAAACGCTTTCCAGCAATTGCAGGTATGGCTCGTAACGTTCGAAATTAGCAGGATCCAGCTGCACGCCACCAGCATCTGAAGGCAAAGTGGCAAACTTCACTGTCATTGGCTGAAACAGCGGCTGGTTTTTTGGCAAGGTGCCTTGCGCAATATTATCCACATTAACGACAAAACGGCGGATCATCTCTTCAGTGACAAAAAGTGACGCTAAACCGGCTTTCCAGCGTAACCCCAATAAACCACTTTTCACTTCAGCATCTGAGTCATCCAGACTGGGTAACTTTACTGTAGGTTCAACGGCTATAGCGTCATCCAGTGGAGTTTCCTGCAGCGGAGTTTCGTCCTGAGCCTGGACCGTCAAACTATCGACGGGCTCTTGTTCTGCTGTTAACACATCAGCCGGAGCTGTTTGTTGTACTGTCGGAACCGGAGTTGGAGCAGGTTCAGGAACCACGGCTTCATCTGATCGAAAGAAAAACCAGACGATAGCAATCAGGGTTACAGCCACTACGGCTAAACCTATGTAATATTGTTGCTGGCCTGTGCCAGGAGCCTTCTCAGTCATTTTTGTTTTTTCCTTTCACTAATTCGGGTCACTGATATTAAGCCGTTGAAAAACTGGCTATAGCGTTGCATTTATTTTGCTTTTCAGCAATATATAAACAGAGAGTCTCTAAAGAGTTAAGAAGTTTCAGTGACTGATAGCGAAAAAGGTGAAAACACCAATAAAAAAGTTGCTTTGCTGCTGACAGGTGGTGGAGCCAGAGCGGCCTATCAGGTCGGCGTGCTCAAAGCGCTGGCCCAGCATTATCCGCGCAACAGTAAAATTCCATTTGAAATTATTTGTGGTACTTCAGCGGGCGCCATCAATGCCACAGGGATCGCCTGTTACGCCTCTTGTTTTCATTTGGGCGTTAAAAAAATTGAATGGGTATGGCGCAATTTTCATACCCATCAAGTGTATTACTCAGACTATTTACGTTTGGGTTGGCATTTATTGCGTGGTTTTTTAACAGCTTTTCAAACCGACTATGCCAATAAAAGGCCTGTCAGTTTGCTGGATAACAAACCGCTGCGTTTGCTGCTGCACAACATTGTTGATTTACAGCGCATAGACCGCAACATTCAGGGCGGCTATTTATCCAGTGTCTCTGTGACTGCATCAAGTTATAACACAGGCGACTCCATCACCTTTTTCCAGGGCAATGAAGCCAAAGAATGGCGCAGAGCAAAACGTTGCGGCCAAAAAACTTTGTTGGGTATTCATCATTTATTGGCCTCTGCAGCTATTCCGCTGGTGTTTCCTTCGGTGCGAATCAACCAGCATTATTATGGCGATGGGTCTGTCAATCAATTGTCGCCTTTGAGCTCACCTATTCACTTAGGGGCAGAAAAAATACTGATCATAGGTCTGGAGCAACCCCGAGCCCGCGATTTAGCGAACGCCATGCCGCATCATCCGGGTTTAGCTACTGTCGCAGGCCACTTACTGGATACGATTTTTTCAGACACGCTGAATGCCGATTTAGAACGGATGAACAGGATCAATAAAACAGTAGATACCTTAAGTGCGCATAATATTCCTACCGATCTGAAGAAGGTTGAAAGTTTTTTAATTAACCCCAGTGTGAATTTTAATGAAATTGCCAGCCAGCACTTTTTGCAGCTTCCTATGGCCGTTCGCAGCCTGCTGCGTTTGACAGGTATAACCCAGCACTCAGAGTCGAGCTTAACCAGCTACCTGCTGTTTGAAAAATCCTACACCAAAAGGCTCATTGAAATTGGCTACCAGGATGCGATGCAACAAATGCCGGAAATGCTGGATTTTCTGCGTAACAGCTAAAGGGCAATTTTTAGCCAGCCATTGCCGTCAAAAAATCGTCGGCTTAAACTGCATAATTGAAAAAATCAATAATATCATTCACTTATTAAAGTGGCACAATACCTGCAAATTCCAGCTATCTTAGATATGCTCCGGAGTGTCGGCAGTGGAATTATTTGGCTTACAAGATATGACTTTGAGTGGAACCAGTTACGCTGGCATCACCAGTCAGCCGCATTGGTCTGGTTTGTCCGCCGATCCGGCGACTCTGCCAGAGCAATTGCAAACCAGCTTAGATCTCGCTAATCAGCTACAAATCTATTCAATGGCCGCTGGCAAAGTTTTGCCTCTGCGCTCCATTCAATTACAAACCGCAGTCGGCAAATATCTGGCACCAGGTTCAGAAGATGGCAATTTTGAGCACCGCAGCGTGTTAATGCTGAACGATCAATGCCTGGCTGAGCTGAGTTATCAGTCCGATCAGGCTTTTACGCCTCTGATCCAACATCAGTTATGGCAACTGGAACGGCAATGGCTGTATCCGCTGCGAAATACACTGGTGGTGGTTCGTTTGCAGCAGTTGGCGTTAAAAGACAGTCTGACGGATTTAGGCAACAGACGTAATTTTGACGATCAGTTTGAACGAGCGGTGCAACTGGCCAACAGACGCCAGGAAGCCTGCGCATTAATTTTGCTGGATTTGGATAACTTTAAACAAACCAACGATAACTTTGGCCACCCAGCCGGTGATGATGTGCTGATTGCCGTCGCAGATGCGATGCGTCAAACCTTAAGAGCAAGCGATTGTTTATTCCGTTTTGGTGGCGATGAGTTTGCCATATTACTGACGGCGGATGATGCCTTGTCAGCCGAGCTGGTCGCTCATCGTCTGGTCAAAGCCATTAATCAACACCATGTATGTAATCAGTTTGCTGTGACAGCCAGTGCGGGCTTAGCCCAGCTAGCGCCTAATCAAAAATCTGAGCTGTTATTCAGCCGTGCCGATGAAGCTTTATCACAAGCTAAACAGGCAGGTAAAAACGCGGTGAAAGTAGCGCTGCTGAATCAGGCCTGATCTAAGCGTAAGCAGGCAAAGGTTTTAGTCGTCGTACATTGGGGCTAAAGGACAGAAGATCCAAAAGCCCTTTTTTTTGCCCGCAATTTTGCTCTAGCTTTTTTGCCAGTCGATAAAAGCATTGGCTTGTTCTTCAGTTGCATTAGAGGCTAATTCAAGCACTGCCACCACCTGACTATTCTGCACCAGCACAGGTAACTGCAAACGTTGCCATGGTGGGATAGCCCATAACTTCAGCCATTGTTTCAACTCTTTGCTTTGACGCTCACCAGCAGGTTTAAAAGGCAAACTAAAAAGTCCAAATACCAGATAGAGAGGATCGTCAGTGATCAGCACAGGCGTGCCGTTATTTTCCCGGTTAAGGAGAAACTGCCCTACAGCAGTGTTTAACTGCTGCCCGGCTTTTAATTCAAGCAAAACTCCGGCCTGCGGGGCCTCTGTCATTTGTGTGATATAAGCTTTATCTGCAAAACGACGGATTTGTTGACCATCTAACTCCAGCAAAGGCTGAGCATCGGCTTTAGCGCCTATTAATTCCGAAAAAAAACGTTCCAGCCAGTCCGTTGATGGATTAAGCCCTGTTAAAGCCAGCCAACCGCGCACCAGCAGCTTTTGAGTGGTGAAGTCTTGCTCGGCTAACAATTTTAAATCTAGCTCATTTGCGTGCATTACAGTGGGTAATAGCTGTTGTAGCTGATTTTCAACAAAAATCTGCTGCTGCTGAATATGACTCACAGAACGCAACGCATTTTGCCGGAAAGCCGGCCAGCGTTGCTGTAATAACGGCATCACCTGCAGACGTAAAAAGTTACGGTCAAATCGGCTGTCGTTATTACTTTCATCTTCAATCCACTGCAGCTGTTGCTGCTTCGCAAAAGCTTCCAGTTGCTCACGGCTAAATTCCAACAAAGGCCGTAGTAACCAACCTTCAGCAAAAGACTGTAAAGCGGCAATACCGGATAAACCTGCTGGGCCTGCACCACGTTTTAACGCCAGCAACAAAGTTTCCAGCTGATCATCGGCATGATGAGCCGTTAATAAAGCGGTCTGTGGTGCAGTCACAAAAGCAGCTAAAGCCGAATAGCGGGCAGCTCTAGCCTGAGCTTCAATATTAGCGGCAGAGTTCAGCTGTACTTTTTGCACTTCAAAAGGGATCTGGCGTTTAAGGCATTGCTGCTGACAAAAATTAGCCCACTGATCGGCATTGGCACTTAAACCATGATGGATATACACAGCTTTAAGCTTTACAGAACAACTCTGAGTAAGCTGATGGCACAGCTCCAGCAACACCATAGAATCCAGCCCACCGGATAACCCCAGCACCAGCTGGTTTAAACCAAGCTGCTGGATATGCTGACGCAGTGAGGCGGTAAACTCTGAACTCATTAAAACAAGACCCTAATATTCGTCGCAACAACGTTCCCGACAGTTGCGACATACCGTCCTTCCATGCACATCGTCGAAAATGTGCTCCCTGCATTTTCGACATACCGTCCTTCCATGCACATAAAAGCCGCCTTGCGGCGGCTTGTAGGGCGGGGTTTATCCCCGCCCGTTACCTAGTATGCACGCTGATTTTATACAGCTTTACATACGATTTTTCTGTTAACAATAGCCAAAAGACATTAAACGTTTATACCGTCTGTCCAGCAAGTCTTCAATACTTAACTTTTCCAGTTTGGCTAAGTCACGTAATAAAGCCTGCTTTAAGCTTTGCGCCATTTGTTCATGATTACGGTGTGCACCACCTAAAGGCTCGCTGACGATTTCGTCAATCAGGTTCAGCTCTTTTAAACGTGGTGCTGTAATGCCCATGGCATCGGCAGCAATAGGGGCTTTATCCGCACTTTTCCACAAAATAGAAGCACAACCTTCAGGTGAAATCACCGAGTAAGTACTGTATTGCAGCATGTTGACCTGATCGCCAACACCTATAGCTAAAGCACCACCAGAACCACCCTCGCCAATCACAGTACAGAGCACCGGCACTTTCAGGCCAGCCATGACTTTAAGGTTACGGGCAATGGCTTCACTTTGACCGCGCTCTTCAGCGCCTACACCAGGATATGCACCAGGCGTGTCGATAAAAGTGATGATTGGTAAATTAAAACGTTCAGCCATTTCCATCATACGTAAAGCTTTGCGGTAGCCTTCAGGTTTTGGCATACCAAAGTTACGTTTGATTTTTTCTGAGGTGTCACGACCTTTCTGATGACCTATCACCATCACGGTTTTGTCACCTAAACGGGCTGTACCACAGACAATGGCAGGGTCGTTAGCAAAAGTACGATCACCGGCAAACTCGTCAAAGTCAGTGAAAATATGCTTAATGTAATCCAGCGTGTAAGGACGCAACGGATGACGGGCTAATTGAGCAACCTGCCAGGCACCTAATTCTGCAAAGATCTTTTTTGTCAGAGTTAAGCTTTTTTCCTTCAGCTTGTTTACTTCTTCTTCAAGGCCGAGATCAAACTCGCCATTGCGGCTTACTTTGCGAAGTTCTT
>JAHIWM010000047.1 GCA_018815765.1 Gammaproteobacteria bacterium | reverse complement strand
GAGTGCTGTGCTCTAACCAGCTGAGCTATGTAGCCACTATGTCTTAGTTGTCCTAAGCAAGTGGCGCGTATTATGCTCACCAGACTTTTTTGCGTCAACCGTTTTTTTACCACATCTTTATCTATTCGGTTTGTTTGCTGGTTTTCTATGCAAGTTGATGTCAACACAGCCAGTTTTTTCGCTTTTTCCGCTGCTTGTTTGGGATTGTACGGCTTTTCCGGTAGTATCGGATTGTTTTTAAAACTAAAAAATAAGCTGCTCCCGTGTAGAGCAAGCCAGAGGAAAACCAATGTCCACAGATGTAAAACAAGCCCGTTGGCCACGGCAAATTCCCTACATTATCGCCAGTGAAGCCTGTGAGCGCTTCAGTTTCTACGGTATGCGTAATATTTTAACGCCTTTTTTAATGACAGCTTTGCTGCTTGCTGTTCCTGAGCATTTAAGAGCAGGTGAAGCCAAAGACGTATTTCACTCCTTTGTGATAGGCGTATATTTTTTCCCTTTATTAGGCGGCTGGTTAGCAGACCGTTATCTTGGTAAATACAACACTATTTTATGGCTGAGTATTGTGTATGTGATTGGCCATGCTTTTCTGGCGTTGTTCGAAACCAGCAAAGAGGGCTTTTACACCGGCTTATTTCTGATAGCACTGGGGTCGGGCGGCATTAAACCTCTGGTTTCAGCTTTTATGGGCGACCAGTTTGACCAGAGTAATAAGGCGCTTGCCCAAAAAGCCTTTGATATCTTCTATTTCACTATTAACTTCGGCTCCTTTTTTGCGTCTTTATTAATGCCGCTGACGCTTAAGTACTTTGGTGCTGCCGTCGCTTTTGGAATACCAGGCGTACTGATGGCATTAGCTACCTTGTTTTTCTGGTTAGGTCGCAAACGTTATGTGCATATAGCGCCAGAACCTAAAGACCCGCATAGTTTTTTAAAAGTAGTAAAAACAGCTTTATTATCGAAAGAATCAGGCAAAGCCAATGGCGGCTTATATCTGGCTTTAGTCGGTTTTGCGTTGGCGTTGTTTAGCTTAAGCCAAACCCCAACTTTAGGTTTTGTTGCTGCTTTTTGTTTAGCTTTAGTGTTGGTGATGGGCTTTGGTGGTGCCGGAGCCGCCTTGCAACTGGAAAGGGCACGCGGTGTGCATCCTGATTTGGCAGTAGACGGCGTGCGCTCCGTGTTACGTATCTTGATCCTGTTTGCGCTGGTGACTCCTTTCTGGTCTTTGTTTGATCAAAAAGCGTCCACCTGGATTTTACAGGCCAATGATATGAGCAAACCCGAATGGTTTGAACCTGCCATGATGCAGGCATTAAACCCGCTGCTGGTGATGTTGCTGATCCCTTTTAACCATATAGTCTTGTATCCGCTGTTGGAACGTTGTGGTGTGCGTATTACCGCATTACGCCGCATGGGCGCTGGTATTGCCTTTGCAGGTTTAAGCTGGATTGTGATTGGTTCTGTGCAACTGGCGATGGACGGTGGCACCGTGATGTCTATTGTCTGGCAGGTATTGCCTTATGCACTGCTGACTTTTGGTGAAGTACTGGTATCGGCGACAGGTTTGGAGTTTGCTTACAGCCAGGCACCAGCGGCTATGAAAGGTACCATCACCAGCTTCTGGCAGTTGTCGGTAACAGTAGGTAACTTATGGGTGCTGCTGGCGAATAACAGTATCCGTAGCGAAACCGTCTTGTCGCATGTAGCTTCCACAGGTTTGTCGCAAACTGCGTTTTTAATGTTTTTCTTCGCAGGTTTTGCACTACTGGCAGCGGCGGTTTTTGCGCTTTATGCCCGCAGTTATACCATGTTGGATAACTATAGAGCTGTCTGATAGGGCTGCGGCTTAGCCTTTGGCTTGGTTCTGAGTAGCGGATTATGTTGCTAGGGGAAGGACATAGTCCGTGCAGATCGTCTTTGGTATTCCAGCCAAAGACGATCACAGTTAGTCCAGCCGATAAATAAACTCTTCAATTTCTGCTTTTCGTGCCCTTGCAAAGCCTCTGTCCGAGCCAACTTTACGAAAACCACATTTTTCCAGCACCCGTTGCGAACCAGAATTATCAAAAGCGACATAGCCATAAATGGGTCTGAGGCTTTCGTGTTGAAGCAGCTGCATCAGCGCATCAGTGGCAATGCCTTGCCCCCAGAACTCTTTATCTATCCAATAAGTAATCCCAGCATCGCCTTCTATAACAAATTTCGCGACACTGCCAACAATCCGCTGCTCAATTTTTATGGTCCACATGTTAATTTCAGGGTCTGCTAAGTGCCTGGAATACTTCTCAAAATACAGATTGAAGTGAGTGCCGCTCTCAGAGGTAAATGCCGCCATATGGTTTGCATCTTGATCGAGCTGAATTTGATAAAGGAATTGCAGATCGTCAGGAGTTGTTTTGGTCAGGGTTATGGGCATTTGTTCGTCTCTCTGGGGCTATGCGGTTTTCAGAAAGCTCAGGCTTTAGCAACGGCAGGACGCAAGTCATCGACCAGGCGCTTTCTGCTGCTACGCTGGTACTCAGCAGGCGAAAACGGCATGCTGGATAGGGCGTAGTCGTCAATCAGTTGAAGTAGCTCGCTTTTGGACATGGCTTCAGGTGACGGATTACTACCGTTTTCTGTTAGCTCTGTCAGTTTATGCTGGAGCACTTCCTTTCTGGCTATACCGGTTCCGCTGGAAGGATCGGCAATACAAAGGCCAAAAGTGCCATTCAAAAAGTACGGGAGGAAATCCTGGATCTTCTTTTCAATAATTTCAGGCTCTTTGAAGTAGTCCTGCAAGCCAAGCTCCAGCTCATGGCTTAATACTGAGAACACTGCATCACGCTCTTTACCTGAAGCTGCCTGATCTGCAATTGTGACCCATCTGCTGCATTCGGGACGAAAAAAATCGCCATAAATAGATTCTTCAGTCTCAATAACCCCAAAAACGGCAGAGCCTATGGTATTTCCATCGCATATGTACGTAGCTTGTGGCACGGCTTTGGCCGCAATAAGCTGATCCAAACGTTCGACTGTGATGCCCAAAAGTGAAACGAAAGCAGGCTTATCAACGAAGTGTTTTTGCAAATAGGCTTTTAATGACATGGGTTACTCCAGGCTGAAATCTCAGTTTTTTTGCTTATTGTTATCGTCTCAAAAAAGCCGATGATGGACATGATTCACAGCTTTAGACTCAGGTTGTGTGACCCACAGATACCAGCTGGTATTTGCTGTGGATCACACCGCCGCTTTATATAACGCCTTTTTACTGCCAGAGCGGCACTGATCACCTTCTGAGCTGCCGGCGCCGTCGGCCAAGTGCTACTAGTAATAAACATAAGCTGCCAAGGCCTGCAGCACCACCCCCCCCGCCACCACTTTGGTTTACCGGTG
>JAHIWM010000046.1 GCA_018815765.1 Gammaproteobacteria bacterium | reverse complement strand
GCGCATCCTGGTTTAGCTGCAACAGCTAATGAGGTCTTTAATAAATACCTGACGGATGGCAAAACCAATCAGCTGCATATCAGCCGCTCTGAAGATGCGCCTGTCACTGCCGCCGATTTATTGGCACCAAGCAGCGGTGATCGCACCGAAGCTGGGATGCGCATCAATATCCGCGTGGCTTTGCAGTACATAGCGGCTTGGATCAGTGGTAAAGGTTGTGTGCCTATTTATGGCCTGATGGAAGATGCGGCGACAGCGGAAATTTGTCGCACTTCTATTTGGCAGTGGATTAAACACGGCAAAACCTTAAGCAATGGCCAGTTGGTGACTAAAGAGCTGTTTGCGCAAATGCTACAGCAGGAAGCCGCTGTGGTGCGCGAAGAAGTAGGGGAAGAGTTGTGGCAACAACAGCAGTTTGAGCGAGCCCAGGCACTGCTGTTGCAAATTACCACAGCCGATCAATTGGTCGATTTCCTGACCTTACCAGCTTATGAGCTGTTAACTGCTTAATTGATTAATTCGGGTCAGAGTAAAATTAAACCTGGCGGTTTAATTTTACTCTGACCCGAATTAAAGATGCAGCTCGTCTGCTACTTCGGTGATTAAGCGTCGCAGCCAGATATGACTGGCATCTTGATGTAATAACGGACTCCAGATCATTTTCAGCTCGATAGACGGAATTGGAAAGGGCGGATCCAATACTTTCATCGTTGCATCATTCTGATATAAAAGCGCAGCCCGCAGCGGCAAAGTCGCAATCAAATCTGTTTCGACCGCTAAATGCATAGCTACATGATAGTTACGGGTAAAGACGCTGATGGTGCGCTGTTTGCCGAACTTTGCTAAGGCTTCATCCACCCAACCGAGTTTTTGCACATCGGCCGGATCCATACCCACACCTACACCAAACCCAGTTTTACTGACCCAGATATGCTGGGCTTTTAGGTAAGTGTCCAAATTAAAGTTGCCAAGGATAGGATTTAAGCTATTGACCAGACAGGCAAAACTATCACGCCATATGGTTTTCTGGTGGAAAGATTGCGGCAGCTGATCAAAACGGTTAATCGCCATATCCACTTTGCCGTTTTCAACATCATGAAAGGTCACGTCTGACGGCGTCATAATATCCAGCGAGGTGCCTGGCGCCTGAGCCCGCAGCTTTTTCAGCAAAGCCGGAATAAGAGTGGAAGCCGCATAATCACTGGCCATAATACGAAACACTCTGTGACTATGCTCTGGCTCAAAATCTTTGTTCGGCTGTAAGGTTTCTTCCAGGGTGAGCAAAATGCCCCGTACCACAGGCGCTAATTCCTTGGCTCGTTCTGTTGGCACCATACCGTCAGAAGTGCGAACCAGAATAGGGTCGTTCAGTAAATCTCGCAGCCGTTTTAAGCCATTACTCATAGCTGGCTGGGTTATATTGAGCTGGTTGGCGGCACGGGTGACGTTTTTTTCCCGTAACAACACATCCAGATACACCAACAAATTCAGGTCGATTTTACTGATATTCATCTGCTTCCACTTCTTATGGCTAATGAGGTGCCGATTAAGCGCTGATTTAGGGCTTTCTATATTCACACAATGAATGATGAGAATCAAAAAAATCAGCTACATGAATCCTTATTTTGAAACCTATAGTGAATGTCAACAGAGGCACTTACCAAATGCCGGACAAACAAACCGCAACATTAGACTATAAGACGAGGATGCATTATGTCAGCTTATCAACAGATCATTAAGCAACTGGAACAAAGCTGCAAAGCGCAAGGAACGGGTTGGGCCGCTATTAATGCTGAGTCTGCAGCCCGTATGCAGTTACAAAACCGTTTTAAAACAGGTTTGGAGATTGCGCAGTACACAGCCGACATTATGCGTGCAGATATGGCTGCTTATGACGCCGACAGTGCTCAGTACACTCAGTCTTTAGGCTGCTGGCATGGCTTTATCGGCCAACAAAAACTGATCGCTATCAAGAAACATTTTGGCTGCACTAAACGAAAATACCTGTATTTGTCCGGTTGGATGATTGCAGCACTACGTTCAGAGTTTGGTCCTCAGCCTGATCAATCGATGCATGAAAAAACTGCAGTGCCTGCGTTAATTGAAGAGTTATACACCTTCTTAAAGCAAGCCGATGCGCGTGAATTAGGTGGATTATTCCGTGAGCTGGACGATGCGCGTGAGAAAGACGATCAAGCCAAGGCCGCCGAAGTGCTGAATAAAATCGACCACTTCGAAACTCATGTAGTGCCTATTATTGCCGACATCGATGCAGGTTTTGGTAATGCTGAAGCCACGTACTTACTGGCGAAAAAGATGATCGAAGCCGGTGCCTGCGCCATTCAGATTGAAAACCAGGTGTCGGACGAAAAACAATGTGGTCACCAGGACGGCAAAGTCACAGTGCCACATGCCGATTTCCTGGCAAAAATTAATGCGGTGCGTTACGCCTTTTTAGAATTAGGCATCGAAAACGGCATTATCGTGGCCCGTACTGATTCCTTAGGTGCTGGTTTGACTAAACAAATTGCTGTTACCAACGAAGCTGGTGATTTAGGCGATTTATACAATAGCTTTTTAGATGGTGATTACATTCAAAGCGCCTCTGATATTCAAAACGGCGATGTGGTGGTCAAAGCCAACGGCAAGTTGTTAAAACCAAAACGCCTGCAAAGTGGCTTGTTCCAGTTTAAACAAGGCAGTGGTGTTGATCGTGTAGTGCTGGACTGCATTACCTCTTTGCAACACGGTGCGGATTTACTGTGGATTGAAACCGAAAAACCTCATGTCGGCCAAATCGCTGAAATGGTCAATCGTATTCGTGAAGTAGTACCTAATGCCAAGCTGGTGTACAACAACAGCCCATCTTTCAACTGGACGCTGAATTTCCGTCAGCAGGTATTTGATGCGTGGAAAACAGCGGGTAAAGATGTATCTGCTTATGACAGAGCCAAACTGATGAGTGCGGATTACGATACAACAGAACTGGCGCTGGAAGCCGACAACCGTATCCGTACTTTCCAGGCCGATGGTGCGCGTGAAGCTGGTATTTTCCACCACCTGATCACTTTGCCTACTTACCATACTGCTGCGTTGTCGACCGACAATCTTGCGAAAGAGTACTTTGGTGCTGCAGGTATGTTGGGTTATGTCGCTGGTGTGCAACGCAAAGAAATTCGCCAGGGCATCGCCTGTGTTAAACACCAGAATATGTCTGGCTCTGACATTGGTGATGATCATAAAGAGTACTTCTCTGGAGAAGCTGCGCTGAAGGCTTCAGGGAAAGACAACACCATGAATCAGTTCTCCTAACTCTGATTTATGGCCGACTATACCCAAAGTACTGACAGGCTAAGGGTATATTCCCTTCGAAATTGTTGATTTACGTGGTCGGGTCATACTGACGTTGGCAGTCGCAAGGCTGCCTTTTTTGATCATAGATTGGCGTATCGCACAGATAAAAAAGCCGCTTCATCAAGCTAAGCGGCTTTTTGCATCGACTTCAAATGATTACAAGGACTGTAAGAAAGTTTTCACTGCAGTACGTTGTTCAACAGTTAGGTTTTCATACAGGCTGCGGCTTTGAGTGGCTTCGCCGCCGTGCCATAAAATGGCTTCGTCCAGAGTACGGGCGCGGCCATCGTGCAGGTAACGCACTTTATCCTCGCCACCCTGCACATACTTCAGGCTACCTAAACCCCATAACGGCGCGGTACGCCACATAGAACCAGAGGCTTTGCCTTGTGGCAGGTTGTCCGCTAAACCAGCGCCCATATCGTGCAGTAATAAATCGCTGTACGGTTGGATTTTCTGATTACGCAGCTCGGCCAATGGGTGAGTTTTGCCTGTGGTGAAGCTGGCGGTGTGACAAGCCACACACTGACTTTGTACAAACAGCTGTTTACCTTGTGCGATCAGCTCTGGGTTTATGTCATGCTCAGGCGATATGCGGCTACCATCAGGGAAACCACTGCGTAAACTACGTTGTGCCGGTACACCTAATAAACCCAGATATTGAGTTAAATGTTGTAACTCGCCTTCAGAGATATGAGTAGTGCCTGACGGTTGCTGACAATCGGCAGCGCCTTTTTGACAAGAACGTTGTGGATACACAGGTGAAGTCACGCCTATATCCTGAACTAAAGCCTCAGCCGCCTGATGACGGGCACTGACTTTATTCGCTTTCCAGCCAAAACGGCCCAGCTGAGTTGCACCTGTTTCCGGGTTTTGCACCCAATGCGCTACACCTTTTACGCCGTCGCCGTTAGCGTCATTGATGTCGACATTGGCCAGAATTGCCTGCTCAGGAATAGCTTCTAACAAGCCCATACCTATGACTTGTGGTGCCTGGCGTACTGAATACAGCTCTGGTACCGGGCCTTTGAACTCGTACAGAGGTTTTTGCAGTTCTACCGCAGTACCATCAGCCAGTGTTTTCACTTCAGTCTGATAAGAGGCGACTGACACTGAATAATCATCGGCATTGGCTGCGCGGGCTTTGGCTTGAATAGTTAAACCGTACAGTGGGTCTGCCACTACTTTGTCATCCGCCAGCATACCGGTAAATACGGAGTAGGTGTCCAGTTTAGCGCCAGCTTTTAATGCCAGACTACGGCCATTGTTCTGGTGACAACCAATACAACGTTCGTTGTTATAACGAGGACCTAACTGGTTCTGATGTTCAGCAAATACCGGGTTTTGCGTGGGGGATTCTGAGTGAATACCTGAGGCAAAAGAGGTATGGAATAAACGCCGACCTTTAGAGAATCTTAAGCTGTTGCCTATACCAATATTATTGGCCATTTGCTGGAACATACGGAAAGGTTCTTCCGAATAGTTATAGGACACGCTGGTTTCGCCGCCAAGCAGTGTATGGTTTGGCAGAGGTTCTGAATCCAGGTTTGGCGCTATACCGTACCAGGGTCTCATACCTACACCAACAATATACAGCTGTTCAAAGGAGTAATAACGCTCACCACCACCGTCAATCACTGGTGTTAATAAACGTGGAGCTGGTGCCAGTTCAATTTTGTCACCAATTTTCAACGGGCTATGAGGGCTGGTACGCCAGTTTGAATTAAAGCTCATCATGCATTCACGTTTACCTGAATGACATAGAGGTTGACCCCCTTCATTCGGGTTATTAAAGCCATAGTTCAACGACCAACCAAAATCTTTTACATTAGGGTTTTCGATATTACGGAATAAGCTGAAGGTAGTACCGCGGAAGCTGCCTTCATTGACATGCAACCAGACTTCGATGCTGTTACCACCAGCTGGAATAGTGTCCCGTATTTCTAAACCAAAAGTACGGTTCTGGAAATAAAAAGGTGGGAAGGTCAGGTAACGACCTGGTCCGGTATCTGGCGCATCCCAGGCTTCACCGCGTTCACGGGCATGACGCTCGGTTGGGCGTGCACCCATTAAGGTCACTAGCGTACCGTCTGCTTCTTTGTACTGAATTTGCTCAACCACTTTCGTATTTTCAGGGAAAAGTGGCAATGCGCCTTCAGGTAAAGGTACTGGGTCCGGGCCAGGCTCTGTCGGGTCTGTAGGATCAGTTGGGTCTGTAGGCTCAGTGGGCGGCACTTCACCGGTTTGACCAAATACTTCCAGTTCCCGAATAGAATAACCCCAGGCATTACCTGAACTTGGAGTTAAAGCATTGATGCG
>JAHIWM010000045.1 GCA_018815765.1 Gammaproteobacteria bacterium | reverse complement strand
GAAGACCCGCATTTAGCTTTGGGCGATGTACGTTTTGAACCCGACTCGGCTTTAGTAGCACCAGAGCAAGGCCTGGCCGATATCCGCCATATTTGCACTCAAGCCCCACAATTTTTATCCCCATCCGGCTGGTTATGGTTGGAGCACGGCTACCAGCAAGCCGACGCTGTACAACAGATTTTAACCAACGCAGGTTTTACCTCTGTGCAATCAGTAAAAGACTACGGCGACCAGTGGCGTATTAGCGGTGGGCAGCTTCCCGCTTAAGTTTGAGCTTATTTATTCTTGGATTTAGGTTCGGTAACAGTCGATTGTATGGACGCGGTTTATCCGCGTCCGTCTATTGTTTCCTGGTTCTACCTGATACGCTGTGATTATAAAAATGATAACTAACAAGGACGTACCAATGACATCACTAAAACTGCGGCTGCTGTTGTTATGGATGCTGCAGGTTCTTTGTTTAGCTGGCAGCCTTTTTTGTCTGCCTGCTATTGCAGCACAAGCTCAGCCTGAGCTTTATGTGAAAACCTACGGCAACCCGGCGAAACCAGCGCTGCTGTATATTCATGGCGGCCCCCGTGGCAACTCCACTTTGTTTGAAGGCACTACAGCTCAGGTACTGGCAGACCGAGGCTTTTATGTCATTGTGTATGATCGCCGGGGCGAAGGACGTTCAGCCGACTCTGGGGCAACCTTCACTTTTGACGAAGCATTTACCGACCTGAATGCGCTTTTAAGCAGCCTGAAGCTGAGCAAAGTGAACCTGCTTGGTCATAGCTTTGGCGGTATAGTGGCAACCTTGTATAGCGAAAAACACCCGGAAAAAATACAACGTTTGTTGCTGATTGGGGCTTTGGTCAATCAACAGCAAAGTTATGATCATATTTTGCAGACTGCAACAGCATCTGGCAGCCAACAGACCAACCCGACTATAGTGCAACAAGTTCAGGTTATTCAGGCGCTGGACAAAAACTCGGCTCAATACCGTGGCTTAACTTATCAACTGGCTGCTGAATTGGGTTACTTTCGTATGCCAAACCCCACGGCTGAATATAGGCAGTTAACGGCGCAGTATCAGAACAGTCCTGCGGGCAAAAACAATATTCGGAATGACCAGGCTCCCGTTAAATTTTATCAAAACGAAGAGCGGGTAAACATCGACACTACTTCGGCATTGAAGCGAATTAAAGCCAGCGGCATTGGTTTATATGCACTGTACGGCAAGCAAGATGGCATTTTCTCGGAGACTCAGTTATCGCAGTTGCAACAACTGACAGGGCCTACGAAGTTTGCCTTAATAGACAATTGCTCCCATTACCCTTTTGTTGATCAGCAGCAGGTCTTTTTAGATCAGATTGAAAACTGGATGGGTGACAGTGTAGGCAAGTGAAGTGTGTTTGTGTTGCACCTGCGGGGACTTGCAGTTTGCTCCTGGCAGGGCGCAACATTAACCGCTATGGCATATCAACAATCTGACCTTGCAGCATGATAGTACAAACTAAACCAAATGCTGTATCTTCACGCACTCGCTGATACCAACTCCAAAATATTTATATTTTCAACGACTTTGCTTTGACCCATCCCTGTTTAGCGCATATAAATAAACACAAAGCGATAAAAACGCAACAAGCTAAAGGAGTGTGGCATGGCGAATGATTTTTTATTTGCTGAGGAACCCGAGGAAATAGTACCTGTTTCCCGTGGCAGCTGGAAAGTATTGATAGTGGACGATGAACCTGAGGTTCATGCTGTGACTAAGCTGGCATTAAGTGACTTTTCCTTCCAGGGGAAGAACCTCGAATTTATCAGTGCTTACTCAGGCCGTGAAGCCCGTGACATGCTGGCGAAGCACACAGATGCGGCCATAGTGCTGTTGGATGTGGTGATGGAAACTGACGATGCCGGTTTGCTGGTAGCCCGTTATATCCGCGAAGAGCTGCATAATCATTATGTGCGTATTATTTTGCGTACTGGCCAGCCGGGGCAGGCCCCCGAGCGTCAGGTGATCGTCAATTACGATATCAACGACTACAAATCTAAAACTGAGTTGACCGCGCAAAAACTCTTTACTGTAGTGATGTCGAGCTTGCGTTCGTACCGCGACATTCTGGCCATTGATCATAGCCGTCAGGGCCTTGAGAAAATTATTACTGCCTCTGCGGATTTGTTTTCTGCTCACTCAATGGAGCAGTTTATCGATGGCGTATTGCAGCAACTGACTTCTATTTTAGGCTGTAACGACAATGCCTTGCTGGTGACCTCATCGCTAGTGGCTGGCAATATTAACGAAGAGGCCGACCCTGAGCGTTTGGTGGTATTTGCTGGTTTAGGCCAGTTTGAAAAACAGGAAGGCAAACAAATCAGTGAAGTGCTGGAACCAGCCTTACTGGATGCTTTTCATCAGGCGTTGCATAGCCGCAGCATTGTGTACCGTGACAATTATCTGGTGGCTTATTGCACCAGTAAATTTACCTCTGGTTCTTTGCTTTATGTGTCAGGTTTGCCGAATCAGATGACAGACACGCAAAAACGTTTAATTGAGCTGTTTTCACAAAATGTGCAAATTGCCTATGAAAACGTTCAGCTACAAAGTGAAATTGAAGATACCCAGCGCGAAATTGTCTATCGCTTAAGCGAAGCTGTGGAGCATCGCTCCATCGAAACCGGTAATCATGTTAAACGTGTGGCTTTTATTTGTTACGATCTGGCCAAGGCTTATGGTTTGCCGGAAGAAGAAGCTGAAAAGCTGATGTTTGCATCGCCTTTGCATGATGTCGGCAAAGTTGGCATACCTGATGGTATTTTAAATAAACCAATGAAGCTGCATGGTCAGGAATGGGAAGTGATGAAAACCCATGCCAGCATTGGTTATGAAATTTTAAAAAACTC
Source organism: Gammaproteobacteria bacterium (assembly GCA_018815765.1). Classification (GTDB taxonomy): domain Bacteria; phylum Pseudomonadota; class Gammaproteobacteria; order Enterobacterales; family Alteromonadaceae; genus Pararheinheimera. The sequence goes on along the minus strand of JAHIWM010000045.1, from coordinate 2,793 downwards.
CAAACGCACCATTATTCAGGCTGGGGCTGTTATTGCTCAGGATCATCATGAAAAATGGGATGGCTCAGGTTATCCCAGTGGTAAAAAAGGCGAAGAAATTCATATTTATGGCCGTATTGCCGCTTTAGCTGATGTTTATGATGCATTACGACACAGACGCTGCTATAAGTCGGCCTGGACTTTGGAACAGGTGTTGGAGAAGATCAGCAGTGAATCGGGTAAACATTTTGAACCTAAACTGGTCGAAATTTTTAAAACCCGGGTCGACAAACTGGAAGCAATACTGCAAAAATACCCGGACGAAGAATGAGTAATACTCATCGGTGAATCAGGCCACCTGCGGGTGGCTTTGTTATTCTGCAGACGTTAAATATCTTTAAGGACTATTTCTTATGTATATGGCATTAAAACATTCGCATATGTTGTTTATCGCACTGAGTGTGTCTTTTTTGGCAGTGCGGTTTTTATTAAGTTTAAGAGCCCCGGCTTTACTGCAAAAAAAGTTCTTTAAAATTGCGCCTCATGTAGTGGATACCTTTTTACTGCTGACGGCTATAGGCCTGATGCTGACTATTCAGCAATACCCGTTTCAAACTCCATGGCTGACCGAAAAGCTCTTTGGTTTGTTTGCTTATATTGGATTGGCGGTAATGGCGTTAAAAGGCCGTACCCTGCTGATGCGCTGGGTTGGTTTTGTTGGCGCCTTAAGCTGGCTGGTGCTGGTCGCCAAAGTGGCTATGACTAAAACTCCATTATTTTTGGGGTAAGCTGGCTTTGAGTTGAAGGCCACCTTGAGTTTAAGGTGAACACACTCTTTTTTATGATGTGCTTTTTTGTTGTATCGGGTAGTACATGAAGTCTGAGTTAAAGCAGCAGGGTTTGGCCCTGCTTGAGTTATTGTTAGCGATAGAACAGCAGTGGACTGATGCCGGTCAAATTCAGCAGGCAAGAGAAAGCTGGTTTGCCATGGCACCTGCCAAGGCTGAAAAAATGCCGACTATGAATGCGCTGGCTCGTCATGTAGACAACTTTTACCACGACGCCTTTTTTACCCCACCTATCAAACCTTTGCTGATTGAAGAGATGCATCAGCCTACCTTATTGAGTTATGCCATTAATCAGCGTGAAGCCGACCCCTTAGTGTTGGTATTGCTGCTGTTGTGCTGGTTGCAACAAGCAGGGTTTGAAAGCGATATAGTGCGCTACAAAGGCGAATACCTGGTGCAGGTGCATTTATCTAAAGCTGAGAAGGTGTGGGTCGATCCATACACTGGCGCCTGGCAATGTTTGTTAAGCCCTGAAAATGGCTTGGCACTGAGCCTCACTCAGGAACTTGCAACACAAGCTGTAGATTTTTCTGCTTTCTGTGCCGGGCTATGGCAGCTACAGAAACAGCTGTTGCTGGCACTGGGCAAACGTGAACAAGCGATGGCTGTGGTGCAGCATTTGCTGGATCAAAAGCCGGGGGATCCTTATTTACATCGCGAGCGGGGGTTATTGTCTGAGTTACTGGACCATTGGTCTTTAGCAATCAGCGATTATCAGTATTTTGTTGATCAAAAACCGGACGACCCGTCCAACGATCATATGAAACAACAAATCCGCCAGTTGTCGTCCTACCCACAGTGGCTCCATTAGATGTAATATGAGCACAAGCAACGGTTTTTTGTCTGAGGAATTGAAAGTGACAAACCAACATACTATTCAGGTTGGCGCTATTGAAGTCGCCAATAACAAACCTTTTGTGCTCTTTGGTGGCATGAACGTTTTAGAGTCGCGTGATTTAGCCATGCAAGTGGCGGAATACTACGTCAAAGTCACAGAAAAGCTGGGCATTCCTTATGTCTTTAAAGCCTCTTTTGACAAAGCCAATCGCTCTTCTGTGCATTCGTACCGTGGCCCTGGCATGGAAGAAGGCTTAAAGATTTTTGAAGAAATTAAAAAAACCTTTAACGTACCGCTGATCACCGATGTGCACGAACCTTATCAGGCCGCTATTGTGGCTGAAGTGGTGGATGTGATTCAGTTGCCGGCCTTTTTAGCCCGTCAAACCGATTTAGTCATAGCTATGGCGCAAACCGGTGCTGTGATTAACGTGAAAAAACCTCAGTTTTTAGCGCCTCATGAAATGCGTCATATCATCACCAAGTTTCAGGAAGCGGGTAACGATAAAATTATCCTTTGTGAACGTGGCTCCAGCTTTGGTTACAACAACCTGGTGGTCGACATGTTGGGTATGGACGATATGAAGCAATACGCTCCGGTGATTTTTGATGCGACCCATGCGTTGCAGCGTCCAGGTGGTCGTGCTGATTCGGCCGATGGCCGTCGTGCTCAGGCTGCTCAATTAGCCCGCTCTGGTATGGCTTTGGGTTTAGCTGGTTTATTTATCGAAGCGCATCCAAATCCAAATGAAGCCAAATGTGACGGTCCTTGTGCTCTGCCACTGAATAAACTGGAAGCGTACCTGCAGCAAATGAAAGAATTGGATCAGTTAGTCAAATCTTTTGCGCCTTTGGATACATCGGCAAATTGATGGAAAAATGCGGACAAAACTCTTAAAAAATGTCCGCTTTGTTCAAGTATTAAGCTAACGATTCAAGCAACTAAAAAATAAGTTGACTTGGATCGCCGAAATCCGTTTAATACCCCCCGTTGCCCAGATAGCTCAGTCGGTAGAGCAGCGGATTGAAAATCCGCGTGTCCCTGGTTCGATTCCGGGTCTGGGCACCATTAATTTCGGTGCTAAAGTTGTTGTAAAGTATCAAACTTAAATAACTTTTTCCATGTTGT
>JAHIWM010000044.1 GCA_018815765.1 Gammaproteobacteria bacterium | reverse complement strand
TTGCCGCCGCACCCTTGGCAGCAAAAGCGTTGAGAGCGTTGCTCAACCCAAAAAAAGCCGTCAGTCCATTCTGCCAGAGCTGAAAAAAATCTCCCGTGATGCCCATTCTGTGTCGCGCAAAGACATCAGCCCTAATGCATTAAAGGTGTTATACCGCTTAAAAGATGCGGGTTATGAGGCCTACCTGGTTGGTGGTTGCATCCGCGATATTTTGCTTGGCTTAAAACCAAAAGATTTTGACGTGGTGACCAATGCTCACCCAGAACAAGTGCGTCAGGTGTTTAAAAACAGCCGCCTGATTGGTCGTCGCTTCCGTTTGGCCCATGTGGTGTTTGGTCGTGAAGTGATTGAAGTCGCGACTTTTCGTGGCCACCACACAGGCGATGATGAAACCAGCCCTAAAGCCAGCCAAAGTGATGCCGGCCAGATTTTACGTGACAACGTGTATGGCACCATTGAAGAAGACGCTGAACGTCGCGACTTTAGTATCAATGCCTTGTACTACTCAGTGGCTGACTTTGCGATTTACGACTTTGCCAACGGCATTGAAGCCATAGCCGCACGTAAAATTGAACTGATTGGCGATCCTGAAACCCGTTACCGTGAAGATCCGGTGCGGATGCTGCGTGCTGTGCGTTTTGCTACCAAGCTGAATATGGACATAGCACCAGAAAGCAAAGAGCCGATTAAAGAGCTGGCTGTGCTGTTGAAAAACATTCCAGCTGCCCGTTTATTTGAAGAGTTCCTCAAACTATTTATGGCTGGCAAAGCCTTTGATAACTTTGTGATGCTCAATGATCTGGGCATTATTAAGCAGCTGTTGCCTCAACTGGCCAAGGTGTTAAAACAGGATAGTAGCGGCAAAGTTTTTAATATGATCACCAAAGCTATGCAGGATACGGATCAGCGGGTTGCCATTGATAAACCTGTGACTCCGGCTTTTACCTTTGCGGCTTTGTTATGGTATCCGGTTGAACAACGTGCCGAAAAACTGCTGGTTGAAAGTGGTTTAAACGAAGTGGACGCGCTGAATATTGCGATGATGGAAATTCTGGACGAAGTGCAGCGTTCTATCGCTATTCCAAAACGTTTTAGCCTGACCATTAAAGACATCTGGTTCCTGCAAAGCCGTTTAAGCAAACGTGCTGGTCGTCGCGCCTTTAAGTTGATGGAACAGGTGAAATTCCGTGGCGCTTACGATTTCCTGCAACTACGTGCCCAGGCTGAAGGCGGTGAATTGCTGGAATTGGCCAACTGGTGGCAACGTTTCCAGTCCGATGACGAAGCGGGCCGTGAAATTTTAGTACAAAACCTCGGTAAAGAAGGCATTGAACGTCGTCCACGCCGTCGTCGCCCGCCAACCAAACGTCGTCCTTCTGGCCCAGCCAATGGCTAATACGCTTGTATATATAGGGCTGGGCGCTAATTTAGCCCAGCCTGTGCAGCAGTTAGAACGTGCTGTTGTCGCTTTGCAGAGTATCAAAGACACTGAACTTGTAAAGGTGTCTGGTTTCTATGGCTCCAAACCTATGGGGCCGCAAAACCAGCCAGATTACGTCAATGCTGTAGCAGCTCTTACGACCCGTTTAGCTGCAGAGGATTTGCTGACAGAACTGCAGCAGATTGAGCTGGAGCAAGGCCGGCAACGTAAAGATGAACGCTGGGGGCCTCGTACTCTGGATTTAGATATTCTGCTGTTTGGTGATGAAGTCATTCAGACCGAACGCTTGACTGTGCCGCATTATGGTATGAAGGTACGTGAGTTTGTGCTTTACCCGCTGGCAGAACTAAACTTAAACCTTGTATTACCTGATGGCACTAAGCTAAGTGAGTTACTGACGACTATGCCTTTAAACGGCCTGAGTCGTCTCTGATAACTTGCGCGCCTCATGGTTTTATGCCAAGGTGCCGCCCGAAATATTTCCTTGTGGTCGGATGAGAGAAAAATGGCAAAAATTACCACTGCTCAATTGCTGAAGATGAAACAAAAAGGCGAAAAAATTACCGCCTTAACGGCCTACGATGCCAGTTTCGCTAAATTGTTTGCCGATGCCGGTGTTGAAGTTATTCTGATTGGTGACTCTTTGGGTATGGTATTACAGGGTCACAGCGACACGTTGCCTGTCACTACAGCTGAAATTGCTTATCACACCCGCTGCGTCCGCGCTGGTGCACCGCTGGCTTTTGTTATTGCCGATATGCCATTTATGAGTTACGCCACAGTGGAACAGGCGATGCAAAACGCCACGCCGCTGATGCAAGCCGGTGCCAATATGGTGAAGCTTGAAGGAGGTGATTTCTTATTACCCACCATTAAAGCCTTAACCGAACGTGGTATTCCGGTTTGTGGTCATTTAGGTTTAACCCCTCAGTCTGTGCATGTCTTTGGTGGCTTTAAAGTGCAAGGCCGCGATGAGCAAGCTGCTGATTTAATGGTGCAGCAGGCGATAGCGTTACAAGAAGCTGGCGCTCAGTTGCTTGTTGTTGAATGTATTCCGTCCGCTTTAGCTGAACGTATTTCCAAAGCTCTGGTCATTCCGGTGATTGGCATTGGTGCAGGCAAAGAAACCGATGGTCAGATTTTAGTGATGCATGACTTATTAGGCATCAGCTCAGGTTATATTCCAAAATTCTCCAAAAACTTCCTGCAGGAAACCGGTGAAATTAAACAAGCCATCGGCAAATACATTCAGGATGTAAAACAAGGCCAGTTTCCTGGTCCGGAACATAGCTTTTAAGGTTAACTTCCTATGTTAATGATTCAGGATATCACCCATTTGCGTGCTTTGATCCGTCAGTGGCGTCTGGCTGGTGAGCGGGTTGCATTTGTGCCCACTATGGGCAATTTGCATCAGGGCCATTTGCAGCTAGTTGATACAGCAAAACAACATGCCGACAGAGTGATTGTCAGTATTTTTGTGAATCCAATGCAGTTTGGTGCCAATGAAGATTTGGACAACTACCCGCGGACTTTAGAACAGGACTGCAAAGGCCTGACTGAACATGGCGCTGATGCGGTATTCACACCCACACCAGCGATGATCTACCCTCGTGGTCTGGATGTGCAAACTTTTGTCGAAGTGCCGCTGTTAGGCGATTACCACTGCGGCGCCAGTCGTGCCGGACATTTTCGTGGTGTCTCGACCATAGTCACCAAGCTGTTTAATCTGGTACAGCCGGATATCGCCTGTTTTGGTCAGAAAGACTATCAGCAGCTGGCTATTATCCGCCAGATGGTGACTGATCTCTCGATGCCTATTGAGATCATTGGCGTAGCCACGACCCGCGCTGAAGACGGCTTGGCGTTAAGTTCGCGTAATGGCTATTTAACAGCCGACCAACGTGCCACAGCACCTGCTTTATACCGCACGTTGCAGTGGATGAAACAGCAATTAAATCAGGGCTTCAGTGATTTACGATCTTTAGAACAACAAGCTAAAGATCAGCTGACTGCGGCAGGGTTTAAGCCCGATTACGTCAATATCTCCAATCGCCAGACTTTAGTGCCAGCGTCTGACTCAGTCGCAGCTTTAGTGATACTGGCAGCGGCTTATCTGGGTACTACCCGTCTGATAGATAATATCGAAGTTTAAAATTGGGGTCAGAGTAAAATTAATTGCCTGGCAATTAATTTTACTCTGACCCCAATTTTAGTTGTCTTTTCTCGGCATCAACAGCCATAAAATCAGATACACAAATAAGCCGGGGAAAGCCGCCGACAACACAGACAACAAGACATACACCAAACGCACACCACCGCTGGACCAGCCAAAATAGTCTGCTATACCACCACAGACGCCTGCGATCATTTTGTCGTTTGATAAAGCTAAGGTTTTCTCAGACATAGTTATTCCCTCTTCAATTGATCCGGACTCTAAAGTAACGCTGCCTGAGTCCCGACGCAATGCCCGCATATGTAAGCAACTGTGTTTAGTTTAGATCTGCCACAATGCTCTTTGCTGACAAAGTTGATCGAATTTCATTCAGATGCGTATATTTACCAAAGCCCCTAGGCTGCACTATGGTAACAACTCGCAGAGTGATCACTCTGTTTCACGAAAGAGCAGGCCCGATACAGGGTCAGTTGAACGTAAAAAAGGAAAGGATTTATGAAAATAACAAAGCCGATTTTCGCTTCTGCCCTGTTAACTCTAACTGGCCTTTTATTCGCAGGCTTATCTACAGGACTTAGTGCTGCAGATAAGCCCACCTTAAAAGGCAATGAAACCCTTTGGCTGGTCGATCAGGCCCATCAGTTGATCAAAGTGAAAGTTGCAGCTCCGGACAAAATTGTCGAACAAAAGCCGCTTTCAGGTCTGGCAAAAAATGAAAGCCTACTGGGCATAGATTACCGGGTCGCTTACGGCGTTTTATATGCGTTATCCGATAAAGGCCAGCTTTACAGCATAGACTCCAGCACAGGCAAAGTAACAGCGACAGGCCCGGTTTTACCTGCAGATACGTTAAAAAATGGCCAGTTTGGTTTTGATTTCAACCCTGTGGCTGACAGGATCCGGGTAGTGAATGAACATGGCCAAAACCTAAGGCTGCATCCGGAAACTGCAGTTTTAGCTTCTGTTGACCCTGAACTAAAGTACGCAGACAACGACAGCAACTTTGGCAAAAAGCCTGCTGTAGTGGCAGCTGCCTATACCTACAACCAGCAGGACAGCACAATGACTACCAACTATGCCATAGATAAAACCAGCGGTACGCTGGTGACACAAGGTAGTAAAGAAGGCACCGTGCCTGCGGTATCACCCAATACAGGTCTGTTGTTTACTGTTGGCAGCCTCGGCCTGCCCTCGCTGCAGCAGATAGCTTTTGATATTTCTGATTTGAGCAATCTGAGCTTTATTGCAGTCACTACAACAGCAGAGCCAGCCAGTACTCTGTATCAGCTGGATTTAGAGACAGGACAAAACAAAAAACTGGGGACTTTGGCAGATGGTCAGGGTCTGCTTGGCATGGCTATAGAACCTTAACGCTCCATAAATAAAGCCCAATCACACTGCTGTGATTGGGCATTTTAATGACGGAGGACCTGCTTCAGGCCTCACAGAATAGACTCAGGCTGCGCTGTCTTTCGCCAGTTGTAATAACTTAGGCAGAAACTCTTTATCCAGAGCTGCAATTTGTTGCTGTTCTTCCAGTACATCAAACAGGATTTGATCTGTGGTCAGCGGGTTCGCCAACACCACACGGAACACTACTGTGTCCTGGCGCTGATAACGTTCAGGTTTAATCCGGGTACGGGATACAAAAGAGCGGCCTTCTTCCCTTTGGGTTTTCTGAATAAAGCGGGTTAAGCCGTTTAGCAACTCATTAAATTTATGCAGTTTTTCCGCTGAAGCCACGGTCATAGCGCGCTGCACTTCAGCAGGCACATAACGGTAAGTCAGTAAACAGAGTTCAGGTTCGGTAATAAGCTCAAACTCCGCATGATCCTGAATTAAACCGGCAAAATAACGGGCTTTATCCAGACTGCGGTTGATCAGAATTTCATACCCCTGACGGCCAATCACCTGCAAACAGGCATGCACCAACATGGCCATTCCAGGGCGTGAACCTTCCAGCGTCTGGCTACCTAAATCTTTTGAGCCTTTACGTAATATATATTCAGCATGATGTTCTATCGCATGCGCCGAAGACGGGTGCTTAAACACCACCATACCGGCGCCCATAGGCACATACATTTGTTTATGCGCATCAATGGTGACTGAATCAGCGCGTTCTATGCCACTCAGCAAATGACGGTACTTATCAGAGAGTAAGGTTGCCCCACCCCAGGCGGCATCAACATGAAAATGGCAGCCCAGTTCAGCAGCTAAATCAGCCAAATCATTAAGCGGGTCGACGTTGCCTGTTTCTGTAGTTCCTGCAACCCCCACTATCGCCATCACTTTGATGTTTTTGTCATTCAGTTCACGACTAACACGGCGCATTTCATCGCTTTGCACTTTGTTGTTGGCATCGGTTTTCACCGGAACCAAAAACTCACGGCCAATACCTAAAATATCAGCAGCTTTGCCTAAGGAATAATGACCACGCTCTGACACTAAAATAGCTAAACCTTCATAGCCATAATATTTCATCGCACGGAACAGGCCTTCTTTGGCCACGCCTTTAAAGTCACCATCGGCTTTTAATAAGCGGTTACGGGCAATCCAAAGCGCAGTGATATTGGCAATGGTGCCGCCAGAACAAAAAGCTCCTAACGAATGGTTGGCGCTATGCATCCATTTTTTATAAAAGCTGTCACCTTCGCCATACACCAGATGATGCATCATGCCGATGACCTGACGCTCTAACGGAGTAAAAGCTTTGGAGGTTTCGATTTTCACCAGATTCTGGTTTAAACCCACCATCATTTTTGACAGCGGCAAGACAAAATACGGCAAAGCCGAGGTCATATGACCAATAAAACTTGGGGCTGCGGTATGGACTGAATGCGCCACCAGCTTTTCCATCATCTGTTCGGCATAATCCGACACAAATTTAGGTTCAGAAGGGATTTGGTGGGCTTGAAAATCACGCTCGATTTGCCACAGTGGTTTTTCCACAGCGACAATACTTTCGCGTAAAAAACCGGCCAGGTTTTGCGAAATATTCTGTTCGATGATACTTAAAGTCGAGTCCGGAGCCTCTGGCACAGTAAATATCCGCCACAAGGCTTCTTCAGAAGCTGTAGCCTGACGTTTGTTTAATTCTGTCATTCGTATCCTGTCTCACCGTCGTCGCTATTTCGGCTTCTTATTTTGTGTTTTCAGGCCGTAAAATCAGTAAGTCAAAAAGGAGGTCACTGTACTAAATGCACCTTTAAATGTCTTTAAAAAATTTCATCTGTTGATCATCTTGCTGCAAAAATGCTGCAAAGAACCGCAAAAACAGTATGTTTTTGCAGAATCTAGCGGCCTGATTGCAACAAATCTGCCGGATTGCCAATCTTTGAATCAGATTAAAGTATTAGCTGTCAGTCCGTACTAAATCAGCTAAGCTATTAAGGTATTGTTTTCAGGTTCCTTTTTACGAGTCATTGCATGTTACGGATCCGTTCAGCACATTTTATTATTGTCAGCCTTGTGGTGTATCTGCTCGCCATTGCTGTTTATGTGTATTACCAATACCAGCAAACTTACCAAACCAAACTGGCACAGGTTGACCAGCAGTTGATCAATGCGGTGAAAGCCGTGCCTTACCTTTTGGGTGACAACTACCACGACAATATCAGCGGCCCACAACATATCTCCCGCACCGAATACCTGAAACTGGCAAAAAAGCTCAGCCTCTATGCCAAAGATTTAAAATTGCAGTATGTCTACAGCATGATCCAGGTCGACGGCAAAGTGCACTTTACTTCGTCCAGTTACACAGAAGATGACTTGTTACGTGGTCAGTTAAGTTACTTTTACGATTATTACCCGGAAGCCACTGATGCAAATAAAGCGGCTTTTGCTTCTATAGCCCCGGTGTTTGAAGAGTCTGTTGATCAGTTTGGTCATTTCCGCTCTGTACTGGTGCCTTATCAAAGCACAGACGGCACAGTCTATTTAGCCGGAGCTGATATCGCCATTACCGATCTGGACCAGTGGCTGATGGCCAGCATGCAACAATCTGTATTAAGCGGCTCGGTGTTTTTTGGTTTAGCTTTGTTGCTGGCCTTAAGTTACGCCATGGTACTGCGACATAATCTAACCACTGACCGCAGCTCAGGCCGGCGTAATGCGTTGGCTTTGGAGGCGCACCTGCGCCATGAATCAGGTGGCTTAAGTCAGTTGGCTATTTTGCAGGTTAACAATCTTGAGGAAATCAGTCATTTGTACGGCACTCTGATAGCCGAACAGGCAATTAACCAATTTATCAGCCAGTTGCAACTGCATTTAGGTCGTCCTTTCCGCTTATATCGTTTGTCTTTTGAGAAACTGGCGATCCGCCGTGTTGCTGCTATTTCTGACAACGAATTGCATGACAAGCTGAAAAGTTTTGATTTCACCCAACCTGTGCTGAACGATCCCTATTTAATATTTACAGTCACTTTGGGAGTCGCGTTGTCGCCTCAGTCTGTAGTGCTTGAAAATGCCACGCTAGCCATCAATACAGCACGTTTGCAGCAACAATCTTTAGTGGTGTACTCGGACAACTTACTGGCGCTGAAACAACATCTGCATACCAATATCAAAATGGCAAAAGAAGTGCGCGAAGCCATAGGTCACGAGCAGATAGTGCCCTACTTCCAGCCCGTGGTCCAAATCAGCACTGGCGAAATTTTCCAGTACGAATGCCTGGCCCGTATTTTACGCAGTGACGGCAGCATACTGACGCCGGATCAGTTTTTAAGCATCATTAACCGCAGTCATCTGGATACGGAACTGACCAAAATGATGTTTATTAAAAGTGCCAGTCAGTTTGCAGCCTCTGAAGTCAGCTGGTCTATCAACGTCAACTGCCGCGACTTACTGGATGATGATTTACAGCAGTTTTTCCTCGACTATCTGCAGCATTATCCGAAACCTGAACGGGTGTATTTTGAACTGGCAGAAGCCGGAGTATTACCTCAGTTTGAACGTTGCCGTGACGCCATAGCCGCTTTGCAAAAAGCTGGAGCCAAAGTACTACTGGATGATTTTGGTGTGGCCAGTGGTGTAGGTATGGCCGACTTGCTGCAGTTACGGGTGGATGGTTTAAAAATTCACGGCAGTTTAATTGAGCTGATAAGCTCAGATCCTGACGCTCAACTCTTTATTGAACATATCAGCTCTTTTGCCAAACAAACCCAGTTACTGATCATCGCTGAGATGGTCGAAAGCAAACAGTCATTGGATGCACTGGAACGTTGTGGGATCAGTTATGCGCAAGGTTACTACTTCGGTCCAGCAGCACCAGTGCCACTGCGCTACTACGAAAGAGGCTCAGTTTGAAAATGGGGTCAGATCACATTGTTAACAGTTAACAATGTGATCTGACCCCATTTTTATGTTTAGCTTCTAAGGCCTGTGCCTTTATTTATCAGGTACATAGCAAAACTAAAAAACACCAGAATAAAACCAATAATCACGCTAAACGCAAATACCAGATTGACGTCACTGACACCTAAAAAGCCGTAACGGAAGGCGTTGACCATATACACAATAGGATTGATTTGCGACACGTATTGCCAGAATTGTGGCAATAAACTCAGTGAATAAAACACCCCACCTAAATAAGTTAAAGGCGTCAAAACAAAAGTTGGAATAATGCTGATGTCATCAAAAGTTTTGGCGTA
>JAHIWM010000043.1 GCA_018815765.1 Gammaproteobacteria bacterium | reverse complement strand
TATGTGAAGATGAAAATGCCAGAAGCTATTATCTCCCGCGATGAAGACCATTTGGCCGCCGAAGAGCACGCGCTGATGTGTACGCTGGGTCGTTATGGTGTGATAGTGGAAGTAGGGCCACAGTCTCAGTCTGTGCTGCGTCAGGACGTGCTGGAGCAAATGCAACAAATGACGGCACACATTCTGGACTTTGTTGAGCTATATAACACCCAGAGCCTGCCAGAGCTGCCAAAACGCACTGAAGCTTATCTGTATCTGCACAGCATTAAATTGCCCATGAATGAAAAAGGCGAACGTTTGGGTATGGTGCACAAAAATGTGCAGGACAAGGACTATCATCCTATCCACCCTGGCGATCCGATCTTCACCTTATTTGATGGCACTGAAGTGCCTTACGACGGCGATAAAGTGGTGTATCCAACCTTTATCAATGAAGCCGCCTATTACGACAACAATCTGGCGATGTCGCTGAACGACAAAATCTGGATTGAGCTGGAATAATAAAAATGGGGTCAGATCACATTGTTTGTTTTTTGTAAAAATAATGTGATCTGACCCCGTTTTTTTTGAGTTTAACAGCTATTCTTAGTGGTGTTTCTTTGCAATGGAGGCGCACCATGCCACGTCATCAACGCTATTGTCCGGCTGATGTACCACAGCATGTGGTTCAACGCGGAAATAATCACCAGCCTTGCTTTTTTGATCAGCAGGATTTTGCGACTTACCTGAATTATCTGACTGAATACAAAGCGCAATTCTATGTGGACATTCATGCCTGGGTTTTAATGTCCAACCATGTTCACCTCTTATGCACACCAAAGGAAGAAATGGCGACCAGTTTGCTGATGCAGTCGGTAGGGCGAAAGTATGTTCGTTATTTCAATACTCGTTATCAGCGTTGCGGCACTTTATGGGAAGGACGCTTTAAATCTTGTCTGATTGCAGAAGAAGCTTATGTGCTTAATGTTTATCGATATATTGAGATGAATCCAGTGCGTGCAGCAATGGTTCAGAGGCCGGAACATTACTTCTGGTCCAGCTATAGTTGCAATGCTCTGGGACGTTCCAGCGCTCTTATTACACCAGACCCACGTTATCTGGCTTTGGGTGAAAACGATGCAGAGCGGCAAATGAATTACAGGACATTATTTAGTGGTGTTTTAGCTGAAGAAGAGCTCTGTTCTATCCGCAGTTCTTTGCAACAATGTTCACTGTTGGGCAGTGCTGTCGCTCAGAAAGGTGTTGCGGCAAAATACGGTTTGAGTATTCCTGCGAAACTGAGGAACCATCATTAAATTGGGGTCAGATCACATTGTTAACAGTTAACAATGTGATCTGACCCCAATTTAACAAACAAATGTTAAAGCTGAACGTAGCTGGCTTTTTTCTGGATAAGTTCGATGGCGTAGTTGTCCGGGTCGCGTACAAAAGCGATTTCCGTCGTGCCACCTTTCACCGGACCTGGTTCGCGGCTGATCACGCCACCTTTAGCGCGAATAAGCTCACAAGCGCCATAAATATCATCTACTTCTAAGGCGATATGGCCATAAGCAGTGCCTGGCTCGTAGCTTTCGACGCCCCAGTTGTAAGTTAATTCCAACACAGCACCTTCGCTTTCATCGCTAAAACCAACAAAAGCTAGCGTGTATTTGTATTCAGCATTTTCTGAGGTGCGTAATAACTTCATGCCGAGGACTTCAGTGTAAAAGGCCAAAGAGCGTTCTAAGTTAGTGACACGGAGCATGGTATGTAAAATGCGCATAAAATTTCCTTAATCAACTTTTTCAGCAAACTCGCACAGATCTTCAATCAGGCAGCTGCCACATTTAGGTTTACGGGCTATGCAGGTGTAACGACCATGCAAAATAAGCCAGTGATGCACATCCAGCTTAAATTCGGCTGGCACCACTTTTAGTAACTTCTGTTCCACTTCATCGACATTTTTGCCAGGCGCAAATTTGGTTCTGTTGCTGACCCGGAAAATATGCGTATCGACCGCTATAGTCGGCCAGCCAAAAGCCGTATTCAAAACCACATTCGCTGTTTTTCGGCCTACGCCTGGCAGGGCTTCTAACGCTTCGCGGTTTTCCGGCACTATGCTGTTGTGCTGGTCGATCAGGATACGGCAGGTTTTAATCAGATTCTCGGCTTTTGAGTTAAAAAGCCCTATGGTTTTGATGTACTGCTTTACGCCATCCACACCTAAATCAAAAATAGCCTGCGGCGTATTGGCGACAGGGTAGAGCAGGCGGGTGGCTTTATTGACGCTGACATCTGTGGCCTGAGCCGATAACAACACCGCCACCAGTAATTCAAAAGGTGAATTAAACTCCAGCTCAGTAGTCGGCTTTGGGTTGTTTTCACGCAGACGTTGTAAAATCTGAATACGTTTTTCTTTATTCATTGAACGGTTTTTGCCTTAACTACTGACATGAGTGACACGCGCCCGGCTGATTTTTTGCTCTACAGGTTTTGCTTTAGCTGCTGCTCTGGCATCCACTGCATTTTTACCGGCGATCAGAAAGCCCATCACTAAAAATGCGCCAGGTGGCAATATTGCTAATAAAAACTGATGGTCGGCCTGATACAGATGAATAGTCAGCACTTTGGCCCAGTCACCCAGCAATAAGTCGGCGCCAGCAAATAAGGTACCAGACCCTATCACTTCACGAATGGCTCCTAAAGCGCAGAGCACTAACGCAAAACCAGTGCCCATCATCAAACCATCAAATGCTGCTGGTAATACTGCATTTTTGGATGCGTAAGCTTCAGCGCGGCCAATGACTATGCAGTTAGTGACCATCAGCGGAATAAAAATACCTAAGGCCTGATATAGGTTGAATAAAAAAGCGTGCATCAAGAGTTCAATCACAGTCACCACAGAGGCGATCACCATCACAAACACCGGAATACGGATTTCGTTTGGCACATAGTTTCGAACCAAAGACACCACAGTATTGGTGCTCAGCAATACCAGCATGGTGGCCAAACCTAAACCCAAAGCGTTGGTCAGGCTGTTGGTCACACCCAATAAAGGACAAAGCCCTAATAACTGCACTAAACCTGGATTATTTTTCCACAGGCCCTGACGGACTATTTCCTGATATTGATTCATTGCTTCAGGCTCCACAATCGGCTGGCAAGCTGGCCAGTTCAGGATGTTGCTGAATATAAACCGCAGCATTTTTTACCGCTTTCACTACAGCACGAGGTGTAATAGTAGCACCGGCAAACTGGTCAAACTGACCGCCGTCTTTTTTT
Organism: Gammaproteobacteria bacterium; assembly: GCA_018815765.1. Classification (GTDB taxonomy): domain Bacteria; phylum Pseudomonadota; class Gammaproteobacteria; order Enterobacterales; family Alteromonadaceae; genus Pararheinheimera. The sequence continues at coordinate 44,407 of JAHIWM010000043.1, read as the reverse complement.
ACCGCAAAACTGCGATCATCGCCCGAGCCTACCGTCTGGCCATTAAAGCTCAATACCCAAGGGGTTTTACGCAGTTCAACTTTATCACCAAGGCCAGGTGTTTCTTTATGACTCAATACCCGCACACCAAGAACTTCACTGTCCGGGCTAATAGCCGCCAGTACTTCAATAGCGCCACTGTAGCCATCTGGTGCTGTGGTTTCTATCAAATAGGCTTTGAGCTGACCTTCAGCACGATAACGGTAGATTTTTTGTTTGGCGTCTTTGCCCAGTAACTGGGTATCCAATACAGCCACACAGTCATTCAGAATGTCGGTATTCCCAGCAAGTTCAGGCACTACCTCGACCAAAGTGCCGAGTTTACTAGCCAACTGCTGCTGTTCGATTTCAGTTTTGGTGATTTCATTGACAGCGGCCACAGCAAAAACACAAAGCACAGCAGCGGTGCCAAGCAACAGCGCATTTTTACCGACAGAACTTAGCATCAGCGCGCTCCCTTGTTTTTATGGCCATAAGTGCGTGGCTGGGTGTAGTAATCAATTAACGGCACTGTCATATTGGCCAGCATCACAGCAAAAGCAAAAGCATCCGGATAACCGCCATAACTGCGGATCAAAAATACCAATACCCCTATTAATACGCCAAAAATCAGCCGGCCTTTTTCAGTGGTCGAAGCAGATACCGGGTCTGTGGCGATAAAAAACGCCGCCAGCATAGTGGCACCCGAAAATAGCTGAAATAGCGGACTGGCATTGGTATCTGGGGATATCAGCCATGCCAGCAAACTGCAGCTAAATAATGAACCTAATACAGCCACCGGAATGCGCCACTGTATAACTTTTTGCTGCAATAAAAACAAACCGCCGAGCAAATAAGCCAGATTGACCCAAAACCAGCCTTCACCGGACAACCAGCCAAACACAGGTTTTTTCAGGCTCTCCGCCGCAGTGTAACCCTGCGAAAGATCGGTTTTTAAGGTATCCAACGGCGTGGCCATACTGACGCCGTCCGCATCCTGACGCAGCTGGCTGACACTGTAGCCTGTGCAACTGAAGTCGGTAAAAATAGTACAGACTGCATCGAGTGGACCTACAGCTAAATTCTGTACCGGCGCAGCGGGTAACCAACTGGTCATAGGCAATGGAAATGACACCAGCAGCAACACATAAGCCGCCATGGCAGGGTTAAACAGGTTATTACCTAAACCGCCGTACAGCTGTTTCACTACCACTATGGCAAAGGCTGTCCCTATCACCACCAACCACCAGGGCGCATAAGAGGGGATCGCGACTGCAAGCAACAGGGCCGTAACTAAGGCGCTGTGATCCAGCAGTTTGACTTTGATTTTTTTACTACGAAGTGCCAATACAGCGGCTTCGCAGCTTAAAGCCGTGATAATCGCCAGCACTAGTTGAATAAGCACTCCATAACCAAAAAAGTAAGCCTGCACGGCAATGCCAGGTACAGCAGCAAGCGCCACCAGTTTCATTAACTGCGCTGTAGTTTTTTGACTGTGCTGGTGCGGAGAGCTGGCGATTTTAAAACTCATAACGGCTCACTGTTTTGTTGTTTCTTAGCTTTGGCACGGGCAATTGCTGCTGCAATGGCGGCTTTTTTCGCATCTTGTTCTGGCGCTGACTCTGCTGGTGCTTCAATTGGCTCTGGAACCTGTGCTGCAGCTACAGGTTCTGTTTGCTGCACTTGCGCTTGTTCGGCCAGCTTTTTCGCTTTAGCACGAGCTATGGCAGCTGCTACTGCGGCTTTTTTTGCATCCACATCAGAAGCTGGTTCTACCGCTACTTCAGGCTGAGCTTCGGGCTCTTGTTGCATAAGCTTTTTCGCTTTAGCACGAGTTATAGCAGCTGCAACTGCAGCTTTTTTAGCATCCGCATCAGAAGCTGGTGCTTCAGCAGGGGCTGATTCTGCAGCTGTTTCTGGTTGAGCTTCTGGCTCTTGTTGTGTCAGCTTTTTCGCTTTAGCTCGGGCTATGGCAGCGGCTACTGCAGCTTTTTTTGCATCCACATCAGCAGTTGCTGTTTCAGGCGGAGCGGGATCTGTAGCTACTTCAGGCAAAGCTTCCGCCTGTTTTTTCGCTTTGGCACGGGCTAATGCTGCGGCTATAGCGGCTTTACGTGGATCTTCTGTTTGCTCTGTAGCAAGGTCAGCAGCAGGTTCAGCAGTCACAGCTTGTTGTTTCTGCTGCTGATAGGCCAAAGCTTCTGCTTTTTTACGTTCACGCTCTGCAATAATTTGTTCTTTATCAAGAGGCTGAGCATTTTGCTGCTGAGTGCGCTGCAACGCTTGTTGCACAGCAGCTGCGCTTTGAGTCGCCTGACCGCTGGCCTGTTGTTGGGCGACACGTTGTGCTGCCAGTTGCTGATTGCGTTCTAAGCGTTCTTGCTTATCCCGCTCTAATCGTTCAGTACGGGCATCAAAACGGGCCTTGGCTTGTTCAGCTTTTAAGGCTTCACGTTGGGTTTCTCGAATATCTGCTTTGGCGACACGGTAATAATGCACCAACGGAATTTCGCTGGGGCAAACATAAGCACAGGCACCACATTCAATGCAGTCGGATAAATTGTATTCCGCCAGTTTGTCCTGATCTTTGGCTTTGCTGTACCACAACAGTTGCTGCGGCAATAAGCTGGCAGGGCAGGCGTCGGCGCAAGCGCCACAGCGGATACAGTCCATTTCCTCGCTGGCTGCACCCAGCTCGTTTTCCGTTGGCGCCAAAATACAGTTGGTGGTTTTAACCACAGGAACAGACCAGTCCGCTATCGCAAAGCCCATCATAGGGCCGCCGATAATAATGCGCTGCGCAGGTTCGGCCTGAAAACCACAGGCATTTAATAAATCGGAAATAGGAGTACCGATCAGCGCCAGTACGTTTTGCTGCTGTGCTAAGGTTTCACCCGCCACAGTCACCACACGGTGGATCAGTGGAATATCATCCAGCACGGCCTGAGCTATCGCAAAAGCAGTACCGACGTTTTGCATCACTATGCCAATATCTAAAGGCCTGCGACCTGCTGGTACTTCTTTATTGGTCAGCAATTGGATGAGTTGTTTTTCGCCGCCGGAAGGATACTTGGTCGGCACTTCGCGCACAAAGTAATTATCTTTCTGGCCTATAGCGGCTTTTAACGAGGCTGCTGCAATCGGCTTATCGTCTTCAATACCTATCAATACAGCTTTTGGACTCAGCAGTTTTACCAGTATTTCAATACCGGAAATAATGTCGCTGGCGCGTTCCTGCATCAGCATGTCATCTGCTGTGATATAGGGTTCACATTCCACAGCATTGATAATCAGATAATCAACCGGCTGTTTCACATTCACCTTAATATGAGTCGGGAAACCTGCGCCGCCCATACCGGAAATACCAGACTCCTGAATACGTTCCAGCAAGGTGTATACATCGGCTTGTTCTGGATCCAAAGGCTTACGCGGTCGCCATTCGTCCATACCATCCGGAGCCAGCACTAAAGTGGGCTCAGCTAAGCTGGAAGGGTGCGCGCTGGTATGCAATTCAATAGCCTGCACTGTGCCGGATGTTGGCGCATGCACTGGCACTGCCATCGCATTATCAGCCTGAGTTAAAGCCTGGCCCTTTAGTACCCGGTCGCCTACTTTGACCAGCACTTTGCCAGCCACGCCAATATGCTGGCGCAGCGGAATATATAAACGGTCAGGAATATCCAAAAGCGCCACTGGTTTTTGGTTGGTACGCTCTTTACGGCTTGGCGGATGAATACCACCATGAAAGTCCCAGACTTTTCCTGCCTGAATTTGTTGAAATAAAGTAGGCAAGTTACGACTCCAGCACTTTTACCGGGATAGCTTTTAAGTCCCATTTCCAGCGTTCAATACTGCTGGTTAATGGCACCATATCAATGCAATCCACAGGACAAGGTTCAACACATAAATCGCAGCCGGTACACTCGTCAACAATCACCGTATGCATTTGCTTGGAGGCGCCGACAATAGCGTCGACTGGGCAGGCCTGAATACATTTGGTACAACCAATACATTCATCTTCGCGAATAAAAGCCACACGTTTAACCGCCGGAGTTTGAGCTGCATCCAGAGGTTTGGCTTCAACGCCCATTAAATCAGCTAGTTTTTTAATAGTCGCATCGCCACCCGGCGGACATTTGTTGATGTCATCGCCATTGGCTATGGCTTCGGCATAAGGTCGACAACCCGGATAACCACATTGACCACATTGGGTTTGCGGTAATATTTCGTCAATTTGCTCGACCAGTGGATCGGCATCCACTTTAAAACGTATAGCGGCGTATCCCAGCACAGCGCCAAAAATCAGCGCCAGAATACCCAAAGCCCACAGGGCTGTGATAATAGACATTTACACTTTCACCAAACCAGTAAAGCCCATAAAGGCCAGTGACATTAAACCCGCGGTAATCATGCCGATAGCGGCACCTTTAAAGGACACCGGTACGTCGGCAGCGGCCAGACGCTCGCGCATAGCAGCAAATAAAATCAAAACTAAAGAAAAACCTACAGCGGCACCAAAGCCGTACACCACAGAAGAGAAAAAATCATGGCGGGCGTTGACGTTTAAAAGCGCCACACCTAATACAGCGCAGTTGGTGGTGATCAGAGGTAAAAAGATACCTAACAAACGATACAACGTAGGGCTGGTTTTATGCACCACCATTTCGGTAAATTGCACGACTACGGCAATCACCAGAATAAAACTTAAGGTGCGCAGGTACATTAAATCCAGCGGCTGTAATAAGTAAAAATCTACCAGATAGCTGCACAAAGAAGCTAAAGTCAGAACAAAAGTAGTGGCCATCGACATGCCGATAGCAGTTTCGAGTTTTTTGGAGACGCCCATCACGGGGCAAAGACCCAGAAACTTCACCAGTACGAAGTTGTTTACCAGCACTGTGCTGACCAGCAACAGCAAAAATTCCGACATAAAAGAACCCCAGAAAAAAGTCGCGCTATTATGAAGCTTTGTAGCCATTGAAACAACAGCACTGAACGCGAATGGCTCTTATTTGGCCTTAGGCGCATATTGAAACAATAGGGCCTGGGTTGAATTTGAAACCAAAATAATAGTACGAAGCTTTATTCCAATGGAGCAGGCTTACTCAGGAAATAACCTTGTATACCGTCAATCAACAATGACTCCAGCATTTGTTTTTCTGCCGCAGTTTCTACGTTTTCGGCAAACACAGCCACGCCAATACGGTGTGCTAAGTCGACCATCAGCCGGACAAAATACTGATTGTTTTTATCTTCTTCAATTTGTCGGGTGTAACTGCCGTCCATTTTGACAAAGTCCGGTTTTAAATCGCGGAAAAATTTAAAGGAGGTAATGCCAGCACCAAATTTTTCCACTGTGACTCGTGAGCCGCACTGATGCAGCATATCAATCAGCCGTTTGCTTAACTTCAGGTTTTGCTGCAAGCCCCATTCACTGATTTCAAACACCAGTCGGGGTGTCAGTTCGCTTTCCTTTAATAAGCGCCGTTCCAGATAACTGATAAAATCTTCATCCTGCACTGAATGGGCGGACAGGTTTAGGCCAAAACTCTGGCCCGGATGTTTTGCCACCAGGATCAATGCCTGTTCTACAATCATCTGTTCAATTTCAATCAGCTTGTCGAGCTTTTGCGCCATGTCTAAAAACAAGGCTGTAGGTAATAACTGATCTTCGTTACTACGAAAGCGCACCAATAGTTCGGAGTAGGTTTTACCGGTTTTATTCAGCGGCTGAATAGGTTGAGCCAATAAGCTTAAACGCTGGCCTTGCAGTACGTCATCAATCAGATTACGCCAGTTTTTGGTACTGAACGACGACTCTGCGGTTTGTTCCTGACTGTCGGTAAATAAGTACCATAAATTACTTTGCTTAGTGACTTTGCTTTGTTTGGTTTTTGCCAGGCCCAAGGCTGTATCGGCCATTGCCAGCAATTCACCTAAAGGTTTGCCCTGAGCCACCTGCACCAAACCAGTTAAAGCCACCGAATCCAGCTGCTTTTGCTGCTGATAGCTGTCGAAGTTTTGTTGCAGCAGTAATACCAGCTCTTCCGTTTGTTCAGTGGTCATTTGCGGAAACAATACGCAGAAATCGGTGTTATTCAGACGGAACAATGGGCTTTCATCAGACAGTTGTGGCAGTTGCTTTAATAAGTCCGCCATCTCTTTAATATACAAATCACCGGCCAGATAACCTTGTTTGTGGTTGATTTGAGCCAGACTGTGACAACGTACCAATAAAAATACCGATTGATGCACCGCATTGGCGGCTTTAAGTTGCTGTTCGTAATAACGCACAAACTGCTGACGGTTTGGCAAAGAGGTCAGTTGATCATAAAGCGCCAGCTCTAATAAATAGTCTGTGCCTGAGGTCGTTGCCTGAGGCTGCAACTGTTGCACTGTAGCCGGGGCTTGCTGCACTGCGGCTTCGATAGGATGAGGTGGCAGGGCTTTTGGTTTTTTCGGCCGACCCGGCTGCAGGTAATAAGGCAAGACACCTAAAATCAGCGGACCAAAAAACAAAAACAAACTAAAAAGTTCCAGCGTGCTCAATTGCTCTGATAGTTGGGGTAAAAATTCGACCTGTAAATTATGCGCCTGATCTTTGACTGAAGCTGGGGTAATGGGGCGGTCAAACTGAGTCAGTATCCAGGAAGCGAGAGTATAAGAAGGCATTGAATTGCTTTGTTCATGCAACACCACACCATCCAACTGGCTGACTTTTAAATAAGGTAAGTCAAAACTGCTGCTCAACTGTCGGGTCAGAATTTTAGTATCGCCAGTTAAATCGCTGGCTAACATCTGTTGAATAGCGCTGTAGTGCAGCTGATACAAGCTGTGAATTTGTTGAGCTGCGGCAGACCAGAATAGCCAAAGCGCCAGCAAAGCCGATACCAGAGCTGCAGTCCAGTGACTTAAAGCAATAAAGGATGGAGACTTCATAGCAGGCAACCCATACTGAATTTTTTTGTCCGGGCTTGAACATCAGAAAATAAGCTTAAGGTATTTCAAAGAAAAACACTAAGGAAAAGAGATAATTAAGAGAAGATACGAGATGTATTTAAGGTGGCTCCCCAGGTTGGACTCGAACCAACGACCTACGGATTAACAGTCCGCCGCTCTAACCGGCTGAGCTACTGAGGAATTGTATACGGTTATCAAATTGTGATTATTTCAGTTGGCTCCCCAGGTTGGACTCGAACCAACGACCTACGGATTAACAGTCCGCCGCTCTAACCGGCTGAGCTACTGAGGAACTGAAATAATATGTTGAGACTACAGTGGCTCCCCAGGTTGGACTCGAACCAACGACCTACGGATTAACAGTCCGCCGCTCTAACCGGCTGAGCTACTGAGGAACTGTGTTCTGCAACGGGGCGCAATACTAATGCCCGTCTTAAACACTGTCAACACTTTGCCCAGTGCTTTTTCACAAAAGAAGTTTACTTGCTGCTTGTTTAGCCAAAGCGGGCAGAAAAGCTGCACAAAACTAATTTTTGCATATGCAAAAGCTATTCGTATTTTTGTCATCGGATTGAAATTTGACAAAGTCAGGCCAATAAAGGGCTAGCGTAAGTTACCCACAGAATCTGTGGATAAGTCTGTGAATTGTTGGCCTGACGGCTAGGCTAAGCCTTAACAGATAAGGCTTAGCGCCAGATCAATAGGTTTGCGACTAATTTTTTACTCTATATAAAACAACGAGTTACGAATTTGAAAGAACTGAAACTTTATGCAAAACACTATTGGAGAAACAAAATTTCTATGCAAAAGCCGATTGTGAACATTTTTTCTTATTCTTGTTCAGTTTTACAACGATTTAGTCGCTTTGCAGGTAGTGCCGCCTGTTACTTTTCTCTACAATAGCGCCACCTGCGCTTAAGCTGACTGTTATGACTCAATCCACTTCAAAACGTCCTGATTTGCTCAAAGGTGATATTCAAGTCACTATGAAACAAATGACGGTGCCTGTGCTGTTTGGCATGATCACTTTAATGTCTTTTAATCTGGTCGATACCTTCTTTATTAGTATGTTAGGCACAGCCGAACTGGCTGCGGTCAGTTTTACCTTCCCTGTTACCTTTACTGTGATTAGTCTGGCCATTGGCTTGAGTATCGGAACTTCTGCGGTTATAGCCCGTGCATTGGGCAGTGGTGACGAACAAAGTGCCCGTAGTGATGGCTTAGCTGCGTTGTGGTTGTCGGCCTATTTAGTGATTGCCTTGTCTATTGTCGGTTATCTGACCATTGACCCATTATTTCGTTTATTGGGAGCCAAAGAAGACACCTTGCCTTTTATTCATGACTATATGGATATCTGGTTTTTTGGTGCTGTTTTCCTGATCACCCCCATGATTGGCAATGCGGTATTACGTGCAGCAGGGGACACGAAAACGCCCAGCATTTTGATGGCCAGCGCAGGTTTGTTAAATGCGATTCTTGACCCCATTTTTATTTTTGGCTGGGGACCAATCCCCGCCATGGGTGTGGCCGGTGCTTCCTTAGCCAGTCTGATCTCCTGGTTATTAGGTTTTGGCCTTATTCTGTATTTGCTAATGGTGCGCCGAAAATTGGTAGATGTAGGGCATCAGCCTTTTGGCGAGTTTATTACCATCAGCCGGAAAATTTTGCATATAGGTTTACCTGCAGCTGGCGCTAATATGTTAACGCCTCTGGCTATGGGAATTTTAACCGCCTTAATGGCCAGTTATGGTGCAGAAGCTGTGGCGGCTTTTGGGGTCGGGGCGCGCATCGAGAGTATTGCCTCTTTAGTAGTGCTGGCGCTGTCGATGACTTTGCCACCTTTTGTCAGTCAGAATTACGGCGCCTGCGCTTATCATCGTATTCATGACGCTTACAGAGGCTGCATTAAGTTTATTCTGGCCTGGCAGTTTGTGGTTTATCTGGGGTTAGCTGCTTGCGCCTGGGTGTTGGCCGATGTATTTACCGAAGATCCGCTAGTAGCGCAGTATATCCGCTACTTTATCTGGATTTTGCCTTTAGGCTATGGCCTGCAGGGCATTATTATTCTGACCAACTCGTCTTTTAACGCTTTGCATCTGCCGCTGAATGCACTGCAGCTGAGTGTGATCCGTCTTTTTGTCTTTTATGTGCCTTTTGCTTATGTAGGTGGCTTGATTGGTGGTGTAGTTGGGGTTTTTGTCGGTGGCCTGATTGCCAATGCCTTTACCTCCGGCCTGGCCTACAGCTGGTTTAAACGTAAACTGGCTGCCTTAACTTTAACTGGAGAATCCTGATGAGCCGCGATATCAAATTGGTCTCCCATTACCTGCCCACTCTTACTTTGCAGGGTGGTAGTTTATGAGCCGCGATTTCGAGTTAGTTTCGCACTATCAACCCGCAGGCGATCAGCCAACAGCTATTGCAAAACTGGTGGAAGGCCTGGAGTCTGGTTTAGCCCATCAAACCTTATTAGGGGTTACGGGCTCAGGTAAAACCTTCACTATGGCCAATGTCATAGCGCAAGTGAACAGACCTACCTTGATCATGGCGCATAACAAAACTCTGGCTGCGCAGCTTTATGGTGAGATGAAAGAGTTTTTCCCGAATAACTCGGTCGAGTACTTCGTGTCTTATTACGATTACTACCAGCCTGAAGCTTATGTTCCTTCCAGCGATACTTTTATTGAAAAAGACGCTTCTATTAATGAGCATATAGAGCAAATGCGTTTGTCGGCGACCAAAGCGCTGATGGAACGACGAGACGTAGTGATTATCGCCTCAGTGTCGGCCATTTATGGTTTGGGTGATCCGGAATCCTATATGAAGATGCTGCTGCATCTCAAAGTGGGCGATATAGTTGATCAGCGTTTTATTTTACGTCGTCTGGCCGAGCTGCAATACAGTCGCAATGATACGGCGTTTGAACGTGCGACTTATCGTGTGCGTGGTGATGTGATTGATGTGTTTCCGGCTGAATCGGATGAAATCGCAGTAAGGATTGAGCTGTTTGATGAAGAAATTGAGCGCATCAGTTTATTTGACCCGCTGACAGGTTCGGTCGAAAAAGTGGTGAGTCGTTACACCATTTATCCAAAAACGCACTATGTGACGCCACGGGAAAAAATCCTCGAAGCGACTGAACGTATTAAGGTAGAACTGAAAGATCGCCGTGCTCATTTACTTGCCGAAAACCGGCTGATTGAAGAGCAGCGCATAGGTCAGCGTACTTTGTTTGATTTGGAAATGATGGTGGAGTTGGGTTATTGCTCAGGCATTGAAAACTACTCGCGCTATTTATCAGGCAGGGCGGAAGGCGATCCACCTCCAACCTTGCTGGATTATTTCCCGGCCGATGGTTTGATGTTTATTGACGAGTCGCATGTCACCATTTCACAAATTGGCGCTATGTACAAAGGCGACCGATCACGTAAAGAAAACCTGGTGAACTATGGTTTTCGTTTGCCTTCAGCCTTAGATAACAGGCCACTGAAGTTTGATGAATTTGAATCCATAGCGCCGCAGCGGATTTATGTGTCGGCTACACCAGCAGATTACGAGCTGAAACAATCGTCAGGTGAAGTGATAGAGCAAGTGGTGCGGCCAACAGGTTTGCTTGACCCTGTGATTGAAATCCGTCCTGTAGCCACCCAGGTTGACGATTTAATGTCGGAAGCGTTTCGCTGCGCCAAATTAGGTGAGCGGGTATTAGTCACAGTACTGACCAAAAAAATGGCCGAAGATTTAACAGATTATTTAGCAGGCCACGGCGTCAAGGTGCGGTATTTACACTCTGACATAGATACAGTTGAGCGGATGGAGATTATCCGCGATTTACGTTTAGGTGTCTTTGATGTGCTGGTCGGTATTAACTTGCTGCGGGAAGGTCTGGATATTCCGGAAGTGTCTTTGGTGGCTATTCTGGATGCAGATAAAGAGGGCTTTTTACGTTCAGAGCGTTCACTGATCCAAACCATGGGTCGTGCCGCCCGTAATCTTTATGGTAAAGCAGTGCTTTATGCTGATCGCATGACAGGTTCTATGCAGCGCGCCATTAATGAAACAGATCGTCGGCGCAATAAGCAAATTGCTTACAATGAACTGCATGGCATCACTCCTACTGCTATTAAGAAGAAGGTGTCGGATGTGATGGACTTGGGGCAGGATGCTGATCTGCCTAAAGTTGCGGAAAAAATCAAACTGGCCAAAGGCAAAACACCTTATCAGCTGCAGGCAGAAATTAAGCAACTGGAGCAAAAAATGCTGCAGCATGCCAAAGATCTGGAGTTTGAACTGGCAGCGCAGGCTCGTGATCAAATTCATCAATTACGTCAAGCCTTGCTGGAAATCTAAAAACTAAAATTGGGGTCAGATCACATTGTTAACAGTTAACAGTTAACAATGTGATCTGACCCCAATTTTATGGTTTCCATCGGAACTTTCCTGTTTTATATAGTTATATGGTTGATATTTATACAGTTATTTACAAAGCTATTCAGACAGCATTAACTTTCGGAGCTTTACACTGCCTGCGTTTTCTCAACCAAAAGGTAGTAATTATGAAACGTTCCATGCTCGCTTTACTTATCGCTGTAGTCTCAACCGGTGCAGCAGCGAACAGCTATCAAAATGAATCTTCAGTCGATTATATCAACGGTGATATCAACAACGTTGATGTAGATGCCTGGCAACTGAAGCATCAATATTTCTTTAATGCAGTAGACACTTCAGGCAAAACGCCTTTGGCTGAAGCTGCATTTATCAATAAAAATGCCAGTGTATTCGGCACCTTGTCCCGTACCTCTATCGGTGACTTTGATCAGAATGGTTGGTCAGTGGGTGGTGAGTATATGGACCAGAGCCATAACTTCTACGGTAAGCTGGAGTGGTCACATTACAGCGGCACGGATCAACAAGATGTTGATGGTACTGTGGGTTACTTCATCAGCAACGATTGGTTAGTAGGTGCTATTTTTGAACACGACAGACCGGATCAAGGTGGCAGCAGCACTAACTATGGTGTGATGACCAAGAAGTTATGGGATTTAGGCACGGGTGACATGATCAACCTGGAAGCCGATATCCTGGACTACCGCAATACTTCAGCCACTCGTTATGGTGTAGGCGCTGATTACTACTTCGGCAAAAACTTCTCTGCCGGTGTGGGTTACCAGTGGATCTCTGACGGCGTGTTAAGCGAAAGCGAAGACAGCCTGAGCTTACGCACTAAGTGGTTTGCTTTACCTAACCTGTCGTTATCAGCTGGCGTAGCCTTTGATGCGCTGGAGACGGGTGATGATTTGTATCAGTTAGGCGCAAGCTACCGCTTCTAAAACTTAGGGCAACTAAAATGGGGTCAGATCACATTGTTAACGGTTTTATTAACAATGTGATCTGACCCCATTTTTATTTTTAACAGGTTAATTGCTGCCAGATGGCTTTTGCTACAGGTCCGAGTTGTTGATCTTTATGTCGTACCAGTGCCACGTCACCCTGAATTAACTTTGGAAACTCCACTGGTTTTAACTGCACCAAAGCACCACTGGCCAGTTCGTTTGCCACCTGATGCCGAGCCACCATGCCCCAGCCTAAATGCGCTAATAAGGCTTGTTTCATACATAAACTATTATTTACTTTGACCCGTCGTGCCGACTGCAAGGGCAGTAGTTTCCCGCTATCAAAATTCAGCGCTTCCGAGTTGGCCACCAATTGCGGTAATTCAGCTAATTGAGCCTGATGAGTTAAAGGGCCGTCCAGTTGTGTTAAAAACTCCGGACTGGCAACACATAAAATATCAAAACTGCCAATAGCCACGGCTTCAAAATCCCCCAAACTAATAAAAACCGGATACCAGGGGCTGATGGCTAAATCGGCCTGTTGGTTTTTCAGTTTTTCCAGCGCCTGCAGCCGGTAATCACAACTTAACAATAATTCGGTGTGAGGAAACTGCTGCTGAGCCTGTCGGATCGCGCTCATATAAGGGGTCAGATCAACAGCTTCATCAAAGGCCAAACGTAAACTGGCTTCAGCACCACGGCTTAAATGCTGAGCCAAAGATTTTAATTGAGCACTTTGATGCAGAAGTTGTTGAGCTTGTTGATAAAAACGTCTGCCAGCTTCGGTAAATTGCAGGCGATATTGGCTACGATCCACTATAGTAAAACCGCATTCCTGCTCCAGCTTTTTCAGCGCCATACTCAAAGCGGGCTGGGTTTTATGCAGTTTCACCGCGGCCTGCAGCAGACTTTCACTGCTGGCAACGGCGTCGAGAATATAAAGCTGAGTTAAGTTCATCAATTATTTTTATATAGAACTGAAATAAATATAAATTTTAATATCAAATTTGCTTTTGTATAGTGCAAATACAAAAAAGCGGTGTAGCCAGAGCAAAAAAAGGGAAAGGTTTAAATGTCCAGACAGATGATGATAAGTGCGCTCTTATGTATGGTGTCGGTAACAGGCTGCTCAAAGCCAGCGGAAACCGCAGAACAAAGTCTGAACAGACCAGTGAAATTGCATCAGGTGCAGGATGGTCAGCAAAAGTTAATCCGCCAGTTCCCTGCGATAGTAGAGCCTACTGAAAATGCCCGTTTAACTTTTCGGGTCAGCGGTAAACTCACGCAATTTTCTATTCGGCCTGGCCAGGAAGTGAAAAAGGGCGATGTGTTGGCCCGTTTAGATCCCACTGATTTTAAACTGAAAGTTGAACAGGCTCAGGCCCGGTATCAGCTGTCCAAAGCGCAGTTTGACCGTGCAGCCAGCCTGATTGGACAAAAACTGGTATCGCAGGCTATGTACGATGAGGCCAAGGCTCAGCTACAAGTGGCAGAAGCTGATTTAAAAACTGCTCAAACTAATCTTTCTTATACCGAGATGGTGGCGCCTTTTAGCGGCACAGTGTCGCGCTCATTAGTAGAGAATCACGAAAACGTCGCCGCTCAGCAAGCCATTCTGGAGCTGCAACTTAAAGGCATGGTGGACGTCGTGATCCAGGTGCCGGAAGATGTCATAGCGCTGGTGAAAAAAGACATTAGTTATCAGCCGGATGTGATTTTTGATTCCTACCCAAGCTTAAGTTACAAAGCCAGCATTAAAGAGTGGGACACCAGAGCCGACAGCGCCACCAACAGCTTTAAAGTGGTGTTTAGTATGGCCGCGCCGGAAGAATTTAATGTGCTCTCTGGTATGACGGCCAATGTAGTGGCCGATATGAGCCAGCTAATGCGCGCTCAGGCCTCTGTGGTAGTTGTGCCTGCCACAGCTGTATTTGCCGCTAATGATCAGCCTGTGGATGCGACAGAGCGTTTTGTCTGGGTGTACAGCGAAGGCATAGTGAACAGACGTGCTGTGACTGTAGGGCGATTAACAGAGCAGGGCATCGAAGTCTTGTCTGGACTGGCTGCCGGTGATCAAGTGGTGACAGCTGGCGTAAATCAACTGACAGAAAACCAACAAGTCCGGCCTTGGCAACGTGAGCGGGGTCTGTAAGTTATGGATGTTGCTCAGTATTTTATAAAAAATAAAACCTCGTCCTGGTTAGTCACTGCTATTTTACTGATAGGCGGCACCATGGCCTATTTTGGTCTGGGCCGATTAGAAGACCCGCAGTTTACGTTAAAACAAGCCTTGATCATCACATCCTACCCCGGCGCTTCACCTTTGCAGGTGGAGGAAGAAGTCAGTTACCCGATTGAAAATGCCATTCAGCAACTGCCTTATGTCGACCATGTCACTTCTATTTCTACCAATGGCACCTCGCAAATTATGGTGGAGATGAAAGGCATTTACCGGGCGAAAGAGCTGAAACAAATCTGGGATGAGTTGCGTCGTAAGGTCAATGATCTCACGCCGCAATTACCACCTGGTGTGCAAACCCCGGTCGTCAATGACGACTTCGGCGATGTGTATGGCATGTTGTATGCCATCACTGGCGATGGCTATTCAGACGAAGAAATTCGGGACTATGTCGACTTTTTACGCCGTGAGCTGGTGCTGGTAGATGGGGTAGGTAAAGTTTCGGTCAGTGGCCGGCAGCAGGAACAAGTGGTGGTCGAAATATCCCGCTCCCGTTTGGCTGCTTTAGGTATTCCGCCGACTCAGATTGCCAGCTTATTACAAACGCAGAATGTAGTGTCTAATGCCGGGGCTTTGCGCCTTGGCCCGGACCGGATCCGTATTCATCCAACAGGTGAGTTTCAGTCGGTGCAGGAGCTGGAGCAGCTGATTATCAGCAATCCTGCCGCCAAAGAGCTGATTTATTTAGGTGATGTGGCCAAAGTCTACAAAGATGTGCAGGAAGTGCCGAGTCAGATTTTAAAGTTTGATGGCAAAAATACTCTGACTTTAGGAGTGTCTTTTAGTCAGGGCGTGAACGTCGTTGATGTCGGATCTTTAGTCACGGCTCGTATGGCCGAACTGGACTACGCCCGTCCTGTAGGTATGGATATCAATACCATCTACAACCAGCCTGCCGAAGTAGAAGCTTCAGTCGGTGGTTTCGTGCTGAACCTGCTGGAATCTGTCGCCATTGTGATTGTGGTGCTGTTGGTGTTTATGGGGCTTCGCAGTGGCTTTTTAATAGGCCTTATTTTGCTGCTGACCGTGCTTGGCACCTTTATTTTTATGCAGCAGATGCAAATCGAATTGCAACGGGTGTCGCTGGGCGCGTTAATCATTGCGTTGGGGATGCTGGTGGACAATGCCATTGTTATTACCGAAGGCATACTGATTGGGATGCAAAGGCGCTTAACCATCAGCCAGTCGGCTTCCGCTATTGTGAAACAAACCAAATGGCCCTTATTGGGGGCAACCATCATAGCTATTACTGCCTTTGCGCCTATTGGTTTATCCAGTGACGCAACAGGGGAGTTCGCCGGCAGTTTGTTTTGGGTGTTGTTGGTGAGCTTGCTGCTGAGCTGGGTGACAGCTATTACATTAACGCCGTTTTTTGCCAGCTTGTTTTTTAAAGAAGAATTAAAAGCCAAAGTGGATGAAACGCAGGACGAACCTGAACTCTACCGTGGTTTTATTTTTGACTGGTACAGAGCCGCTTTAACTGGCGTTTTAAGGTACAGGTTTTTAAGTTATGGCCTGATGATCCTGTTACTGATCTTGTCGGTGATGGGGTTCGCCAAGGTGAAACAGGTATTTTTCCCAGCGTCTAATACTCCCATTTTTTTAGTGGATTTATGGCAACCGGCTGGCACTGATGTGCGGCAATCCGACGCTGAAGCTTTGGAAGTGGTGCAGTATCTAAAAGCTTTGGAAGGAGTGGAAGCTGTCACTTTAACCTCTGGCCGTGGTGCTGACCGTTTTATGCTGACCTATCAGCCAGAGCGTTTTTATGCGGCTTATAGCCAGCTGATTGTGCGGGTAGAGGACAAATCGCTGTTAGCTGGACGTATGGCTGATGTCAGCTCTTATATTAACGAGCAACACCCCGGACTTCGGCACAAATTAAAACGGCTGGATGTTGGGCCTTCTACTGCAGCTAAACTCGAAGCTCGTTTTAGTGGCGCTGATCCTAATGTGCTGCGACAACTGGCAGAGCAAGCCAAAGCCATTATGGCGCAGGACTCAGGCACCCGTAATTTACGTGACGACTGGAGCAACAGAGTCAAAGTGATCCGGCCGCAGTTTAATGAAGCCTTGGCGCGCAGGGTTGGCATTAGTAAGCAGGATGTCGACGATGTGTTACTGACTCATGTCAATGGCCGCACTGTGGGGATCTATCGTGATGGCACGCATTTATTGCCTATCATCACCCGTGCGCCTGATTCAGAACGACAAAGTGTTGATGCGCTGGCCGATTTGCAGGTGTATAGCCCTAAGCTGAACCGCTATATTCCGATCAGTCAGGTAGTCAGCAGCTTCGCGCTGGAGTGGGAGGACCCACAAATTATGCGCCGTGACCGTAAACGCACTTTAACTGTGATGGCCGATCATAATATTTTAAGTGATGACACAGCGGCCTCGTTGCTGAAAAGAGTGCGGCCACAAATCGAAGCTATATCATTGCCTACGGGTTACAGCCTGAGTTGGGGCGGTGAACTGGAAGCTCAAACCAAAGCGCAAAAGGCCTTATTCAGCTCTTTGCCTATGGGCTATCTGGTGATGTTTGTGATCACCGTATTGCTGTTCAGCTCCATGCGTGACGCACTGGTGATTTGGGCTTGTGTGCCGATGGCCTTAATTGGCGTCACTCTCGGTCTGTTGGCGGTGAATGTGCCCTTTGGCTTTTTAGCCTTACTGGGTTTTTTGAGCTTGTCCGGTATGCTGGTGAAAAACGGTATAGTGCTGCTGGATCAGATTAAACTGGAATTAAACCAGGGGCTTGCGCCTTATCAGGCAGTGTATAACAGTGCAGTCAGCCGGGTTCGGCCAGTGTCTATGGGCGCTATTACCACCATTCTGGGCATGTTGCCTTTAGTTACAGACGACTTCTTCGCCAGTATGGCTGTAGTCATTATGTTTGGCCTGGGTTTTGGCACCATACTCACGCTGCTATTTTTACCCCTGATGTACTGCTCCATCTACCGCATCCCCTCCAAAACCTAAATAAAATTGGGGTCAGATCACATTGTTAATAAAACTGTTAACAATGTGATCTGACCCCATTTTTTGGTTTATCTGCGGATAGCACTGGCTTGTAGGGGCTGTTAGTGGTAAAAATTGAGGCGATATGATTTAAAGCCCCGAAAATGGATTTGTTTAGAATGAAAAAACTCGCCCTTTCTCTGGCGTGCAGCTTTGTCTTCTCCGTTACTGCTGCCGACCATTTACCACCTTTGCCCGACTGGCAGGGTGCTACGTTAAGCCTGATTAAACCTGCACAACATCCCTGGGTAACACCGGCTGAAGTGTCTGATTTATCTGAAACTCCTGATTACGAAACCACCATCAAATACCTGGAACGTCTGGCGGCCAGCACTCCTTTAATTAAGCTGGAAGTGATAGGCCAAAGTCCACAAGGGCGCGCTATTTATTTGGTGAAGGCTGGTGCTGATCCCGACATGATAGGACGGGATCATAAACCGGTATTACTGGCTCAGGCTGGTATTCACAGCGGTGAAATTGACGGCAAAGATGCAGGCTTAATGCTGTTGCGTGACATAGTTCATGGCGACAAAGCCGATTTATTAAAAGAAGTAAACCTGCTGTTTATCCCTGTATTTTCAGTCGATGGTCACGAGCGCAGCGGTAAATACAATCGTATGAACCAGCGTGGCCCTGAATTACAAGGCTGGCGTGCCACAGCGCAAAACCTGAATTTAAACCGCGACTATATGAAAGCAGAAGCGCCTGAAATGCAGGCACTGCTGAAGTTACTGAACAGCTATCAGCCGGATCTGTATCTGGATATTCATGTTACAGACGGTGAAGACTACCAGTACGACATCACTTATGGTTTCAACGAACCTTTTGCAGCGTTAAGCCCTAATGCTGCAAGCTGGCTGGCCAGCAGCTACCGCTCTGAAATCGATCAGGCCTTAACTGCGGCTGGCCATATTCCGGGACCGCTGGTTTTTGCGCATAACAGTGCAGATTTCAGCAAAGGTCTGGCTGGCTCTACTTCTTCGCCACGGTTTTCCAATGGCTACGGTGATTTACGCCATATTCCCACAGTGCTGGTAGAAAACCATAGCTTAAAACCTTATAAACAGCGGGTTTTAGGCACTTATGTGCTACTGGAGCAAAGTTTAAAACTGTTGCAACAGCAAGGCGCTGTACTGAAGCTGGCGAAAAAAGCCGATGAAAATGCCCGACCTCAGCGTCAGGTTCTGGCCTGGAAAACCAGTGAAACGCCAGATTACATCAGCTTTAAAGGGGTTGAAGCAGTTCAGAAAAAAGATCCGATCACAGGCGTGAGCTATCAAACCTGGACAGGTAAACCGCTGAACTACGAACAATTGCCTGTGTATTGGGAAAAAGAGCCTGCCACTGAAATTGAAGTGCCTAAAGCCTACTGGATCCCGCCAGAGCAGCAAGAGATTATCGCTAAACTTGCGTTACATGGTGTGCAATTTACCAGCTTAAAGTCACCAAAAACCATTCAGTTACAGCAACTTACTGCGACATCGCACCAGTTTGCGACCAAACCTTTTGAAGGTCGTTTTGGTGTCAAAGCAGAATTTAACCGTAACTGGCAAAAAATCCGTTTGCCAGCTGGTTCAGTCCGGGTCAGTACTGATCAGCCTTTAGGTGCTTTAGCTGTCGCCTTACTGGAGCCCACAGCGCCAGATTCTTTATTCAGCTGGGGTTATATGCTGGGTATGTTTGAGCGGGTAGAGTACTTTGAAACTTACGCTATAGTGCCGCTGATTGAAACTGCGCTGAAGCAGGATAAAAAGCTCAAAGCGGAATTTGACGAAGCGCTGAAGCAAGACAAAAAGCTGGCAGCCGATCCACAAGCCAAGCTGCAATGGTTGTATCAGCGTTTGCCATACTACGATCAGCATTACCTGAAATACCCTGTCTTAATCGAATAATAAAAATGGGGTCAGATCACATTGTTAATAAAACTGTTAACAATGTGATCTGACCCCATTTTTAGGTTAACCGGCCATTTCTTTGTCATCACTGGTGAAGATAGCGTACTGGTTTTTTCCTGAGCGTTTGGCTTGGTACATCGCCATATCTGCTTGTCTTATTAAAGTTGCGTCATCCACTGGTTTTTTCTGAGGATAAAAGGTAATGCCAATGCTGGCGCTGACTCTAGCTTGCTGCTTCTGCAGGTCGACAGGTTTGCTGGCGCTATTGAGTAAACGTTCGATCAGCGGAATGCACTCGGCTTCGCCTGGTAACTCGGTTAATAAGGCAATAAATTCATCGCCGCCTAATCTGGCGAGGGTGTCGTTTTCCCGCATCACACAGCGCATCCGGTTTGCCAGCTCCACCAGCAAATAATCACCGGCTTCATGACCCAGACTGTCATTCACTGCTTTGAAACCGTCTATATCGATAAAAATCACGGCCATCAGCTGCTTTCTGCGTTTGGCCAGCGCCATGTTTTGCGCAATCCTGTCTTTTAACAACAAGCGGTTTGGTAAACCTGTTAAGGCATCAAAATGGGCAATAAAACGTAGCTTATCTTCCTGAGCTTTTTGCACGGTGATATCAGAAAACAAAGCCACATAATGCACAGCCTGATGCTGAACATCCTGTACCACTGAGATAGTCAGTGCCAATACGATAGATTCGCCGTTTTTACGTTTGCCTTGTATTTCGCCTTCCCATAAACCTGTCCGGCTTAGTTCCTGCCATAAGGCTTCGAAATACAGTTTATCGGATTGCGACGCACCCAACAGCGCCAGATGGCAGCCCAGGGCTTCGGTTTCGGTATAACCTGTAATACGGCAAAAAGAGTGGTTTAAATCCAGAATGGTACCTGTGGCATCGGTGATAAAAATACCTTCACGGGCCTGAATAAACACACTGGCGGCCAGTTCCTGTTTCATTTGCGCATGATGCCGTTCCGAAATATCCAGTTGTGATCCTATCACTTCAGTCACCTGACCACGCTCATCCCGCAAAGCACACAACTGGTTTTCAATACAGATCTGTTGTTGATTCAGCTGTGGTTCGTCCGGATATACTCCAGAATTTGCAGAGTTGCGCAATAAAGTACAGCTGTATTTCAACACTCCAGGATAACCAGCGCTGGCCCAGTCCATAAATTTTTGCACTATCAATTGTTGATTGTCCGGATGCACAGACAAGTTCCACCAATTGGCCAAGCGCATGATTTCCATCGAGCTTTTCAGATACATAGTAAAGCAGTTTGGACTAATGTAATTCAGCCGCATCGTGACAGGGTCAAACGCATAAATAACAGAAGGGCTGCGCTCAATCAGTTGATCCAGCCGTTTAAAGCTCTTTTGCAGACGTTTTTCTATCCAGTAACGCCGGCTTACGTCTGTGCCGAGCAAGACAAAGTCTGAACCATCAGCAGGCGCTCCGGGCAAACGAAACAAATCTGAATCCAGATACAGCTCTTTACCATTGGCCAGCTGAATTTTAAGGCTGAGTACCACAGCTTCATGCGGCTTATCCTGAAGACGTTGCATTGCCGAT
Source organism: Gammaproteobacteria bacterium (assembly GCA_018815765.1). Lineage (GTDB taxonomy): Bacteria > Pseudomonadota > Gammaproteobacteria > Enterobacterales > Alteromonadaceae > Pararheinheimera. Next base: position 23,359 of record JAHIWM010000043.1, on the reverse strand, counting down.
TGCAGGGCTGATTTCTGCTCAGGATCAGGCAGCCAGTCCATCAAAAACTGTCCTTGCAGGCAGTCTTCATTCAGATGCAAAAGCTTCAGCGCATTGTCATTAAAATGCACAATACGGCCTTGCATATCCAAACCAAATAACAGCACATGAACTGTATTATTCAGCACTGTACTCATCTGTGTTTTTTGTAACATCAGCTTTTGATTCAGCTGTTGCAGTGTGTCATTAACCACTCGAAGCCGGCCGTTTCTTTGTCGGAACACAAAGTACAGAACACAAACTAAGGCCAACAGCAGCAGCATAAAAAACAGTGTTCCTCTGTGATCCGTCCAGCTATGCAGATAGCTGTGTACGCCCGCGTCCTGATAGGGAGGCAAAGCCAGCTCCTGCAAGCTATGTTCAACAGACTGATAATCAGCTGCTACACCAAAGGCTTGAGATAATCCTGAGGCTCTGGCCTGCGATTCCCAGCGCAGCAGCGAGGCCATCATGCGGTTAGATAAAGCCGCAGACACGCCAGGCATCACCAGTACAGGCCAATCGGGGTAAAGGCGGGTTGAACTTTGAACAGGCAGCTCTGCCAGTGCTTGTGTGTTCAGCACCTTCATTTCTTCTGAGCCAATCTGACCTTGTTGGATCATCGTCTCCAGCACGCCACTACGGACAAAACCTACATCCATTTGCTTATTTTTTACCGCGCTAACCACAGCCAGATCTGACGTTAAATGGTGCAGTAAATGGGGATTCAGGCTGAGCCCCAGCTGCTGCAGCTCCTTTAATTGAGCAACATAACCCAGCAGGGAAAAGGGGCCTGTGGCTGCAATCCGGGCTTCAGATATTTTGCTCAAATCACAAAGTGGATTTGACGCCAGACAAAGAATCACACCACCCGACAAATCAAACTGGCCCGAGGCTGTCAAAGTCACCTGACTCAGTAGTGGCGCAGGCAACTCGCTTTTCGCTTTTAATTGCAGATAATGATAAGGATCGGTCAGCAGAAAGTCGGTTTTAGTCTGAATGTCAGTCAACTCCAGATTTGCAGGTTCAATCACAACCAGCTGTACTTCATCCGGCGTCATCTGAGCAGAAAGAAAACTCTGCAAAGCAGCATGATGCTTTTCTGCTTCATGAATGTTATGGGGTGTCAGTATGCCAAAGCGGACAGGTGCAGAAGAGGCCTGCACAGCAGCACAAAACAAAGAGATCAGGCAGATAAGCAGATTTTTCATGAATTCAGCACCAGTTGTCGCAGCGCTGTGGAATTAAATAAATCCAGACTGTATGGCCTGATTTGATCAGTAGTAGGCATAAAAGCGCTCAGCTTCTGCATAGCATTGTGCATAGTGCCGGATCCGGACAGTAGCGACATATTCTGCATTGGGGTTGGATACTGCACACTGGCAAAGTAACTATGGGTTTCGTTTAAAGTCAGATTCCGCCACAGCGCGGTACGCCTGATACTGTCACCGGAAAACAACCGCAGGTGCTGTAGTCCCAGATAGTAACTGTTGAGCAAGCGTGCCGGAATATCATTCAGCCAATCAATCCGGTCTGTACGCACGGCCAGCACCTGAAACATAAATGGCGGACACTGACTGCTGTCAAACAATCGTGTAGCTCCGGCGCGTTCAATATAGTGAGACACAGGGGGCGAATTTATTGCCGCGTCAATCTGGCCATTTTCCCAGGCCATCAGTTGCTTCAGTTGTGGCAGATAAGCTATGTCTATGTCCTGGCGTTGCAGTCCTGATTTTTGCAGGTAGTGTTCCAGCAATAATTCAGTCACAGCGCGCGACTCCAATGCGATAATTTTCCCTTTCAGTTGCGCTGCATTATTCAGCTCTGGACGGGATAACAGTGCATTGGCACCGCAGGAACGGGCAAGCACCAGGATCACCTGCAAAGGGATCCCAGCTGCCAGACAGGTTAGTACTTCATCCAGCGCCAAAGCAGCTGCATCCAGCTCACCTGACAACATAGCGCTAACCACAGCTTCGGCAGACTGGCTTTTTCGCAGCATCACATCAGTAGGCAGTAAATTGAAATGCTCGCTTAAGTAAAAGGCTTCATGCCCAGGGTGTTGGTAAACCCCAAGGCTAAAAGCTCTTCTCTTGCCGCAGGCCGAAGCCGCAGTCACGAGCAAAGGGCTTGCCACGCACAGCTGTAAAAACTGGCGACGTGTCAAGCCGTGTGAGTTCCCCATAATATTTGCAATCCTTGCAACTCAATGGTTGCTAAATCAAATCCAGCCGAATAACAGACATCCCTTGTTCCTCAGGCATCAGGCTGGGTGGAACTCATTCCTCTATTGTCTTGTCGTGTAAAAACAATACAGCTTAAACACAACACTGTGATAAACAGCACCGCATTAGCAGGTGCCTGTAAATTGAAATCCACCAGGTTATGGATCAACATATGAACAATAGCAATAGCGCAGCCGAAAGCTATGCCTCTGCTGAGTTTATTCTGTTTTAACCTCATGGTTTGCAAATTCAGAAACAACATCCATAACAGCCAGAGCCCAAGCAGCACTGTTAAGGGAACACCCAGTTCAATAGCAAATTGCAGGTATTCGTTGTGAGCGTGATCGTAAAAGGCCGAGTAGTGGCCTGGTTGATAACCCGGAAACACAGTGTAAAAAGTGCCACCGCCATGACCAAACCAAGGGGCATCAGCAACAATTGGCAAGCTGTCCCGTACCACTTCATCCCGTGTTTCCGACGTAAAAGAGGTCTCTTCATAACGTTGTTGTAGCTTTTCAATGCCAAAAATAGAACCTATGGCAATCATATCCAACACAAAAATACTGATCACCAGAGGTTTCAGCAGGGCAGGTTTGTTTTTATAAAACCAGATGGCGTACAAGGAGATCGACAGCAGGGCGGTGAAAAAGGCCGCGTTGCCCATACGGGAGCGGCTTAAGATCAGGCCAATCACCATAATCACCAGAGCCAGACGCAACAGAATTTTGGTGCTGAGCAAAGATTCCAGCACAGTGCGGCTGAAGTTGCGCCAGTTCCACTGCATAGCGCGGCTGGACAATTCGGCCATCAACAGTCCCACACCCAAAGCCAGCGTCATGGCCAGGTAGTTGGCAAAATGGTTTTGATAGACAAAAGAACCACGAGCTCTGTTGCCTTCGGGCACGCCAAAAATGGGTGAAGTTTCAGCGCCCTGTAAATTAAGGATAGAACCATAACTGGCCTGAAATACACCACTGGCAACAATGATGTAGCACAACAGCTTCAAGTGGTTGTCTGTGCGGAAATAACTGCTGATCATCCAGGCAAAAAGGCCATAACACAGAGTTTTCACCCAAAGAATTTCTGTTTGATTCGGATCGACAGTACTAAGCCAGGACACCGGAGACCAGAGCTGCGCAGCAAGCACAGCTAATACAGCGACAAAAGGCAAAAGGCTGAGTTGTTGCCAGAGTCCGGCAAACCAGGGTGAACGGCCACGATAGACTGATATTAAATGCAGGCTGAAAATAATCAGGATCAGAAGTTCAAGAATAGCCCAGGCCCAGGGCCTGTTACTAGCCAGTGGAATAGGACACCAGAACAAAGTGAAACAACACAAGGCACGGATCAGAGTGAACAGATATTGTCGTGTAGCCATCGGGGAGCGCTTTCCATATCGCACCGATACTCAAAATGTATCAGGGTATAAAATACTAAGGGCCTTGCGGCCCTCATATTACAGAACAGTTGCAGCTAAATTAGTTGCCTGAAGCAGTACCGCCGCCACCACCTGAGCCGCCGCCAAAGCCGCTACCGCCAGGAGAACCTACAGTACCAGTACCAGCGCCTGCACCAGCTCCACCAGCGCCTTCACCACCACCAGCCGGAGCGCCTGCAGCTGTTGCCTGAGCAACAGTAGCAACGTTCACACCAGGAGTTGCAGCAGCAATAGCAGTGATAGTGTCAGCAGACACACCAGCAGCAGCAGCAGCAGAAGCTACAGCAGAAACAGCTGAATCACCTAAAGTAGCAGCAGCTGTCAGAGCGGCAGCAACTAAAGCTTCTTTAGTTGCAGCATCCGGAGCAGCAGCGATTAAAGCCTGCAGTTGAGTTTCAATACTTTCAGCAGCAGCAGCTTCAGCTTGCTCTTCAGTCATACCCTCTGCCTGATACTGAGCAACCAGAGTTGAATATTGAGCAACAGCAGCATCAACAGCTGAAGTGTCCTGAGCCATCGCAGTAGTGCTGAACAGCGTAGCAGCAAACACCGCTGCGGCAATAGTGTTCATTTTTTTCATATTTAACATCCTTTTTGATTAATTTCTAGGCGAATGAACCAATTCTAGGTTAATGAATGGTTGTGTCAAGACAGTTTTTTTCATCTGTACATTAACTTTTTGTGGTGCAAGCAACCAATTCCCCTGAACCGCGTTCACTCCTGCAGCAAAACAATTATCCATTATTTGTTCACATTCAATATGAGGAGCCAGAACCTTGATCCCTATGCCGTGACTAATCTGACATAAGGTCTTGATAAAGAACTGGTTATCCTGTTCATTGAGTGCAGTAACATAAGCACCGTCAATTTTTACATAGTCTACGTTCAAACCCTGCAAATACTTAAAGGTGGTCATACTGGAGCCAAAACGCTCGATACAAACTTTGCATCTGTTACGCTTAATAATATTCATCAGTGCCTTGGTTTCGTCTGGCGCACGCAAAATAGAGTACTCAGACACCTCAAACACCAGACGAACTTTGCCAGCTAATAGTTGCAGCTCTTTTTCCAGCCACTGCAAAAACGACGCTGAACTGACCGCACCCTGCGACAAGTTAATCGCGTAAGTGTGGCCAGGTTCATTCTGCACTTGCTGCAGAATAAAATGAACAACCTGCTGATCCAGTTGCAGCGACAAACCCTGCTGCTCAGCCATGGCATAAGTTTCTGCCGTCGACAGCTGTGAATGCAGATAATAAAAACGGACGAAGGTTTCAATATACTCAACAGACTTATCCGGATTCACCACAGGCTGTGCCCACAACTCAAAATTACGGTTCTGGATCAAATCTTTGATAACCGCATGCCAAGCCATTCTTCCTTCAGGCTTAATCAGCATACTTTCGTCTTTAATCAGTAAAGGTAAATCCGGTTGCTGCGCACGTTGAATAATGGCGCTGTCTAAAGTGGAAAGGCAGTGGGGCAGATTATCTTCCGGTTCCACCTCCATCAGTACAACTGAGGCAAAACCATTTGGGAAAAATACGCTGTCGAGCAATTTCAACTTAGAACTGAGTTGTTGTACTTGTTGCTCCAGCAATTCAGAGCTGGCATGACTTAAAAAGATAAAATCACTGCCGCCAAGCCGGAACAGCTGGTTATTGCTCATCTGTTCCAAGGCTTCTTTAAACTCTTTTACAGCCAATAAAATATATTGGTCTGCAGCTTCAAAACCCTGCCGGTGATGCACTTCGGTAAGTGAGTGCAAACTCATCATGCCAATATGCAGATGTAAGTCATGGGCTTTTTGCTCTGTTTTTTCCGCAGCGAAACGTTGTTCCAGCAGCCTTCTGTTACCAAGGCCTGTCAGCATATCGGTAAATACTTTTACCTTTAGCTCGTCAGCCTGCAGGCTAAGCGATTTAAAACTGCGCTGAATATTAGCCACCATCGCATTCATGGCTTTTACCACGGAACGAAGATCAGTCGTAAAAGGTAGCTTTTCCTGTTGTAAAAAATTCTTCTTACCCACTTCCTGCGCCTGCAGTTCAATGCGGCGTAAAGGGCTCAGCACAGCAAAAACAATCAGCTGAATAAAAAGCGCACTGAATAAAGTGATCACTGCAATGCTGTAAAAGCTTTGTCTGGCTTGTTGCCATAAGGTTTTATAAGCAATACCTGGATTGGACTGAATAGATAACACCCCGGCTACCATCCAGCCGTTATTCACTTCACTATTCTGGAAAGGCGGCGACAATGGAAAAAAGGCCACAAACCATTCGGGCACTTCATCGTATTCAATAGGATTTTGCCGCTTAATTTTGACTTCGCCTTGAGCGGTCTTAAATTCCAGCTCGGCGTAATAACCTGAATCAAAAATAGCACTGACCATAGTCTGAGCTATCACCAGATCCGGGTCGTCCATATAAGCCGACATCGACAAACCTAAACTGGTTGCTGCATCCTGAGCATGAGATTTCATCTGAGTATTCAGATAATTTTGTGTGCTTTGTACAGAAATGTACAAACTAAACGAAAAGGTAAATAAGGCCACCAGCACTATGAGTAAGTGCAGCTGTGTCCTTAAAGAAATACCCGGGAGTTTCCTCCACCATTTATGAGCCATAACAGTTACATTCCCTTTTCAATTCTGTTTAGCAAATCCTGCCAGTTCGAACCGCCTGTTTTACCTTCTACTTTCCGGCCCAGCCCTTGTGCTTTTGCCAGCCATAACCCTTCAGCGTTAAAGCCATAAATAGGTTTCAGATCCGGTCTGCGGGTTGCAGGCTGAACTTTTTTTATCAGATTGTCTAGAACCAAAGGCACAGAGTCTTCAGTTTCCATATAAATAAGCACCATATGAGGCTCATTTACTGACAACGCCCTGACATACATAATCCGCAGTTTAGTATCAGGTACACCCATAGCCCGCAGGGACACATATTTTGCTACAGCAAAGTCTTCACAGTCGCCAGCCGCAGTGCCAAGTGATTCAAGTGGGGTAGCCCAATAATCAGTCTGGCCCCAATGCTTTTGATCAGACTCATACCGAATCTGATCATTAAAAAACTTGTTTACTTTATTTACCCGCACCCAGTCGGATTCCGACTTACCTTCTTCAAGCAAATCCCGCCATAACTCTACCCGCCCCAAAGCCGCATCGCCGTACTGAGTGCGAATAGTCTCCAGCATCTCCGGCTTAAACACCGGCAGCAGATAGCTGGCGTTGCTAAAGACAGATATGGAAAGAGACAGCAGTGCTACAACAGCATACTTGTGTAGCATAAACCTCCCGGCACAACCTGAAGCGCATCTGACATTAGCATTCAATCAGGCTCCATCCATGACAACATACTCTGTCTAATCCGCATTTACTGCGTGTTAAAAAGAAGCTTTGTGTTAAGTGAACCAGATTTGGTTGAAAAAGATACATTAATTTGCCACTTTCTGCCTGACTTGCCAAGGTGCAAGACCATGAATAATCAATAACCGAAACCCGTGCATTAGTTTGGGGCGATTATGCACCAATATGACACAGGGTGTCGGAGCGAATTACGGTAAAATATAATCATATTTATCATAATTACCATATTTATCAAATGTCAGCTATCAAATTTAATGTTTTTTACTGGCATAAGAAATGCTTTGCTTTGTTAACCGCGACATCCTGTTGTATATTCGGGCGGGCTTTTTTAACTCTACTGTCACACTGTGGCCTTAAAGTGAAGTTACAAAAGCTTTAGTCCGACAGAGGAATAAAGCGCTAAAGGCATGGAATGGCCTTTGCTGAGTAGTTGAGCGAACATCCATAGTTTTATTATAACTTTCGATTCAGCAACACTAAAAAGAGGGAATTTGATATGCAAGCACCTGGCATTCGTAAGGTAACCAGAGCCGTTATACCTGTGGCAGGCCTCGGCACCCGCATGTTACCTGCAACTAAAGCTATTCCTAAAGAAATGCTGCCAGTGGTGGATAAACCTCTGATCCAATATGTGATTGAAGAGGCAGCAGCTGCCGGCATTACTGAAATAGTGCTGGTTACCCACAGCAGTAAAAACTCCATTGAAAACCACTTTGACACCAGTTTTGAATTAGAAACCCAGTTAGAAAAACGGGTGAAACGTTCATTGCTGGACGAAGTGCGTTCTATCAACCCTAAAAGTGTGACTGTGATTTCTGTGCGCCAGCATATAGCCCTTGGCCTTGGTCATGCCATTTTGTGTGCGGCGCCAGTGGTAGGTAAAGAACCTTTTGCGGTGTTATTGCCCGACGTACTGATCGACAAATACCGCAGCAACTTAAGACAAGACAACCTCAAAGCCATGATCAACAGGTACGAACAAACAGGTGCCAGTCAGATCATGGTAGAACCTGTGCCTCGTGAGTTAGTCAGCAGCTACGGTATTGTCGATTTAGCAGGCCAGCCAATAGAAGCAGGGCATTCGGTCAATCTGAAAGCTATGGTTGAAAAACCAGAGGCTGACGACGCGCCTTCTAATATGGCTATTACAGGCCGTTATGTATTGTCGCCAACAGTGATGGAAATTTTAAGTTTTACCCAACCAGGTGCTGGCGACGAAATACAGTTAACCGATGCTTTAGCACAACTACTTACTGAAGAAGCCATGGAAGCCTACCGTATAGTAGGGCGCAGTCACGACTGCGGCAGCAAACTGGGTTATTTAGAAGCTATAGTAGATTACGCTTTAAAAGACCCAAAACTGGGCGCTGATTTTGCGGCTTTATTAAAAAAGATGATGACAGGCACTCCACTTAGTTTAATTGCCTGATCTGCTGTAGGTGCGGGGTTTATTCCCGCCCGCAAAACGAAACCAAATAGTGGTGGGGAATTCAACCTCCAGATAATGTAGGGGCGGGGTTTACCCCCGCCCGCAAAGAATTAAGTACGGCAGGTTTAAAAGCCATACAAATAAAAGGGAAAGGGAATGAAGATTAGTATTTTTGGTACGGGTTATGTTGGCCTGGTTACCGGTGCTTGTTTGGCTGATGTAGGCCACGACGTTATATGTGCAGATGTAAATCAGGCAAAAATTGACGGCTTAAAACAAGGCATTATTCCCATCTACGAACCTGGTTTGGAAAACGTGGTAAAAACCAACGTCAGCCAGGGTAATTTGCGTTTTACCACCAGTGCTGAAGAAGCTGTGCAACATGCTGAAGTGATCTATATAGCAGTAGGTACACCACCAGACGAAGATGGCTCGGCCGACTTGCAGTATGTAATGGCTGTGGGCAACACCATAGGCCAGTTGATGCAAAGCTATAAAGTGGTAGTCAATAAAAGTACAGTACCAGTAGGCACGGCCGACAAAGTCACAGCTGTGATCCAGCAAGTTTTAAACGAACGCGGCTTTCTGGCTGAGTTTGATGTGGTATCCAACCCCGAATTTTTAAAAGAAGGCGCAGCAGTAGCAGATTGCATGAGACCAGATCGCATAGTAATAGGTACCAGCTCTAAATTTGCCGAAGACATAATGCGCGAAGTGTATGCACCTTTTAACCGCAACCATGACAAAGTAATAGTGATGGATGTACGCAGTTCAGAGCTGACCAAATACGCTGCCAACTGCATGTTAGCCACCAAAATCAGCTTTATGAATGAAATGGCCAATATTGCCGAGCGGGTAGGGGCTGATATTGAAAACGTGCGTAAAGGTATAGGTTCAGACCCCCGCATTGGTTACCACTTTATTTACCCTGGCTGCGGTTATGGTGGCAGCTGTTTCCCTAAAGACGTGCAGGCATTAGCACGCACTTCAGAACAATTTGGTTACGAGTCAAAAATCCTTAATGCGGTAGAGCAGGTAAATAACACACAAAAATACAAACTGTTTGAACTGATCTGCAAGCATTACGGCGTATGGCAGCAAGCAGCCAAAGGTGACATAAAAGATATTCTGAAAGGCAAAACTTTTGCACTTTGGGGCCTTGCATTTAAACCGAATACCGATGATATGCGTGAAGCGTCAAGCCGGGTATTAATGGAGAACTTATGGTTGGCCGGAGCTACAGTAAAAGCTTACGATCCTGAAGCTATGGAAGAAACCCAGCGTATTTATGGCAACAGAGCTGACTTAGTCCTCTGTGGTACTAAAGAGGCAGCAATCAACAAAGCCGATGCGCTGGTTATTTGTACTGAATGGAAAAATTTCCGTGCGCCAGATTTTAATGCCATAAAAGAACAGATCAGTGATGCAGTTATTTTTGACGGCAGAAATTTGTTTGAGCCTGTAACAGTGCATCGTAATGGTCTGGCTTATTATGCGATAGGTCGTGGTGATACTTTAAAAGTGGCTGGTATTTAAACTATGAAGTATTTAGTTACAGGAGCGGCTGGCTTTATTGGTAGCCGTGTAGCAGAAGAATTGGCTTTATTAGGCCATGACGTAATTGGCTTAGACAACTTAAATGACTACTACGATCCAAACCTGAAACTGGCGCGCCTTAAACGTATTGACAGTTTGCTTACTGAACATAGTAAACAAGATAACTTTCGTTTTCTGAAAATGGACTTGGCCGACAGAGAAGGCATAGCTTCACTTTTTGCCACGGAAAAGTTCCAACGCGTAATACATTTGGGTGCCCAAGCTGGTGTTCGTTACTCCATCGATAATCCAATGGCTTATGTAGATTCAAATCTGGTTGGTATGATGACCATACTGGAAGGTTGTCGCCACAACAAGGTTGAACACCTGGTCTATGCCTCCAGCAGCTCTGTTTATGGTAACCAGGAAAAAGTTCCATTTTCTGAAGAAGATAGGGTAGACCATCCAATATCTCTTTATGCTGCCACCAAAAAAGCCAATGAATTAATGGCGCACACTTATAGTCATTTATATCAGTTGCCAACCACAGGACTTCGGTTCTTTACCGTATACGGGCCTTGGGGGCGGCCAGATATGGCACCTTTTAAATTTACCAAGGCTATTTTGGAAGGCCGCTCAATTGATGTGTATAACCACGGCAAGCTGAGACGAGATTTTACGTATATAGATGATATTGTTGAAGGCGTTGTTCGCGTCCAGGATCGTATCCCTCCTTCAAATTATACAATTTTTAATATAGGTAATAATCAACCTGTGGCGTTGGAGGATTTTATTCGAGCTATAGAGACAGCAACAGGTAGGAAAGCTATTAAAAATTACCTACCTATGCAAGCTGGGGATGTGGAGCAAACATTTGCAGATGTTAATTGCCTAAAGTCAACAACTGGATTTAAACCTCAAATAGAAATACAGAACGGCATAAAGCTATTCTGTGATTGGTATATGGATTTTAAAGGATGATTATGAAAAATGTATTAATTATTGGTCGTTCAGACCATGATAACTTCGGTGATTCTTTAATGTTCATGTTTTATATAAAGAAATTGATTGAAATCAATTGCAAGCCATTCATATATAAACCATCTCGAATATTTATGAAACGTATATTTGATGAAGGGCTGACCTGTCAGGTGTTTGATCCACAGGTTGATAAGATAGATCAGGCTTTTTTTATTGGTGGTGGATATTTTGGTGAACCTGATATTGGTGCTGGCGCTTGGTCGGAAAGGTTTTTGAAAGAAAGATTCTTTTTTGATGCTGCAAATTTTCTCATCGAAAACAAAATTAGATATTATATTCATGGGGTTGAAGTGGGGCCACTGAGTAATGTCGACGTGTTAGCACAGGTTAGGTTTATATTAGGTAATGCAGAAAATGTAGTGGTTAGAAACTTAAATTCTCAGGATTTCTGTAAAAAATATCTCAATATTGATGTAAATTTCTGCAGGGATGTTGTCCTATACGAGAGCAGCCATTACTGTCAAGATTCTGCTTCAAGATCTGAATTAATATTGCATGCAACAGGAAAGTTTTTAAAGAAAAATCCGGTTTCTTGGATATTTAGACGAAAGATTGTTAGCTACGTAAAATCAAATAATATTACCAGTATAAAAATACTTTTTGATCAATCTGAATATTCCGAGTTACAAGCCAGGGCTGTCCTGTTTAAAAATCAGTTAGAAACATCTATAAGCTGTATTGTAGAAATTGTTGAATATACTGGTGTTAGTAATGTTATAAAGCACGTTAGATCTGGTGATAGACTTATTACATCAAAACTACATTTAGGTATGGTAGGTCTGAGTGTCGGTTCCCAAGTTCTATGCATTTCTGATATGCCAAAGAATAAACGATTCTATAGTGAAGTCTTTGCTGGCTTAGGTATTATTAGTCTTACTCAAGCAATAATGCCTTGGTTCAAAATTAATCAAAAATATTATGCGAACACTCGATATAGCGACAAAGATCAACTTGAAAGCTCTAGAAGTAACATTCGTATTTTTGAGGAATTTGTTAGTTAATGGTCTACATGATTTTTGTAATGATAGCATTGGCATTTGTGATTCTGACCTATAAGAAAGGGGGGATTGTCAACGGATCTTTCTTCTGTGCATTTTATTGCTTTGGTTGCATGGTAGCTATAATGACAGTTGAGTTATTAGAGCTTGAAGAAAAAGATATGATGTATTCAGCGATGCCTCTCCCAATTTTCTCAGATGTTATAACGACTGTGCTTGCTATATATCTTGCTTTTATAGTTATATCATTCTCTCTTGTTCCTAATAGGGGTTTAAACAGATCGTCTGACGTGTTTTTATATTTTAGGCAGAAGTTGAATTTTCTTAGCGGCAGGATAATGTCAGATAGAGGGGTTGTATATTTAGGTGTGGCATTGCTGATATTTTTTGTTTGTAATGCTATTCATCTATCTTCGATAGATATAGATCTATTGTTATCTAATAACTACTATTTACTAATAAAAGAGCCTGATCTGATAGGCTTAGACAGTAGCGCAGGCCGCGTCTACCATTTAGCATTTAGGTATCTTGGGTTTATATTTTTTTCTATTGGGTTTATAGCATTAAACAGAGGGCGATTCATTCTGGCAGCTATGATATTTTTGGTATCATTGTATCCATTTATCTTTCTACTTGCAGGGAATTCGCGTTGGGCTCCAATGTATTTTAGTGTTGGTATCATCCTTTTCTTTATCGAAAGAAAATATATAACTTTAGCTGTAATGATTGTACTCATGTACATGTGTATGGACAAGGTATTGATTGGGCGGGAGATGTATTATCATGGGCTGAATCACTTGTTTGATCATTTTTATGTAGAGCGTACTTATGGGGTTGTAGCTAGCTTGTTATTCATGTGCCTTAACGTATTTGAAGGGGCTATGAATCTAGGTAACACATTGCTTAATGATCCAAAATTTGATCAGCGATACATTAATTTATCATTTTCTCCATTCTTCTCATTTATGGATGGCTTTGATTTAATCAGAGATGATCTCAAGCACAAATGGGCTCCTAATGTTCCAATGTCCTCGGTAAGTGAGTCTTACCAGTTTGGCTTAGTCTATTTTACTCTATTCTTAGCTTTATATTTTTACTTGATGAGGAAAATAAATGTAATGGCGGTTAAGAAACTGACTGCTCCTTTTTTAGTTGTCTTTATTCTATTTATTTATGTTTCTTTAGGTATCCATACATACTCAATCAGAACATTTTGGAAGCTAATGATCTTTATGCTGATATTCATCTATGTTTCTGAGAAAAAAAATGCTTAAACTAATTTTTGGAGCGTCAGTTATAAATGGTATTGGACTGTTGTTTCAAACCATATTATTTTTTCTCGCAGCAGCGACACTCGTAATATCTGATTTTGCAACGTTTTCATTTGTGCTGGCTACATCTGTATTTGCATCGCAGGTGCTAATGATAGGTTATAGCCAAATTGCTACCAGAGTTTTTGCGAAAGATGTGTTAATGGGAAACACTTTTTTGTCTACATTAATGTGCGTTCTTAATCTCATTTTGATAATTCTGTTAGTGTTTTCTTACATTAATTCTTTTGATGCTGGTGTATATTTGTCGGTTATATGTTACCTGTTTGCACTTAAATTTTTGTTTAAACGAGTGGCTATGGGTATTGCTCTGACTCCGCTTTTTATATTTTTAGACGAGGTGGTTTGGGTTATATTGCCATTCTTATATCTCTTATTTGGTTCCGAGTTAACCGAAGTTTTTAATTCGTTGCTAGCTGGCTTATCCATAAGTTTAGTTTTGATGTTTTTATATCTTAGAAGATCTAACGTTAAATTTTATTTATTATTCGACTTTGCCCTAATTAAATTTTATTTCTACCAGGCCGTTGCTATTTTTGTATTCTTGGCTGGTAGGCTTTCAATGAATCGGTTAGATGTTCTAGTTGTAAAACAGTCATTTTCTGAGCTTGATTTTTCTGCATTCTCTTTGGCGCACAGAGCTTCATATATAATAACTTTTGTTCCATTAATTATTTCTTCATTGTATTCAGGGAGAATATTGAAGATGTTTGAGAATAGTGATAGTGATGGTATTGCTGCGTTAAGGCGTAAATCATTTTTCATTTCCGTAGGGTTTGCATCAATTTTCTTTCTTACTTTCTTTATTATAGGTGACGAGATATTAAAGTTGTACAGTGATGGTGTTTTTTATCCTTATTACCTGATATTTTTATTATTATTTTTCGCCCAATTTATATTTTCGTTTAATGGGTTGGATCAATCACTTATCATTTTAAGTGGGAGAGCCAAGTCTTATTCTTACATAACCGCAGGGTGTGCCGTGATTTTTATTTCCTTAGCGTCGTTTTACTCTGATAGGCTCAGCTTGATTCATGTCACTTTAATTTCAGTATGTTATGCTATTCTTTGTTACATCATGTTGTCTTACAATATTAAAAAATTAATTATAAGTTTGAGTGGCGCCAATGAATTCAAATGAATTTTCCCCTGGTGTTATTAACACGTTGTCGTAATCAGGCTCTTTTAATTGGCATATTTTATTTTGTAACTATTAAATTGTACGTTTGACGGATGTCTTTTAATATTTTTAGATTTTTGTAGTTTGATAGACGATGTCTGATTCACGTTTTATTGAAAGTGATAATTAATGGAGATATTATTATGAGGGCTATAGTTACCGGCGGAAGCGGTTTTATTGGTAGCTTTTTATGTAAAAAACTTAGTGAACTTGGAATGGATGTGTATAATTATGATATCAAAGAACCTGTCTTGACATCATATTCGAATTTTGTTTTTGGTTCAATTTTGGACAGGAACAGACTCTTTGACGTTTTCAATGAGGTTTTGCCACATTATGTATTTCACTTAGCCGCAAAAGCAGATGTCTTTGGTAAGGTTATTGATGATTACAGTGTCAACGTAGATGGTACTTTAAATGTTATAGATGCTTGTAAATCTTGTGGCTCCGTAAAACATTTTTTGTTTACTTCAACTCAGCTAGTCAACAAACCTGGCGTAATGAATACTACAGGTGAGATATATGCTCCATTAGATGAGTTGTATTCTCGAAGCAAGGTAAATGCAGAGATATTAATTAAAAATGAAGTAGATGAATTTTCTTGGACTATTTTTAGGCCAACAAATATATGGGGGCCCTACCATCCAAGGTTTCCTAGTCAAATATGGCGCTATATTTCGAAGGGGTGGTATATACATCCCAATGCTGAAATTATCAGATCGTATGGATACGTTGAGAATATTGTTTTCCAAATGGCATCGGCAATTCAGGTTGAACCTGCCTTGGTAAATCATAAAATTTTCTATGTAGGCGATAATCCGATAGATTCTGCACAGTGGGTTGATGCATTTTCCCATGCGTTATGTGGAAAGCCAGTTAGAAAATTCCCACTTACAATACTTAAATTTATTTCACAAGTTGGAGAGCAATTGAAGAGGTTAGGAATTCCGTGTCCTATCTATATGGATAGATATCGCAGTATGACTTCAGATTATATTGTTCCAATGGAGCCAACATTTTCAGTTCTTGGTCAAGGACCTTATAACCTTCAGCAAGGTGTAGATCGAACTGTTTTTTTTGTCAAAAACGGTGAATTAGATGAATGATATCACCTTGATTTTGGGAGCGCTCCCACCGCCAATGGGAGGCGCAGCTAAGAATACAAAAATCATAGCTGATGAAGTATCCTCTATAACTCGGACTACTGTATTGAATACGTCAGTTGGTGCTTTTGCCCATGATAGGACATTCTTATACCACATAAAAAGAATATTAAAGACCTTAGTCTGTTCTACAAAGATTGTTTTTAATTCGATGCATAGTAAAAAAGTTATTTATATCGTCCCTGATGGAGGCTTGGGTCTTCTATATACCATTTTGTACTCTTGTGTTTCTCTTATATGTAGATTTAAAGTTATTTTTCATCATCGAACATTTCTTTATATCGATCATAAAAATAAATTGATGAATTTCTCATGTAAATTACTCGGTGATAGGTTAAGTCATATATTTTTATCTGAGGGCATGCGTGATGGCTTTTCCCGTAATTACTCTTTAGGTGCAGGGGCTATTATTTCTGACAATGCAAGATTTGTTAACCCGGAGAGTATTGATAAAAGTATTTCGGATGGAATAATCTTAGGTTATTTGTCAAATCTATGTGACGAAAAGGGTTTTTATGAAGTATTAGACACATATTCTAGACTTAGAAGTTTTAACATCAATGTCAGGTTAATTATTGCTGGTGCGCCAGTGAATGAATCAGTCAAAGCTGATTTAGATAAATTCCTAGAAATGTATGGAGCCTCTGTTGATTATTTAGGTCACATCGAAGGCGAGAAAAAAGCAGACTTTTACAGAAGCATTAATTACTTTCTTTTCCCAACAAAATTCAAGCAAGAGGCTCAGCCTAATGTTGTTTATGAAGCTATGTCAAAGAGCTGTGTTTGTATATGTTGGGGGAGAGCATGTGTCCCTGAAATGTACTCTGTAAAATCAGGCTTAGTGGTTCCTGTCAGTAGTGACTATGTTGAGCAAGCATGTAGTTTTATAATTTCATCAAATACAGATGAAATTTATAAACGGTACTCGAATCATACCTACGAAGAGATTGAAACTAAAAGGAGAAAATCTGTTGAACAATATAGCGTCATGATTGAGTTTATTACTGGCAGAAATGAAAAGGAGATAAGGTAATGAGACATTCATTTCTTATCTATAGTCTAAACTATTCTCCTGAATTAACTGGAATTGGAAAATACAATGGAGAATTAGCTCCTGCGCTGGCCTCCCACGAGATTGATGCATTTGTTTTGACCGCTCCACCTTATTATCCCGAGTGGTCTATATCAAAACCATATACCAATTCTTACTCAGCAGGGCGAGACGAACATGGTGTAACTATTTACCGTTGTCCACTTTATGTGCCAGCAAAGGTCTCTACATTAAAACGTTTGTTGCATTTATCTTCTTTTGCTATCACTTCGGCTTTCCGGTTATTTAGTTTATGGCGTCTTAAGCCAGACGTGCTTTTTTTGGTGCAACCCACCTTATTTTGTGCGCCTTTTGCACTGTTATTTTGCGCACTTCGTGGCACTAAAAGCATTTTGCATATTCAGGATTATGAAATAGACGCTATGTTCGGGTTAGGGTTAGGCCAGTCAGGTTTTATGAAGAAGGCAGTAAAGGGCATTGAACGTTGGCTGATGAGTAAGTTTGATGTGGTGTCGTCCATCTCTTACTCCATGCTGGACAATGCCAGGAAAAAAGGTATGCCTGAAGAAAAACTGCTGTTTTTCCCTAATTGGGCTGACACAGATTTTGTCCATCCTGATGTTGATGCCTCTGCGTTGCGAAAAGAATGGGGTTTTGCTGAAGACGATAAAGTAGTGCTTTATTCAGGGAATCTTGGTCAAAAACAAGGGCTTGAAATAGTAATAGACGCTGCTCTTGCTTTTAAAGATCAACCTCATGTCAAGTTTGTAATCATAGGTTCAGGTGCCTATCGCGACACCTTAGAGCAAATGGCTCTGGATAAGGCTATCAACAATATCCAATTTAAAGCCTTACAGCCGTGGGAATTAGTGCCACAAATTCTGGTGATGGCTGATGTGCATTTAGTAGTGCAGAAAAAGGGCGTCGCCGATGCTGTTTTGCCCTCGAAGTTAACCAATATTCTGGCAGCTGGTGGCCATGCTTTGGTGACTGCCGAAGCAGATACAGAACTTGGCAAAATTTCTGCATTGTATGCAGGTATTTATCAGTTGGTGGAGCCAGAAAACTCTGAGGCTTTTATCGCTGGGTTAACGAGATTACTTGCAAGCGACACTAAAGCTACAAATCAGCTGGCCCGTCACTACGCAGTAGAAAATATTAATAAGGATAAAGTGATAAAGCGCTTTATTCAGAATTTGGAACAGATCACTAAATCAGGGAGTATTCAAAATGGCTAAAAAAGTAGCGTTAATTACTGGTGTAACAGGGCAGGATGGCTCTTATCTGGCCGAGTTTTTGCTGGAAAAGGGTTATGAAGTGCATGGTATTAAGCGCCGTGCTTCTTCATTTAATACCCAGCGGGTGGATCATATTTACCAGGATCCACAAACCGACAATAAGAACTTTGTACTGCACTATGGTGATTTGTCCGATTCGTCCAACTTAACCCGTATTATTCAACAGGTTCAGCCAGACGAAGTGTATAACCTCGGCGCTCAGTCTCATGTGGCTGTGTCTTTTGAATCACCTGAATATACGGCTGACGTGGATGCTTTGGGTACATTAAGATTGCTCGAAGCCATCCGCTTTTTAGGTTTAGAGAAGAAAACCCGTTTTTATCAGGCGTCAACCTCAGAGCTGTACGGTTTAGTGCAGGAAATACCACAAAAGGAAACTACGCCCTTTTATCCACGTTCTCCTTATGCTGTGGCCAAAATGTATGCTTACTGGATCACCGTAAACTACCGTGAATCTTATGGGATGTACGCCTGTAACGGCATTTTGTTTAACCACGAATCGCCACGCCGTGGTGAAACTTTTGTGACCCGCAAAATTACCCGTGCTATTTCAAATATCGCTTACGGTTTAGAAGCCTGTTTGTATTTAGGCAATATGGATGCATTACGTGACTGGGGCCATGCCAAAGACTATGTGCGTATGCAATGGATGATGCTGCAGCAAGATAAAGCCGAAGACTTTGTGATAGCTACAGGCAAACAAATTTCTGTGCGTGAATTTGTCCGGATGTCGGCCAAAGAAGCTGGTATCGAATTAGCTTTTAGTGGTGAAGGTATAGCTGAAATAGCAACTGTTACTGCTGTTGATAACAGCAAAGCTCCTGCTGTCAAAGTAGGTGATGTGATAGTGCAGGTTGACCCGCGTTATTTCCGCCCTGCCGAAGTAGAAACTTTATTAGGTGACCCATCTAAAGCAAAAAACAAACTGGGCTGGGAGCCTGAAATTAAGGTTGAGCAACTCTGTGCAGAAATGGTGGCATACGATCTGGATAAAGCCAAACAACATGCGCTACTGAAAAAGCATGGTTACGACGTGAGCGTGTCATTGGAATAAACGGCGCTGTGCATAGGCACTAAAAGTAAGTAACAAAGGCAAAGGGAAAACGGCTATGAAAAAGGTGTTTGTTGCAGGCCATAATGGCATGGTGGGTTGTGCTATAGTGCGGCAGTTAAGCCAACAGGCGGATATTGAATTAATTACCCGCAGCAGAAAAGAGCTGGACTTGTGTAATCAGCAGGCTGTTGCAGAATTTTTTACATCCAACCAAATAGATGAAGTCTATATGGCTGCGGCCAAAGTGGGGGGTATTATTGCTAACAATACCTATCCTGCTGAGTTCATTTATGAAAACCTGGTTGTTGAATGTAATGTGATCCATTCAGCTCACCTTGCTGGCATTCAAAAATTGCTGTTTTTAGGCTCAAGTTGTATCTATCCCAAGTTAGCAGAACAGCCTATGACAGAAGCCGCTTTGCTGACTGGCCTGCTGGAACCGACCAACGAGCCTTATGCCGTAGCCAAAATTGCCGGTATAAAATTGTGCGAAAGTTACAACAGGCAATATGGCCGTGATTATCGCTCTGTGATGCCAACTAACCTTTATGGCATGAACGACAATTTCCATCCTGAAAACAGTCATGTGATCCCAGCTTTGATCCGGCGTTTTCATCAAGCAAAGCTGGCTAATGCCGAAGAAGTGATCGCCTGGGGTACAGGTAAGGCCATGCGTGAATTTTTGTATGTAGATGAAATGGCGGCAGCCAGTATTTATGTTATGGAGCTGGACCCAGCTATTTACCAGCAGCATACCCAACCTATGTTAAGTCATATCAATGTAGGTACGGGAGTAGACTGCACTATTCGTGAACTGGTAGAAACCGTAGCCAAAGTCGTTGGTTATCAAGGCCGTATAGTGTTTGATGCCAGTAAACCAGATGGTGCACCACGTAAATTAATGGACGTGTCCAGGCTGAAACAGTTGGGCTGGCAAGCAGAGGTGTCGCTGGAGCAAGGTTTACAGCAAACTTATCAGTGGTTTTTACAAAATCAAGATAACTTCAGAGTTTAGCCGGGGCTGAAAATTCAGCTTAAGCAGGGTTCGCTTATGTTTTTAGATAAAGAAACCTTTAGTACAGTGCTAAAAAGCACACCTTTAGTGGCGCTGGATTTTATTGTGTTAAATCCAGAGGGCAAGGTGCTTTTAGGTAAAAGGTTGAACAGGCCGGCTCAAGGCTACTGGTTTGTACCTGGTGGGCGTATTTTCAAAAATGAAGCTATTGCTGCGGCCTTTGCTCGGTTAACGCTGGCCGAATTGGGGCAGGAGTTTGTTTATTCACAGGCCTGTTTACTTGGCGCTTATGATCATCTTTATACCGACTCTGTATTTGGCGAAGGGATTTCTACTCATTACGTCGTGTTAGCGCATCAGTTTAGTGTGCAGCAACTGGATCACTTACCTGTACTGCAGCATGACAGCTATGCCTGGTATGAGGTAGAGCAATTGCTGGCCGACGAAAGAGTACATCCCAATACAAAAGCTTATTTTATAAAAGGACCTTAACATGCTTTTTCCCATTATTATGGCCGGTGGCACTGGCACCCGTTTATGGCCTTTGTCTCGCAGCAATTACCCTAAGCAGTTTATTCCGCTTTGTGGTGAACATAGTATGCTGCAAGAAACGGTATTAAGGCTAAAGGGTTTAAAGCATCTGCCGCCTATGGTGATCTGTAATGAAGACAACAGATTTATTACCGCTGAGCAGATCAAGCAGTTACAGTCCGACCCTAACCTGAAGCAGGCACAAATTTTACTGGAGCCAGTAGGGCGAAATACTGCTCCTGCTATAGCTTTAGCCGCTTTTACCGCTGTGGCCAAAGGGGAAGATCCTCTGTTGTTGGTGCTGGCGGCCGATCATGTGATTAGAAATATACCGGCTTTTCACGCTGCTGTTGCTACGGCTGAACGCCTGGCAGAAACCGGCAAGCTGGTTGCTTTTGGTATTAAAGCGGATCACCCGGAAACTGGTTACGGTTATATACGCCGGGGGGATGCCGTCAGTGCAGGTAGCTCCGCTGACACCGTAGAAGAAAGTTATACAGTCGCTGCTTTTGTCGAAAAACCTGATGCGGCTACAGCCGAAAGTTACCTGGCAAGCGGTGAATACTACTGGAACAGTGGTATGTTTTTGTTTAAAGCCTCGCGTTATTTAACTGAATTAAAGCTACACAGACCAGATATTTATCAGGCCTGTGAAAAAGCAGTCAGCGAATTAACGGCTGATCTGGACTTTATTCGTATTCACAAAGAAGCCTTTTTAGCTTGTCCTGACGATTCTATAGACTACGCGGTAATGGAAAAAACCAAAGATGCGGTGGTGGTGCCTTTAGACGCAGGTTGGAATGACGTAGGTGGTTTTGCTGCTTTATGGCAGGTTGCAGCGAAAGACACACAAAACAATGTGTTGCGGGGCGAAGTATTCAGCCATAACTCTCACGACTTGTATGTGCATTCAGACGACAAAATGGTCGCCACTGTAGGTGTTCACGACCTGGTGATTATCAACACCAAAGACGCTGTTTTGGTGGCTCATAAAGATTGTACTCAGGACGTGAAACATATAGTAAACCAGTTAAAATCGGCCAACCGTACCGAAGTCAATTTTCATCGCGAAGTGTACAGACCCTGGGGCAAATACGACTCGGTCGATAATGGCCAGCGTTTTCAGGTGAAACGTATTACCGTAAAACCTGGTGCCAAGTTATCCGTGCAAATGCACCACCACAGAGCCGAGCATTGGATAGTTGTAGCAGGCACTGCGCTGGTCACTATAGATGGTAAGGATCAGTATTTGTCTGAAAATCAATCGGTGTATATTCCTATTACAGCAGTGCATGCACTGGAAAACCCGGGCAAAGTGCCGTTGGAGCTGATTGAAGTGCAGTCTGGCAGTTATTTAGGTGAAGACGATATAGTGCGCTTTTCCGATAAGTACGGCCGAGTTTAATGGTAAGGACGCGGAATTAGCCCGCCCAAATAACCAAACGGAATGTCGGTGGTTCAAACCATCAAAAACTGTAGGGGCGGGGTTTACCCCGCCCGCATCTTACGCAAAAGCAAATAATTCAGCTAAACACGGAGCGCACATGTTTAATACAAAGGATGTTATAGCCAACAGTGGTATTGCTTTTGGTACCAGTGGCGCCCGTGGTTTAGTCACACAATTTAGCAGCGAAGCCTGTGCTGCTTTCAGCCATTCTTTTGTAGCGCAAATGCGCTCGGTTTTTCATTTTGACACTGTAGCTATTGGCATAGACAACAGGCCAAGCAGTATCACCATGGCGCAGGCCTGTGCTACGGCTTTGCAGCAAGCTGGTTTAACACCGGTATTTTATGGTGTACTACCTACACCAGCTTTGGCTTATATGGCAATGCAACAAGCTATACCAGCCATTATGGTCACAGGCAGCCATATTCCTTTTGATCGTAATGGCTTAAAGTTTTACCGGCCTGATGGCGAAATTACCAAGCAAGACGAATTTTCTATTATTCACTCTGAAACTGAGTTTGAGCCTCTACCAACTCTGGTGCCGCTAACAGTCAATAAAGCGGCAGCAGAAAGCTATTTGCAGCGTTATTTACAGGTGTTTCCTGCCAATTTATTACAGGGTAAAAAGTTAGGTATTTATCAGCATTCCAGTGCAGGCCGCGATTTATATAATCAGCTATTCAGTGCTTTAGGGGCTGAAGTGATTACGCTGGAACGCACCGACCACTTTGTGCCTATAGATACAGAAGCAGTATCTGCCGAAGATAAAGCAAAAGCTAAGTTATGGGCTGCAGAGCACAAGCTGGACGCTATTTTTTCTACCGACGGTGACGGCGACAGACCATTGCTCTCAGATGAACAAGGCAACTGGCTACGCGGCGATTTATTATGTTTATTAGCGGCACATTATCTGCAGCTTGACGCTTTGGCTGTGCCTGTCAGTTGCAATACCGCCATAGAAAGTTGTGGTTATTTTAAAACAGTGCTTCGAACCCGTATTGGTTCGCCTTATGTGATAGCTGCTTTTGACAGCCTGGCTGCAGACTTTAATACTTATGCCGGTTTTGAAGCCAATGGTGGTTTTTTGCTGGGTAGTGATGTGCAGGTTGATAAGGTTAGGTTAACCGCATTACCCACCAGAGACGCTGTTTTGCCTGCGTTGGCTGTGCTGGCTTTGGCAGGAAAGGGGAAAGTTTCTGCTTTACTTTATTCCCTGCCCAAACGTTATACATCCAGCGAT
>JAHIWM010000042.1 GCA_018815765.1 Gammaproteobacteria bacterium | reverse complement strand
TTTATTCGGTGTCACTACACTGGATGTGATCCGCGCTGAGACTTTTGTTGCTGAATTAAAGGGCAAAAACCCTGCTGAATTGATTGTTCCTGTCATCGGCGGTCACAGCGGTACTACTATTCTGCCTCTGCTGTCTCAGGTAAAAGATGTAACCTTCACAGACGAAGAAGTGTCTTCATTAACTTACCGTATCCAGAATGCTGGTACTGAAGTCGTTGAAGCTAAAGCTGGTGGCGGATCTGCAACTCTGTCTATGGGGCAGGCTGCTGCGCGTTTCTGCGTGTCTTTAGTCAAAGGCTTACAAGGCGAAAAAGTCACTGAATATGCTTATGTTGAAGGTCAGGGTGAACATGCCCGTTTCTTCGCACAACCAATAGTATTAGGTAAAAACGGCGTTGAAGCACTGTTACCTATTGGCGCATTAAGCGCGTACGAGCAAAAAGCCATGAACGATATGTTAGGCACTTTAAAAGCTGACATCACGTTAGGCGAAGAGTTTGTTGCTAACGCAAACTAAGACGCTTTGAAGAATAAAAAAGCCAGCTGATGCTGGCTTTTATGTCCATGGAGGGACGGTAGGTCGCAACTGTCAGGAACGTTGTTGCGACCAGCTTTTTTTAGTGATTTCGTTGCACTGCGATATCGGCTAGTGTCAATAAAGCATCTTTGTAACCAGATTCTGGTAAGAAGGCGATAGCCTGGCGGGCTTTTTCAGCTTCCTGCTCGGCCATGGCGCGAGTGTAATCAAAGGCCTTGGTTTGTTCTAAAATCGCCATGATGCGGTCCAGATGCTGCATACCGTTGGCATGTTCAATCGCATCTTTCAGCAGTTGCTGGTCGTCACCGCTGGTATGACGCAGCGCATAAATCAGTGGCAGAGTCGGTTTACCTTCAGCTAAATCATCACCGATGTTTTTACCCAGTTCATCCGCATCCGCCTGATAATCCAGTACATCGTCAATCAGCTGGAACGCAGTGCCCAGATGCATGCCGTAGAGTTTCATCGCGTTCACCACTGATTCAGGCTGATTCGCCAGAATTGCGGCAAGCTGGGTAGCTGCTTCAAATAATTTAGCGGTTTTGCAGTAAATCACCTGCATATAGTTCTGTTCGGACGTTTCCGGGTCGTTGACGTTCATCAACTGCAATACTTCACCTTCAGCAATGATATTGGTGGCATCGGCCAGGATTTGCATGATCTGCATTTTGTCCAGCGACACCATCAGCTGAAAAGCTCGTGTATAAAGGAAGTCACCGACTAACACACTGGCTTGATTACCGAATACAGCGTTAGCTGTCTCTTTGCCACGGCGAAGCATAGATTCATCCACTACATCATCGTGCAGCAAAGTCGCGGTATGAATGAATTCCACTATAGTGGCGAGGGTAATGTGTTGTTGGCCTTGATAACCCAGCGCACGGGCTGCTAATACAGCTAAAAGTGGACGCAGACGTTTGCCACCACTATTTACTATATAGATGCCTAGCTGATTAATCAGCGCCACCTCAGAACTAAGCTGAGAGAATATATGTTGGTTCACGGCCGTCATGTCATTAAGACTGAGCTGGCGGATCTCTTCGAGCGTCATCTGGTAAAACAACTGCTTAGGTATAGAATGTGGCTGATTCTACACCATTGCAGCTGATCAGCTAAAGCAAAACCCGATCCTTTTTGTTGCCCACTGATCTTTTTAATAATTGTGCTTGCGAGGGTAGGGGAAATTGCGTACAATTCGCGCCCTGTGATTATAATTAACACGCCCTTAAATGTCGGCGTGATTTGTACGGAGTTAACTATGTACGCGGTTTTCCAAAGTGGTGGTAAACAGCACCGTGTAACGGAAGGGCAAACCCTTCGTCTAGAAAAACTAGACTTAGAAACCGGCGCAACTATTGAATTTTCAGCTCTGATGATCGCTAACGGCGAAGACATCAAGATCGGTACTCCTTTAGTTGAAGGCAGTAAAGTAACAGCGGAAGTGGTCAACCATGGCCGTGGCGATAAAGTTAAAATCGTCAAATTCCGTCGTCGTAAGCACTACCGTAAACAAGCTGGTCACCGCCAGTGGTTTACTGAAGTGAAAATTACCGGCATCAGCGCGTAATCGAAGGAGTAACTACTCATGGCAAGTAAAAAAGGTGTAGGTAGCACTCGTAACGGTCGCGATTCAGAAGCGAAACGCTTAGGTGTGAAACGTTTTGGTGGTGAGTCAGTTTTAGCTGGCAACATCATCGTTCGTCAACGTGGTACTAAGTTCCACGCTGGTAGTAATGTTGGTATAGGTAAAGACCACACATTATTCGCCTTAACTGACGGTAAAGTGCAATTCGAAACGAAAGGCGAGCACAATCGCAAATTCGTAAGCATCGTTAGCGAATAACGACGCATTGATTCGAAAAGCCCCGCCTAGTGCGGGGCTTTTTTATTAAGAATCGATCAAAGGCTGATACTTCAGTATGCTGAAGGTCAGTTTTGTTGCTTTCAATTCATCCAAGCCCTGCTATGCATTCATGTGCGGGCGGAATTGATAGTATAATGAGCCCATAGTTTTTTTAGATCAGGATAGTCCAGATGAAATTCGTAGATGAAGCGGAAATTCGGGTTGAAGCCGGCGATGGCGGCAACGGTATTGTCAGTTTCCGTCGCGAAAAGTTTGTCGCCAAAGGTGGCCCAAATGGTGGTGACGGTGGTGATGGTGGTGATGTTTATTTAATGGCTGACACCAACCTGAACACTTTGGTGGATTATCAGTTCGAAAAGTATCACCAGGCAGAACGTGGTCAGAATGGTATGAGTACCAACTGTACCGGTAAGCGTGGTGATGACATGATTTTACGTGTGCCTGTGGGGACACGTGCTGTGGATATCGATACCGCAGAAGTTATTGGCGATTTGACCAAAAATGGTCAGAAGCTGATGATTGCGAAAGGTGGTTGGCATGGTTTGGGTAACGCCCGTTTTACCAGCAGCACCAACAGAGCGCCACGTAAGAAAACCAATGGTACGCCAGGTGAAGTGCGTAATATTCGCTTAGAATTGCTGTTATTAGCCGATGTAGGTTTATTAGGTTTGCCAAATGCTGGTAAGTCGACCCTGATCCGTGCTGTCTCTTCTGCCAAGCCAAAAGTCGCCGATTATCCTTTTACTACACTGGTTCCTAACCTGGGTGTTGTGCGGGTTGAAAGTCACCGTTCTTTTGTCATAGCCGATATTCCAGGTCTGATTGAAGGGGCTGCAGAAGGTGCTGGCTTAGGTATTCAGTTCTTAAAACACTTAGAGCGTTGTCGTTTGTTATTGCACGTTGTTGATGTGCTGCCTGCTGATGGCTCAGATCCAGCTGAAAACGCTGTGACTATTTTAAAAGAATTAGATAAATACAGTGATAAGTTAGCCAATAAACCACGTTGGTTAGTCTTTAACAAACTGGATTTAGTGCTGGAAGATGAACTGGAAGAAGTGATTGAGCGCGTGACCAAAGCCATCAACTGGGAAGGTGAGGTTCATCGAATCGCTGCTGCGAGCCGCACTAATACCGAACGTTTAGCAGCAGATATTCTGAATTATATTGAATTGCTGCCGGTTGAAAAACCAAGAGAGCAGATTGAAGACGCTGTGAACTTCAAATGGGATGATTATCATCAGGATGTGTTAGCTGTTGCAGACGATCTGGACGATGAAGATGATGATTTCGACGAAGACGACTACGACGTTGAAGTAATTTACAAGCGCTGAGGTGATAATGCGGATTGCAATGATAGCGGCTATGGCCAATAACAGAGTAATTGGCAAAGATAACCAGATGCCCTGGCATTTACCGGCTGATCTGAAGCACTTTAAAAAAGTGACTTTAGGCAAGCCGGTGATTATGGGCCGCAAAACCTACCAATCTATTGGTAAAGCCCTGCCGGGACGCCGCAATATAGTGATTAGCCGCCAAATTGGCGCGCTTAGCGCTGATGCTGATTGGGTGCAAAGTATTGAACAGGCTTTGGCTTTAGTGCAGCACGAAGCTGAGGTGATGATCATAGGTGGCGCTGAGATTTATCGTCAGGTGTTGCCTCTGGCTGATACACTTTATATCACCGATATTGATCTGACCGTAGAAGGCGATGCCTTTTTCCCTGACTATCAGGCCGTTGCAGACTGGCGCGAGTCTGAGTCAGAGTATCATCAACCTGATCCACAAAACCCCCATTCTTATCATTTCCGCACACTGAACAGAGAATGAACAGGTCTGCATTGCACCTATTGTCACATGTTGTTACTATACTTTTGTCTGTTTTTTGACTGCTTCAGGAGTAATGTATGAAATTGTTGCCAGCAGTGTTCTGTGGTGTGGTGGTGGCCGGTGCAGTATTAGTGTCCCCAGTGGTGCATGCTGACGATCAGCTAGCTGCTTCTATGTGTGATTATGTCAAGGCTGACGATAAAAATAGATTACGCAAAGTATTAAGTGATTATCGCCTGCGTCTTCGCAACATCTATGATGGCGTGACGTGCAACGGTGACAGCTTAGTCCGGTTTGCGATAAAAAGTAATGCAGCGGATGTGGGTGAGTTTATCGTTAAACAGTTACCTGCTGCTCAGGTTGCAGCGTCAGGTGATATCGCATGGGCTGAAGGCAATGGTTTTGCCGCGTCTCCTGTGCTCGCAGTATTAAAAGAACGAGCGGGTGGTGGTGAGTAATTACCCCTTCCATGCCCAATAAAAAAATCCGCCATATGGCGGATTTTTTTTACTAACGAACCAGATCAGACTTTGAACTGGTCAACAGATTGGCGTAACTCTTCAGCTAAACGAGCTACTTCATGGCTGGATTGAGACGTTTGCTCAGCACCTGAAGCTGTTTGTTCCGCAATAGTTACAATGGATTCTAATAAGTGGCTGATTTCGTTAGACACCTGATTCTGCTCTTTGGCAGCATGAGAGATTTGTTCGCTCATATCATGGGCTAAGTGAACTGCGTTGGTGATAGATTCCAGTGCCTGAGCAGCAACTTCAGTCTGAGTCACACAATTTTCAGCCTGCTTTTTACCTTTGTTCATCGCTTCTACAGCTGCATGAGCACCGGTCTGCAGGACTTGTATCATCGCCTGAATTTCCTGTGTAGATGCTTGAGTTTTGCTCGCCAATGACCGAACTTCATCCGCTACTACCGCAAAACCGCGACCTTGCTCGCCAGCACGTGCTGCTTCAATAGCCGCATTCAATGCCAATAAGTTAGTTTGTTCTGCGATACCACGGATAACATCAAGGATACTGCCGATCGACGCGCTGTCTTTATGCAGTTTATTGATAACAGTTGAAGCCTGGTCCACTTCTTTAGATAACTGCAGTATGGTCTGCTTGTTATTTTCAGAAATAACTTTGACACGCTCAGCTTCACTGTCAGCATTTTTGATTTCAGCCAACGCATCGTTAGAGCTTTGCATTACGCCTTGTGAAGTGCTGCTCATCTCTGTTGTAGCAGTCGCGGCCTGAGTCACCTGAGACTTCTGCTCACGAATGGCTGTGGTTGTTTCTACTGTGATGGCTGAAGTCTGCTCAGATGCAGCGGCAAGTTGAGTCGAGCGGGAAATAATACCCTGGATCAGTTGGCGCAAATTGGTAATAACCTGATTACAGTTACGGGCCAGATCACCAAATTCATCCTGAGCTTTATCATCCAAACGTTTGGTTAAATCACCAGAAGCGACCACACCTAAAATTTCGTTTACCTTAGATAATGGTAACGTAATGCTACGCACTGTAACCATGGCAATACCTACGGCCAAACCAATAGAAATCAGTACAACCAGAAATATAGTAGTAATAGCACTTGATACATCAGATTGAGCTTCGGCCTGAATTTCGCCAGCGACGGTACGAGCACGAGATAATAATCGGTTTAAACCATCTAATGCGGTTTTGTTGTGACCTTCAGCCTGAGTCAATAACTTCTGAGCTTCAGCACTGGCGGCTAACATTTGTGCTTTTAAAGTCAGGATGCCTTCGTCACCAGACAATAATTCATGGATAGCGGTAATTTTTTCATCTAAATCCGCCACCATATCAACACTGGCACCAGCTTCAGTTTTGATGGTATTCATCTGCTGAGTCACACCTTCTAAACGAGATTTTACTTCGTTAGCAATAGTGTCTGCTGTTGTTGCTGAAGTTGTACGGGTTAAATCAACCACCACGCTGACCAGTGTATTTAAACCTGTTTCCAATTCAGTCGCAGCCTTACTGGCTTGCGGGAAACGACGGCTTACATCTCTGACGTCACTGAAATCCAACAGTAAAGATGCGGAGTCATCTGAATTTAACTCTACATCCGATAACTGAGAGGCAATTTGATCACGTAAACTCAGGCTTTTACTAAGCTCTGCGAATAGCTTTTTGCTGACAGGTGTGAATTCGGTGTACGCAGCTGACACATCCTTAAAAGAACTCGCCAGAGTTTCCTCTTCGGCCACCACAGCTTGTAATACTTTGGCTGCTGTATCATACAACGCCTGTTCTGCATTGAACTGAGTCTCTAAATCTTTGACCTGTTTTACTTCTGTGGCATAAAAAGCTTGTAAACTGACTTTGCTCATTTTAACAAATTCACTTTGCAGTACAGCGCTATTTTCCAAAGCAGGGATCGAGATTTCATTTACTTGCGTGGTTGAGTCATTGATACTATTCAAGCTCATGTACGAGGTAATACCGATCACGAGCAGTAGTAGTGAAATTACACCAAAACCACCAATAATCCGAAGTGCTACCGTTAACTTCATAACCTTACTCCCAGTATCCAGGCTAAAAGGGCACTATTGACCCTGTCACCACACAATAAAAATTCAAAATACGACATTTTAAATGACGCGGCATTATAGCGTTATTTTTAGTCAGAAACACTATAACGCTGCTCAGTCTCAATACAATAGGCTGTTAAATAATTTCCCCAAACACAACCAGTGTCCAGTGCATGGATTCCTGCAACAGGGCTCTGACCCATCAGGCTTGCCCAGTGGCCAAAAAATATCTGTGGGTGTGGCGGCTGTTGCCAAAACAGATACCACGGAACCAGATTACTAACTTTATCCGGATGACGCTTTTCTTTGAGTTCAAGTGCGCCATTTGTCAGACAAAACCGCATTCGGGTGCAGCTGTTAATGGTGAAGCGCCAGAGCTCTTCATCAGTACGCACTTCAGACCATAAAGTCGGAGTGTTTCCATACATGGCAGTAAAGAGTTTTTCCGGTTGATGTTTTAGCACAGTACTGACCTGGTCTGCAGCATCTAATGCTGGCTGTATATCCCAGTAAGGTGCTAAACCTGCATGAACCAGTAACAGTTGCTCTTCTGGCTCAAAATGCATTAAAGGTTGTTGCTGCAACCATTGCACCAGATCTGGCAAATCGGGCGATTGCAGTAGTTCATCCAGTAGATCTTTAGCATCCACTTTAGCAAAGCCAAACACACAGGCAAGAAAATGCAGATCATGGTTCCCCAGTACAACTTTGGCCTTATCCCCTAACGATCGGACAAAGCGCAAAGTGGCTAACGAATCGGGCCCTCTTGCAATCAAATCGCCACAAAACCATAACTCATCCAGCTTTGGATCAAACTGGATTTTTGTTAACAAGGATTGCAGCTGTTTGAAGCAGCCCTGAACATCTCCAATCACGTAACGTGGCATAATCTCAGTTCAGAATATTTGGCAATGCTAAACGGAATAATGGAATAGCTGCTTTAAAGTTCAGTTGGCTTTGGCTGGTCATTTCGTAATGACCTTGCATGGTGCCCACAGGAGTTTCCAGCACTGCGCCACTGGTATAACTATAACTGGAACCCGGTGCGAGTTGAGGTTGTTCACCCACCACACCTTCACCATGCACCTCTGTTTCCTTGCCATTCGCATCGGTAATTAACCAATAACGTCTGAGCAATTGCACCGTTTCGGAGCTGTGGTTTTTGATGGTAATGGTATAGGCAAAAACATACCTGTTTATCACAGGATCAGATTGAGCTGCCACATAAAATGTCTCAACTGAGACCGGAATTTCGAAGCTCAGGCTCATAATTGTTGTTGCTCTTGTTGATGCAACCAGTGCGCTATACCAATAAATTGTTCCACACTCAATTGCTCTGGGCGTAACGTTGGATCTATACCCATTTCGACAATTTGTTCAGCCGTTGCAAAATTGCTGAAACAGTTACGTAAGGTTTTACGGCGCTGATTAAAAGCCTCTAAGCAGACTCTGTTTAATACAGCTACAGGCACATCCTGACGCTCTGAGCTTGGTTTAGGGATCAGTCGCACAACAGCTGAATGTACTTTAGGGGCGGGTTTAAAGGCTCCCGGACCTACTTCGACCACTGGCATCGCATGGCAGAAAAACTGAGTCATAACCGACAAGCGGCCATAAGTCTTAGAACCATGACCTGCAGTCATACGTTCAACCACTTCTTTTTGCAGCATAAAGTGCATGTTCTCAATATCGTCCGCGTAATCAAACAGGTGGAACAGTAGTGGTGTTGAAATGTTATAAGGCAAATTACCAAAGACTTTTAATTTTTTGCCTGGCTGCAGTAGCTGACGGAAGTCGAATTTCATCGCATCAGCCTGATGTATTGTCAGTTTGTCAGCGAGTACGGGGTGTTCCTGTAAACGCTGAGCCAGATCCCGGTCCAGTTCAATCACAGTTAAGTGGCCTGACTTTTCGACAACAGGTTCGGTGATTGCACCTAAACCTGGGCCGATTTCAACCAATAAATCCGTTGGTTTTGGGCTGATGGCTTTAACAATCCGCTCTATGACGACAGGATCGTGTAAGAAGTTCTGACCAAAACGTTTTCGGGCTGTGTGTCCTTGGTGTACTTTATCTGTCATGTTATAACTTGGCTCTTTGCGCTAAATAAATGGCTTGTTCCAGGGAGTGGAATAAACTTCCCGGGTCGGCTTTTCCAGTACCGGCTAAATCCAGCGCAGTACCATGGTCGACTGATGTTCTGATTAAAGGTAAACCAAGACTGATATTGACTGAACGACCAAAGCCTTTGTGTTTCAGAACAGGCAAGCCTTGATCATGATACATAGCTAAAACTGCATCAGCGTGGTCGAGGTATTTCGGTTGAAACAAGGTATCGGCTGGCAATGGACCCACCAGGTTCATGCCTTGCAAACGCAGTTCGTCTAAAGTGGGGCTGATAATATCAATTTCTTCCCGCCCCAAATGTCCATCTTCTCCAGCATGCGGATTTAATCCACAGACATAAATAACAGGGGAAGCAATGGCAAATTTGTGCTGTAAGTCGTGGTGCAGTACCGAAATGACTTTGTGTAAACGCTCTTTCGTAATAGCTTTTGCGACATAGGCTAATGGAATATGTGTTGTGGCCAGTGCGACTCTTAAACCTTCGGTTGCCAGCATCATAACGACATAAGGTGTATTCGACAGGTGGGCAAAAAACTCAGTATGGCCACTAAATGGAATGCCAGCTTTATTAATAATACCTTTATGTACAGGACCTGTGACTATGGCATCAAATTCGCCTGACATAGATTTTTCGCCGACATATCGTAAGGTCTCGACCACATAACGCCCATTAGCTTCATTCAATTGGCCAGTGACCACTGGAGCTTCTACTGCGAAGTCCACATAAGTCAGAGTGCCAGCTTGCTGAGGTTGTGCTGGCTGTTCCGGCTGATAAGGTAAAAGCTGAAGCGGCAGGTTTAACTCTGCCGCTCTTTGCTGTAGCACTTCTGCATTGGCACAGACGATTAGCTGCACCGGCCAATCTTTTTGTGCCAACATCACCACCAGATCAGGGCCTATACCGGCTGGCTCACCTGGGGTGATCGCTATCCTCAATGTCATTCAGTATCCGCCAGCACTTCGATAAAGGCCTGGTCACGCAACTCACGCAGGAAGTTCGCCTGTTCTTCGTTAAAGCGACGATTGAACAGCATACGGTAGACTTGATCTTGTTTTTTCTCTGCGGTCATGTCGACAACACGTTTATCTAATAATTGCGCAATGTGCCAGCCATGCTCGGTGCGGAAAGGCTCGCTCAGTTCGTTGATTTGCAGATTGTTGACTGTGTCGCGAAAGGCTGGCACATACATGGCCGGATCAGCCCAACCTAAATCACCACCTTTTAGCTTTGAACCCGGGTCCTCTGAGTTTTTGCTGGCAAACTCAGCGAAATCAACTTTGCCTGCTTTAAAGTCAGCAGCAAATTGCTTTAACGTATCACGGGCTTTTTCTTCACTCATGATAATAGACGGCTTAATTAACACGTGACGTGCTTTCACTTCGTTTAATTCAGCCACGTTAGCACCACGAATATCAAAAATCGTCAGGATATGAAAACCTGCACCAGAGCGTAACGGACCAATCATATCGGTTTTTTTCTTGCCGCGAATAGCATCAGAAAACAAAGTCGGCATTTCGTTAATATTCATCCAACCCATTTCACCGCCATCCAGAGCTGTGGTGTCAGACGAAGAAGCGATAGCAAGCTTTTTAAAGTCGCTGCCTTCACGTAACAACGTCATCACTTTATCTGCGCGTTCTTTTGCGTCTTTGATCTCTTCGGCACTACCCTGATTCGGAATTGAAATCAGAATATGGCCAATATTGTATTGCTCGTTGGAAGCACCTTGTTCTTCCATCACTTTCATCAGGTTTTCAATTTCCTGAGGACTGATGTAGATACGGCGTTGTACGTTGGAACGTAATACTTCACCTGTGGTAATTTCTTCGCGGAAACGCTCACGGAACTCCTGGTAATCGCCTTCTTCAGCGACTATTCGCTGACGGAACTGTTCCATCGTCAGGTTTTCACCCCGGGCAACGTTTTCCAAAGCCTGATCCAGTTGTGGGTCAGTAATTTGCAACCCCATACGTTTTGCCATCTGCATCTGTAAACTGTTGCTGATCAAACGCTCTAAAGCTTGAGTACGTAAAGCACGATCAGAAGGCAAGGTTTGTCCCTGACTTTGTGCGTTGCGCTTCACCTTGTTGACCATATCCGTCACTTCAGTATCCAGTACGACACCGTTGTTAACGATAGCTGCAACACCGTCTATCTTTTGTTCTGCCGCCTGGCTCGAGAAGGCCAGAAATGCGGCCACAGAGCTGGCAATCAAAAGTTGTAACTTCATAGGTTCCTACATTAATTATTTAGTAAATATGGGCGTCTATAACCAAAAATTCCGTTTGATAACATGTCGCTGACTGAGAAGCCTGCTCCCTCACCAAAACCTTTTAAGACAAATTGTACGGCAATACCGTTATCAAAAGTTGGAGGTTGTGATAAATCATTCAGTGCCAATTCAAGGTTGGTATTGATTTGGCGCTTAGCAACCACACGTATTGCCCAGCAACAGGATTCATATTGCAAACCAAAGTTAGCTTCTATCATATGATGCTTGTTGATGTCACGATAATAACTGGCAATCAGTTTCCATTTATCATCGATAGGGGTCGTGCCTAAAAAGCCAACCTGCGCAATTTCGTAGTCTGAGACCTCACGACTGTAACGGTGGTTCAATTGGATCAGGCTTTTATCATCCGCAATGTAATCTAAAGTCACATTGCTTTTGACCATACGCTCGTTGCTGGAATCATACTGCAATGCTGTATTTAAGTACCAGCCTTTGCTCCAGTTCCACAACAACTCCGAGGCCAGCACTGAGTCTGCTGGTTGTTCGGCGTCCAGCAGCGAATTATCTATAGGTTCCGGATCATCCAAAAATACAATCTGACCCAGGCTAAAACGAAATAATTCAGTGTCCTGAGAGTCATAAAGCCGGGTTGTCCAGCCTATAGTCAACTGATTGGTGTCGGCAATCCGATCCAAACCTGAATATCTGTTTTCACGGAATAAACCATAGTAATCGTCCTGCAATCGCGCTGTATCGTACAGACCGATCTTCGATTGGTCGCGATAGGGAATGTAAAGATACTGAACCTGAGGCTCGAAGGTTTGTAAGGAGCCAGAATCCTCCCATGCCAGTTCTCTTTCCATATTCAGTTTGGCGTTAATCTGAACCTTGGGCACGGTCCTGTTGATTTCTTCGGACAGCAAAGGCTGGACCTGGTCAGTATTTTGTTGGTACCTGGTATGCAGCAGGCTGGTTTCCGCCACCAGTTCGACAGCTGGGGTGATCAAAGGCCAGCGAATACTGGGTTCAAGATGCAAACGGTCAGCATTGTTAATGACGGCTGTATCATTACGAAAATGTGCGTATTGGCTATGCCAGTTAAATTCAAATCCGGCCGCTAAATCCAATGGTGCTGCCGAGCTTAGATCAATCTGAGGTAAGGCTGCGTAAGAAGGGGAATAATTACCCAGAATTTCAAAGCCTTGCAGTCGGATTTCTGAATTCAGGTAATCACCGAAATAATTCAGACTGGCCTGACGGTATAGCTGAGTGTCACTTTGATTGCTGTAATCTGAGCCCAGTTCAGATAAATAAGCATCGTCACTGACATCGGTAAAATCGACACTGGCACGCCAACGGTCTGACAGATCACCACTATGACTGAAATGGGTTAAATACCGGCTGCCAAAACCTGCAGGTTTATCATCATCATCGGGTAAAACTTCCAGTTGCAGCAGGCCGTTGTGGTCTTCAGTCAGATAACGGAATTCGGTATTGAGCTGTGCGCCCCTTTTGCTCATAAAACGTGGACTGATAGTCGCATCGTAATTTTCTGCCAGATTCAGGTAGTAGGGGGTTTCGAGATCGACCCCTAGTTTTTGTGAACTGCCAATCTTTGGAAACAATAAGCCACTTTTACGTTTGTCGCTGACCGGGAAGGTCATATAAGGTAAATAAAAGACAGGTACATCCTGAATTTTAATCACCGAATGCCAGGCTTCGCCCCAGCCATCATCAGAGTTAATATTAATTTTATCTGCGTGCAAAGCCCAACTGCTGTCATTTTCAGGGCAGGTCGTGAAGCTTGCTTCAGATAAATTAATTTGCTTGTTTAAAGCGCTCATCTCTTTGGCATATCCGCGACCAGACTGACTGACCAATTGATAGTCAGCTTCGCTTAATACGGCTTTATCTTCTTTTAACTGTGCACTGAAATGACTACTGCTGACTTTTAAATCAGGGCTGTAATATTGAATGCCACCACTGGCGAGCAAGGTTTGATCTTTCTGACTGACCTGGGCATTGGCCGCGTTTAAAAGGGTATCGCGGTACAGAATTTCGATATTACCGTCAAACAAGGCGGTTTGGTCCTGCATCATTCGAATGCGGTCAGACAAAATTTGCAGTCTGTTGTCTTTAGCTGACAGCTGACTCAGCTTTGCCGGCATCTCAACCGCGCTATAACATTGCTGGATAGGTTGAGGTGTTTGCTCTTCTGCATGGACAAGATAAGGCATACCAATTGCCATGAGAATAAGGCGATACATCAGAGAATGAGTCATGCAACCTACTTAGTACAATACCTGAAACAGGTGAAAACGACCGGAACACCGAGCCAGCTATAATAAATCAATTTTCCGGATCCTGCTAATCCGTTATAGTGCTGGCTTTGACTCGATGGAGAGTATGAAGTGCCAGCTCGAATGCAGTTAATTCAAAGTTTTTTGGCGACTTGTTTTCCTGGCGAAGCGATTCGGTTGGATCCTATCACCGGAGATGCAAGTTTCAGGCGTTATTTCCGTTTTTCCGGAGCACAACAAAGCTACATCTTAATGGATGCACCAACACCAGCAGAGGATTGTAGCCGTTTTGTGGCCACTCAGCAGGCATTTGCTCAAGCGGGTTTACAGGTTCCACAAATTATTGCGCAGGATATTCAGCAGGGGTTGTTAGTGCTGAGTGATTTAGGCGATATCTTGTTGTTATCCAGGCTGACCAGTGACACTGCTACTGGCTTTTATCGTCAGGCATTGGCGCAGTTGACTCAGGTTCGTACGATCAGCGCGACAAGTAGTGGGCCTTTGCCTGTATTTGACCAGGCCTTTTTATTACGTGAAATGCAGATTTTTATTGATTGGTTTGTACTGCAGCATCTGCAACTGACGATCAATGCACAAGAGCAAGCCATGCTGCAGCGGCATTTCCTGCTGTTGGCTGATACTGCATTGCAACAGCCTCAGGCTGGTATGCACCGGGATTACCATTCCCGTAATTTGATGGTGCAACAGGATGGTCAACTTGCGGTGATCGATTTTCAGGATGTCGTCAAAGGTCCTGTGACTTATGACGCAGTGTCTTTACTCAAAGATTGTTACATCAAATGGCCTGTTGATTTGGTACAGGCATTAAGTCGAGAGTTTTATCAAAATCTGCGAACACAAGCACAATTACCGGCAGAGATAAGTGCTGAACAGTTTCAGCTTTGGTTCGACTGGATGGGGTTACAGCGACATATTAAAGTCTGTGGTATTTTCTGCCGCTTATACCATCGCGATGGTAAATCAGGTTATCTTGCTGATTTACCGAGGGTCTTTGATTATGTACTTGAGGTTACATCACTTTATCCACAGTTACAGGAACTGGATCTGTGGTTAAAAAATAAAGTAAAACCTGCACTGGAGGCTGTCGCCTGACATGAAAGCAATGATACTGGCTGCTGGTCGTGGCGAGCGTATGCGTCCCCTGACTGATCTATTACCTAAACCACTGCTGCCTGTGGCAGGCAAGCCACTGATCCAGTACCACCTTGAAGCGCTTCGTAATGCCGGCTTACAGCATATTGTGATTAATCATGCCTGGTTGGGGCATTTGTTACCTGCGCATTTAGATTCAGGCCATCAGTTTGGTGTGAGCATTCAATACTCGGACGAAGGCGCAGAAGGGCTTGAAACTGCTGGCGGTATAAAGAAGGCGCTGCCATTGTTAGGCGATGCACCTTTTATTGTGATCAATGGCGATGTGTTTTGTGATTACCCTTACCAACAACTTGCAGGGAAATTAGCGGCAGACTGCTTAGCTCATCTGGTATTAGTGCCTAATCCATCACAACATCCCAACGGGGATTTTGGTATCAGTGAGCAAGGCTATGCGCTGGCTGAGGCAACACAATGTTTTACCTTTAGTGGCATTGCCATTTACCGGTCTGAGTTTTTTAGCTCAGTGGCTGAAGGTAAACAAAAGTTAGCACCCTACTTGCGACAGGCTATGCAGCAGAACAAAGTTACGGCAGAACTTTACCGGGGCGTGTGGCACGATATTGGTACTGTGCAGCGGCTGCACGAATTATCTGCGCAATTGGAGTCTGAACATGTGGGGTAAAATTCTTGGTGCCTTGTTTGGTATGGCACTACTCAAGATCCCAGGTTTATTTATTGGCTTATTGATAGGGCACTGGTTCGATAAATCCTATGGCGGGGCCTTCGCCAGTCGTGGTGGTTTTAATGGTTTTTCCCGCGATAAATCGGAAGCTCAGGGGATTTTTCGTTACAACACTTTTGCAGTGATGGGCCATATAGCTAAATCTAATGGCGTAGTCACTAAGTCTCATATTCAACAAGCGACTGTTTTTATGGACCAGTTAGGTTTAACTGCGGCGCAGAAACAAGAAGCTCAGGCGGCTTTTCGTCACGGTAAACAAGCTGACTTCCCTTTGTTAGAACAATTGGCTGAATTTAAATCTGCGTACCGATCCAGACCTGATCTGTTGCTGATGTTTCTTGAAATTCAAATCAGTACAGCTTATGTCGATCTGAATCTAAGCAGCGCTGAGCAAAAGATACTGACACAGGTTGCTTCGGCATTAGGTATCAGTGGGACTCAACTGGAACAGATGTTAAGTCGCTACGAAGCAGAAGCCCGTTTTGCTAAAAGCAGTAACAATGGAGCTGTTGATGCAGGAAACCGTTTGACTGATGCCTATAAAATTTTAGGCATTGGCGCAGACAGTTCTGAGACGACGCTTAAAAAAGCCTATAAAAAATTGATGGCGCAACATCA
The DNA here is from genome assembly GCA_018815765.1 of Gammaproteobacteria bacterium. Taxonomy (GTDB): domain Bacteria; phylum Pseudomonadota; class Gammaproteobacteria; order Enterobacterales; family Alteromonadaceae; genus Pararheinheimera. The sequence continues at coordinate 34,017 of JAHIWM010000042.1, read as the reverse complement.
TCCTGACAAGCTGATGTCACAAGGTTTACCGCCTGAGCTGATGGATGTCGCAAAACAAAAAACTCAGGATATTCAGGCGGCTTACGAATTGATCCGAAAACAACGGGGTTAATCGCGGAAAAACATAAAGTAGACTGCGCCCATCAGGCACAAGCCGGCATAGACATAATTCCATTTAAAGGGCTCTTTCATGTAAAGCACGGCAAATGGAATAAAAACGCTCAGGGTGATCACTTCCTGCAAAATTTTAAGCTGAGCCAGGCTTAATACCTGATGGCCGATGCGGTTTGCAGGCACCATCAGCATATATTCAAACAAAGCGATGCCCCATGACACAGCTATAGCTATATACAGGGCTGAGCTTTTAAAGTGTTTTAAATGCCCGTACCAGGCAAAGGTCATAAAGATATTACTTGCGGTCAACAGTAATACGGTTTGAATTAAAGGCGACATAGTCTGGCAACTCCGGCAAAGAGTTAGATGGATGTCGCACAGTGTAATAGGTTTTTTTAACCGGAAAAGCTATTTTTAATAACCCTGGTAGCTTAACCAGCCATAAATTTCTTTAAATACCCGCTGTTGAGTTTCTGCCTGCGCAATCAATCCATTGATTTCCCGCTGACGGTATAGCAATTTTTGCTGCTGTCTTGCCAGCTGTTTCCTTAATCGCCATTGAGCTGCAACTTGTTGATTACCTTGCTCCTGCATCAGATCTAAGGTCGGAACCTGTTGTTTTGCAATAGCAAGCGGCAAGCTGCGTTGTTGCTCAGCCGCGGGTAAATATGCTTCCAGCAAAATAAGAGATTGAGGTTCCTGCAGCTTTTTGTCCGCATACAGTTGGCTGATAAAAGCAGCACTGCTGCCCTGGGCCACAACAATCACAGTACTGTTTTCCGTCATGGCGCTCGTCATGGCCACTTCGATGCGTTGTTGTAACTGCTCTCTATACTTTTCCAGGCTGGTTATATCGTCATTAAAAGGAGCATCAGGTACTGCGATAGCTAAGGTATCCCAGCCATAGTCATTAAACTCTTTTCGAAGTAAATTCAGATATTTAGGGCTGGAGGCATGTTGTGACCAGTCTGGGATAAATAAAATAGTGCCTTTGACCTGTGCGGTAAATGCAGACCTTTTTAACGCCAGAAAGCTTTTGTCTCCAGCCAGTAACTCAGTGATTTCTTCTGCTGGTATTTGCCAGCTCAGATCAGCTTTGTACCAATCTTCCATAGGTACTGGTTCAGAGGCCTGAGCATCTAAGCTCAACAACAATATCATCGCTAAAATTTTCGATTGCATGGGGCAACTCAGGCTGTAGGGGTCTAAGCAAGGTATCGACCAATAACGGAAAAACTTTATCCGAAGATACTGAATGGTTGGGAAGTTATAGTTATAAAAAAACCGCCTTGCGGCGGCTTTTTCAGGCAGTAGAGATTAACGCTCTACTTTTTCTTTGATTGTTGCAGTAACAACAGCTTCAATGCGGCGGTTAGCAGCGTGTGCAGCTTGAGTATTACCTTCAACTTTCGGACGTGTAACACCGTAACCTTTTACTGTTACGCGACCAGCACTGATGCCGTGTTCGTTTAACAATACTTTAGCTACTGCATCAGCACGACGCTCTGATAATTTCAGGTTGTATGCTGCGGCACCTACGTTAGAGGCATGGCCACCGATTTCAACATCAGTGCCTGGGAAACGTTTTAAAAACGCAGCTAAGTCAGCGATTTCTGAATTGTACTCAGGTTTGATCACAGATGAGTCATTATCAAACTGAGCTTTTAAAGTGAAGTTCACTTCTTTCTCAGTGAAGATTGAACAACCTGTCGCATCTACTTTGTCTGTAGTTGGAGTGCCCGGGCACAGATCGCTTGAATCAGGTACGCCATCTTTGTCGCTATCAGCAACTACAACAACAGGAGCTTGTACTGGCTCTGGAGCAGGAGTTGGTTCAGCAACAACAGGAGCATCACCAAACAGCATTGACATACCTAACTTAATGTTAGCGTCAGCAAAGCTGTCACCGATACCCTGAAAACGGTTGGCTTCACCATACAGAGATACACGGTCGTTCAGATATTGACGGTAACCAACACCCATATTCAGGGCTGTTGTTTCATCAGTACTGTCTACATCAAGGTGCTTTAAGCCACCTAAAACATAAACGCCAGTGTTGCTCAGACTGTATAACACATCAAGACCAATACGCTTGCCATCAAGTGTGTCGTCAGTCGTTAATTGATCTAAACGTTGTTTCGCGTATTCCAGACGTAATGCCCAGCTTTCGTTCAGGTTATAACCTAATTCAACGCCATAGCCCCAGCCTTCATCCATGAATGCCCATTCAGCAGATTCAGTTTTATCACCGTCTGGCAGGTAATATTCAGCAAACACAGAACCAAAAGCACGGTCAGTAACTAAAGGTTTTGAACTATCCGCCAATGCAGTAGTCGAAAGTAAAGTTGCCATAATGGCAATTGCGCTAGTACTTAGTTTCATCCATATCTCCTAAGAGGTAAATTGCGGCTGCCATTCTATTTGAGTAAAAAATTTAGTCAAATCTAGCTGCTCGTTATTACGAATTTAAGTCAGATGTCCATCTGACTTCTTACCCTGATGCCAAGTTTACCTTAAATAACTGAACCTTAGGTTAACAAAGCAATCAATTACTGCTGTTCCTGTGATTAAAACGGGCACTCTACTTCAAAATATAGCTCAGTTCCTGAGGTAGGGTGTCTGAATTTCAAAGAGCCAGCATGTAATTGAAGTCGAGCTACTGAACGTTTTCCCTGTTCAGTGCCATAAAACTTATCTCCGAGTATCGGATGTCCCAGCCATAACATATGGACTCTAAGCTGGTGCGAGCGTCCTGTTACTGGTGTAAGTTCTACTTTTGTTTGGTATGTATTTCGTTCCAGCACCTTAAAATAGGTCAACGAAGGTTTGCCAGCGTCAAAATGTACCATTTGTTTGGGCCTGTTGGGCCAATCGCATAACAGAGGCAAATCAACAGCCCCGGAATCTGCTGGCACTTGCCCTTCTAATAACGCGAAGTAGCGCTTTTTAGTTTGGCGTAGCTCAAACTGTTTATTTAGATCGCGTTGACTTTGCACATGCATTGCCATGACAACCAGACCTGAGGTGGCCATATCCAGCCGATGGACTATGCGTGCCAGAGGCCACACCAAACGCACCCTGTAATCCAGACTGTCTTTGTGTTCAGGTGCTTTGCCCGGAACAGTTAATAAACCACTGGGTTTATTCAGGATAACAATATCTTCGTCCTGATAAACAATATCCAGATAAGGCTCTGTCGGCGGCTTGTATTCAAGCAACATTGTATTCACTTTTAGTCATGGCTGACAACAACTACCCTTAACGCGTCAAATTTTAACCGTGCTTTACTGATGTAATCAGACAGTGCCTGTTGCTGTTGTTGCAAATGGGTAATCTCCTCTGACCGCACTGACGGGTTTAATTTTTGTAACGCCTGTAAGCGTTCAATTTGAGCGTTCAACGCCTGTTGCATCAACTGCTGTGCTTGTTGCTGCACTTCAATTAAACGCACCGTGGCCAGTTCCTGAGCTTTACCTATCAGTGGGTGAATAAAGCTTTGTAAGGCTTTCACCATCTTGGCGGCAGGTTGTCTGCCTACAGGTTTTAATTGCTTATTAAACTGCTCAAAGCCAACGTTTGCAGCCAGATTTTTGCCATTTTTCTCCAATAACAGACGTATAGGCGTGACTGGTAAATAGCGACCCAGTTGCAACTCTTTGGGGGCGCTTGCCTCAACAATAAAAACAAACTCTACAAAATAGGTGCCGGCAGGCAGGGCTTTATTCGGCAACAAAGCCACAGAACTATTGCCCATTTGCTCGTTGGTCAGAATATCCAAAGTTCCTTGCACCATAGGGTGATCCCAGCTTAAAAACTGAATATCTTCCTGCGCCAAAGCGGTGGCTCGATCAAAGGTGACGCTGATACCGTCATCGTCCAGCATAGGGTAGTGGCTATGCAGATGCTCTGACATGGTTAGTACCATGCTGTTTTCACCACGGTCGTCCTGATTCACACCCAAGACATCCCAGGCTCTTAACATAAACATCGGCAGGCGGGTTTCATCATCCAAAGTGGCAATGGCATCAGCCAGTTCGCGTGCTTTTCCCCGACCTGAACTGTTGATTTCCAGCAGTTTATCGCGGCCTTGTTCCAGTTTTTGTTTCAGTTGCTGGTTCAGTTCTGCGCTTTTTGCGATCAACGCCTGCACCGCATTTTGATCCATAACGTTGGCGCAAAGCAGCTCAAAGAGTTCAGTGGAAACCTGTTCGAACACAGAACGTCCGGTTTGGCAAGTCTGACTGAGTGCCTGTAAACCTTGCTGATACCAGTCCAGCAATACCTGCTGTGGATGATCAGCAAAATACGGGATATGAATTTGAATATCCTGGGTTTGACCTATACGATCCAGACGACCAATACGTTGTTCCAGTAAATCCGGGTTTAGTGGTAAATCAAACAACACCAGATGATGAGCAAACTGGAAGTTACGGCCTTCACTGCCAATTTCAGAACAGATCAGCATTTGAGCGCTGTTATCTTCCTGAGCAAAATAAGCCGCCGCCATATCGCGTTCGACAATAGTCATGCCTTCATGGAATACCGAAGCGCGAATACCTTCACGTACCCGCACTGCCTCTTCTAATGCGATCGCTGTATCGGCATGGGCGCATATCAGTAGAAATTTACTGCGTTTATGTTGTTTCAGTAAGGCGATCAGATGATCAACCCGAGGGTCAAACTGCCACCAACTACTTGCTTTGCCTTCAAACTCCTGAAATACACGCTCAGGAAATAAACTGGCCTTGGCTTTTTGCTCCAGGCTTTGTTGTTTATTAAAGGCCTGTTGTACTTTTAATGCGTTTTTATACTGCTCAGGTAGTTCCAGTGCGACGGCTTGTGGCTGGCGTTGGGGGAAACCTGAAATAGCGCTACGGCTATTACGGAATAAAATCCGGCCTGTGCCATGACGGTCCAGCAACTGACTTAATAACTGCTGTTTAGCTTGCTCACTGTCGTCATCGTTGCCGTCTGCATGTTGCAAAGTGGCTAAAGCGGCTTTGATATCACTTTCGGCCAGCAGCGTGCTTAAGGCTTGTACTGAAGCAGAACTTAAAGGTATTTGCTCTAAAACCGCAGCAGCTAAATCCGCGATCTGTTTGTAGCTTTGCTCTTCTGCAATAAAAGCCTGATAGTCGTGGAAACGGTTTGGGTCTAATAAACGTAAGCGGGCAAAATGGCTTTGATGACCCAGTTGATCCGGCGTTGCGGTGAGCAGTATTAAACCTGCGGTGCCTTCAGCCAGCTCTTCAATACGCTGATACTCAGTGCTGGCGGCTTCCTCGCTCCAGTGCAAATGGTGAGCTTCATCCACCACCAGTAAATCCCAGTCGGCATCCACAGCCTTTTGGTGGTGGCTGCGTTTTTTCACCAAAAACTCAAGACTGGTTAAAACCAGTTGCTCGGTTTCAAAGGGGTTGCCGCCATCCAGTGAGGATTCAACACAACGTTCATCATCAAAAATAGAAAACTTCAGATTAAAACGGCGCAGCATTTCTACCAGCCACTGGTGTTGCAGCGACTCAGGTACCACCACCAGTACTCGTTTGGCTAAACCAGCCAGCACTTGCTGATGAATAATTAAACCTGCTTCAATGGTTTTGCCCAGACCTACTTCGTCGGCCAGTAATACCCGTGGTGCATGGCGTTTTGCCACTTCTTCGGCGATATAAAGCTGGTGTGGGATAAGGCTCATCCGGCCGCCGACTAAGCCTTGCAGCGGGCTTTGTTGCTGCTGATGTAAGTGCTGCCAACTCTGGTAACGCAAAGGGAAGGTTTCAAAACGATCAACCTGACCGGCAAACATACGGTCTTGTGGCTGACTGAAACTTATAAAATGATCAAGAAATAACTCACGCAACGCCACGGTTTCATGGGTGTCAGTGCGGGTGCCATGATAAATAAAACAGTCGTTTTTGCTTTCAACTTCGCTGATTAATAAAGAAAAACCTTCGGCACTTTTGACTGTATCGCCCGGGTTAAACTGAACACGGGTCAGCGGCGCTTCCAAAATGGAGTACAGACGGTTTTCACCACTGGCCGGAAACAGCAAAGTCAGCATCCTGCCTTCCTGCCCAATCACAGTACCTAAACCTAAATCCGACTCACTATCGCTGATCCAACGTTGACCCAAAGCAAATTTTATCATCTTGTCCTCACTGCAGAAAATGGCGCGCCATGGTACAGCGAAATGCCTGCTACCGCATCAACTGCGATGACGTATTTTTTACGATAGATTAAAAATCGTCATCTATTGGTCATACAGGCAGTGCATTTTTGCTCTAAGCTTAGATCAAATGAATAAAAGCACTGACATCTTCCTTGTCACTGAACCAAAACCTCAGGGAGTCAGTCAGAGTTGAAGTAAGGATTGTTGTATTTTTGCCATGAATCTTCATGGTTTTTATTGTCGCTAAGGAGCTGCTTATGGCGCGAAGAAGAGCTAAAGATAAAAAAATATACGTTCTGGACACCAACATTCTGCTGCATGAACCTTTCGCCTTCTTAAACTTTCAGGAACACGACGTTGTCATCCCGATGACAGTGCTCGAAGAATTAGACCACATTAAAGACAAACACAAAGATGTCAGCCGTGAAGCCCGTATTGCGATTCGTGCGCTGGAGGATGTACTGAAAGACGCTTCACCTGAAGAGATGCTGCAAGGGGTTGCTTTACCTAGTCCTATTGAAGAAAAAAATGCCGGTCATTTATTCATTATCAACGACCATCATATCAGCGACCAAATTCCGGGATTACCTGGCGGTGAAAACGATCATTTAATTATTAATACAGCGTTATTTTTACAGCGGGAAAAAGCGCCGACCAAAGTGATACTGGTCACCAAAGATATCAATATGCGCCTTAAAGCCAAAGGGGCAGGGCTAAAGCTGGTAGAAGATTACCGTACTGACCAGTTGATTGACGACGTGCGGTTTTTATACAAGGGCTATTACAAGTTTTCAGGTGATTTCTGGTCTGTAGTGAAAGACTGCCGCACTCACAATGAAGGTCGTGAAACCTATCATTTTGTGCCCCGTTCAGTTTTACCTAATGCTTATATCAACGAATACCTGATTGACGAGGCTGAAACCTTTGCTGGCCGTGTGCTGGACATCAATGAGCAGGAAATCAAAATTCTTGATTTAGGTTTTGAGCGCCTGATGCACAAACATGCCTGGGGTATTCACCCAAAAAATATTTATCAGGCAATGGCGTTAAATGCCTTGCTTGACCCGGATATGGACTTAGTCATCCTGACCGGACCTGCAGGTTGTGGCAAAACCTTAATCGCCTTAGCTGCGGCGCTAGAACTGGTGATTGAAAAGGGCATGTACGACAAAGTCATAGTCACCCGCAACACGCCGGAAATTGCTGAATCTATTGGTTTTTTACCTGGTACTGAAGAAGAGAAAATGGCGCCATGGCTGGCGGCTATTACCGACTCGCTGGAAGTGCTGCATAAAACCGATGAACATCCGCATGCCAGCGTGCAATACATTATGGACAAAGCCAATATCCAGTTTAAATCGGTTAACTTTATGCGGGGTCGCAGTATTCAGAATGCGATAGTGCTGTTGGATGAATGTCAGAACTTAAGTGCGGCGCAGCTGAAAACCATCATCACCCGCTGTGGTGAGGGCACTAAGCTGATTTGTTCGGGTAACTTGTCACAAATTGACAGTAATTATCTGACGGCTGTGACTTCGGGTCTCACTTATATAGTGGAGCGTTTTAAAAACTTTGAAGGTAGTACCACTATCAATCTTAATGGCGTAGTACGTAGCCGGTTAGCTTCTTTTGCTGAGGCTAATTTATAGTTGAAAATCAAAGCCCCGCAGCTCGCGGGGCTTTGATTTGTTAAGCGCTTCTAAGTTTGCGTCTTGCCAAAGCGATACCAATTAATCCCAGTAGACTGAACCAACCCATACTACCGCTGTCTTCTTCCACTACGATGACTTGTGGTTTGTCATAGGACAAATCTTCCAGTGGAAGTTCGGCTAATGCCGGTTCGTCAAAACCTGAAATTTCCGCCAGTAGATCATTGTAATCCGCATCATACACACGGATCACCAGGTCGTAATAGGCAGGTGGCAGGCTGTGCAGCAACTCACTTTCTATTGCAAACCAGTCCTCTGTACTGGTGCCATAGAGGGTGAACACAGAACTGGTGTGAATAATTACTTCAGGAGCGCCGGCACGCTTTAATGCGAAGTGCGCATACACAGGCACGGAACTGTAGTTGGTATCGGCATCAAAACGGACATACAAGCCATGGTAAAAGCCGTTATCATTCAAATCTGATTCAAATGAAATATCTATAGTGTCAAACCAGACGTTGTTTTCAACACTTTGAATTAACACGCCGTTGGTTCTTAAGGCTGTTTTAGATTTAGCTGTTTTAGCTACTTCCGAAGGCAGCTTAAATGACTCTTTAGTGGATGCAATTTCTGCAGGCGCGGCCAGAGTGAAAAACGGTACTATGCCGGAACTTACGACAAATAAACTGACCAACCAAAATTTACGCATACACAGAGCCTCCTTAGCTTTGGTATCATTACAGGCTAATCGCCATGAATACTGGCTGAACTTCTTTTTAAGTGAATAAATAATTTGAAACTGACGAAAAAACTCCAGATCACCGAAGCACAGCAGGCTATTGAAGCTTTGGTCGTTGCAGCGCCACAGCTCAGCAAAGGCCGACTGAAAGATGCGATGAATAAAGGCGCAGTGTTGTGGCGGCGTGGTAAGCAAAACAAAAGGTTACGACGTGCTCAGGCTGATTTATTGCCTGGTGATAGTCTGGAGCTGAATTACGACGAGCAATTACTGCAGCGCAGTTGTGATCCTGCAGTGCTGATCCATGAAGCTCGGGGTTACAGCGTCTGGTTTAAACCTGCAGCTATGTTGTCGCAAGGCAATGAATGGGGTGATCATCTGTCTTTACTGAGGTTTGCAGAACTGCACTGGCAAGGGAAACGTCAGGTGTTTTTACTGCACAGGTTAGACCGTGAAGCCAGTGGTCTGGTGCTGATCGCTCATACCAAACAAGCCGCCGCTGCTTTTAGTTTGATGTTACAACAGCATAAAATTGATAAGGAATACCGGATTGAAGTCAAAGGTCAGTTGTCAGATGAGCTGATCACAAAAGCTGCTTTGAATACGCCGCTGGACGATAAAGCCTGTACGACGGAGTTTGAACTGGAATCTTATTCAGAAGAACGCCGCAGCAGCATAGTCCGGGTTAAGTTGATCACAGGACGTAAACATCAGATCCGCCGTCACTTTGCACAAGCAGGACACCCTGTGATGGGCGACCCGGCTTATGGTTCTGGCAATAAAAATGAACAAGGTTTGATGTTGCAGGCGGTAAAGCTGAAGTTTATTTGTCCTTTTCGCAAAACTGCCATGGAATTTGAACTGCCAGCGAACTTATTACAGATTCAGAGCTGAGCCAGTTGTTGTTGGAGTTTGTCACTCAATGAAACGCCATTCACCCTGACATTTAGCAAATTCAGGCTGATGGCGTTAAATAAGTCCTGCCGTAAGTTATCCTTTTGCCAGGCACAAGGGCGGTTTTGATTGCAGCGGAACTTAAATTCCAGTGCGCCCTGAATACCTTGTTGTTGCGCCAGATACAGGCTGTACCAAAGTAACTCACGTAACGCATCTAAGTCTTGCTGACAAATCCGTTTTGACAGCAGAGCATGTAAAGGAAATACAGCGGAGTGCGCCTGATATTCCCCAAGCAATTTCTGTAACAACTGCTGCTGTAAGTCGGTAGCTTCTTGCTCTGAAGCACAGTACAGCCAGAACTCCTGATCCTGTTCAACCCAAAATAATGCCTGATCCAATGCTGCTCTGAATGGAGCAAGATCAGACATGACCTGTTGTATACCTTTGGCCAGCAGAGCAGTGCTTTGTTCCGGTAGGATCACGACCAGCTGGCCGTGCGTTTTGGCTTGATGATGGTGCAGCAATAATTCAGTAAAACTGCTCCATTGTGGTACTTGCATTAAGGCGCCGTAGCGGTTTTTTTTCTGTTTACTCAATAACAACAGCAACATAAATACTGACGCAGCCAGCAAAGCTAAGCTAATTAGCAGCCATTGTTTCATCTGGCTTTGCTCCGAGATATGCAACTGCTGTTGCTTTTCTTGCTGCATCTGCAATTCCAGGCTGCTTTGCAGGCTATCCAGTTGTATTTTGCTGGTGTCGTTTAGTTCTGCAACTTCCAGCTGATTGGCTGATTTCTCCAATTGATAGGCTTGTTGCCATTGTTGCTCAAGAGCTGCCAATTCTGCACTTAAGGCTAAATGTTTGCGTTTCAGATAACCCGGCAGCTTATCCGGTTCAACAGCGGCCTCGCCCAACATTTTTTTTGCGGCACTGTAATTTTGTTTTCTGATAAACACCTTGGTCAGCAATAAAGCGGTTTCAGATTTGATGGATTGTGCAGAGATCTGGCTGGCTAACTGGTGGGCTTTGATCAGCAATTGTTCCGATTGATCAACATCGCCTTGTTCCATGGCCAGCTCAGATAAACTGACATAAGCAGAAATCAGCATGTGGGGATCCTGGTTATGCTGTGCCAGCTCCAAAGCTCTGTCATAGGTAGCTTTGGCTGCTTCGATTTGTGTCAGGACCAACTGACTGTCGCCAACATTAATCAGTGCATTTACCAGGCTACTGTGGCTATCGAACTGTTGATATAACCGGGCTGCCTCTTGAAAGTACTGTAACGCCAGTTCGTGTTGTTCCAGCTTTTGATACGCCATGCCAAGACGCATGCTGATTGACGCTATGGCTTGTTGATCACCCATTTCACTGGCAAGCGGCAGGGCTGATTTAAAATGTTGATAGGCTTTGGTCAGGTTGTTGTTTTGTAAATGCAAGCGTCCCACCATGATCATGGAGGCCAGTTGGCGCTGCTTATCTGCAGCTACTATGGCCAGATCCAGACTTTCAGTTGCAGCTTCCATTGCCAGTGCGGCGTTACCTTGCTGGTTATAAGCCTGAGCAAAGCTTTCAAGAATATCCATCCGCAGTGCCAGCGACGCTTTATTGTTTTCTTCCGGCAAAATAGCCTGTGCCAACTTTAGCTTTTCAACTGCAAGAGCTGTATCACGATAAAATACGCCGTAGGTTAAGGCTTGCATCAATAAGATACGGGCAGCGAGCTCAGCATCGGGTTCTAAGGTCAGGGCCTTATTGCTGAATTCCAGCGTTGCCTCTTTATTTTTCAGCGCATAATGACTGTAAGCCAGCAGGAAATAGTCTTTGGCAGTGCTTGCGGGGTGTTTTAACTGCGCAGTCAATTGAGCTTGCGGGTCGGCTTTGGCTTGCTCTATTAATTTAGCTAGATCTGCCGCATAGGAGCCAGCAGTAAATAGCAGTAAGAAGATGCAAAAAGCGAAGCGCATGCAGAAGTTCTCCAAAAAATAGACAACGCAGTGTAACCGAAAGAAAATCAGACGGCCAGATGAAAAAGATGAGGTGCTTAGTGATTGAAAATACTAGTAATTTATGGCTGGACCGGTGGCTTTTTTATAGCCTGAAGGCGCAACTGGCCGGTTCGGGGTTACCTCTGGGTCATTTAAAGCATTTAGCTCAGACTCTGCCAACACAACCATTGATTATTGGCATCAGTGGCGCGCAGGGCAGTGGCAAAAGTAGCCTGGCGGCCGTTTTGCAGCAACTCTGGTTAACTCTGGGGATCCAAAGCGACATAGTGTCATTGGATGATTATTATCTTGAACCTGCGCAAAGGCTGGAACGGTCAAAGCTTTGGCATCCGCTTTTTGCCGAGCGAGGAGTGCCGGGGACTCATGACACAGAGCTGTTGTTATCACAGCTGCAGGCATTCAAACGAGGAGAGCCACAGTGCTGGCGTCGTTATGATAAAGCAATGGATAGGGCTGGTTTCGCATTGCAGGCCACAGCGGCCCGGCTACTTATTTTTGAAGGCTGGTGTGTTGGGCTAAAAGCGCAGGCAGATGCTGCTCTGATACAAAGTATCAATATACTGGAGCAACAACAGGATCCTGAAGCTCTGTGGCGTCGTAAGGTGAATCAGCAGCTTGCCGGGGATTATCAGCAGATCTGGCAAACATCAGATAGTCTGATATGGCTCAATGCGCCGGATTGGCAGGCCGTTTGCCGTTGGCGGGCATGGCAGGAACAGGCTTTGCAGCTGCAAGGCAGAGGTAAAAGCCCCGCTGAGCTTGAACATTTTATGTTGTATTTTCAGCGTTTGACCCAAGAGAGCTGGCGGCAATTGCCTCACCGTGCTGACTTTATTCTGGCATTAGACCAGCAGCACCGCTGTGTCAGTCTTACACCTGACGAATAGGCTGTTGTGCCAAAAACGCCCGCAGATTTTCAGACAGTTGCACCACCAGACGTTGCATTGCCTGACGGCTGGCCCATGCCACATGGGGAGTGATAATCAAGTTAGGCAAGGTATTATTCAGCAGTGGATGATCAGAGGATGGAGGTTCACTACTAAGCACATCCAAAGCGGCGCCCGCTATTGTGCCTTTTGTTAAAGCTTCTGCCAGTGCGATTTCATCAATCAGCCCGCCCCGTGCTGTGTTGATCAGCAGCGCAGTGGGTTTCATCCAGCTTAAGGTCTGAGTGTTGATAAGCTTTGCCGTCGCATCCGTCAAAGGACAATGCAAAGACAGCACGTCAGCTTCGCGTAGCGCAGTTTCAAAGGCAGTTCTGCCTGGGCGGATTGCTGTGACATCTGGTCGTTCTGCTATCAGCACTTTCATACCAAAAGCTTCCGCCAGACGAGCCGTTGCCTGGCCTAAATCACCATAACCAACCAATGTCATGGTTTTATCAGCCAGTTCTTCTATGGGCTGCAGATGCAGACAAAACTGTGGGCTTTGACTCCACAAGCCTTGTTGTACTGCCTGATGATAAGACTGAATATGATTGGTCAGTTGCAACAACAAAGCAAATACCTGCTGGGGCACTGCAGTACCGGCGTAACCCTGAGCGTTGCAAACCACTATGCCAGCAGCTTTGGCTGCTGCTAAATCGACCATATTGACGCCAGTGGCCGCCACCAGAATACAACGCAATTCAGGCAAAGCTGCTATAGCTTTTGCATTCAGGGCGACCTTATTACTGATGACGACCTGAGCTCCTCCTGCATGAACAAGCAATTGCTCAGCGCTGGTTTGGGGATAGAGGGTTAAACTGACATCAGCTAACTGGAGCGGACTCAAATCGGTTTCAGCCATAGTGGCTGCATCAAGAAAAACGACTTTAGCCATGATCAGCGATACACCACGTCTTTATACATAGGCGCTAACATCGCCAGAAATTCGTTCTGTGCTTCAACAGGAACCTGTTGTTGCTGCATAGCTGTGATCAGATGGTTTACCAATGCATCAAAGTGCGCTTGAGTGATCTGAAAACCTGTGTGGCTTTCCTGCATCGACACGCCTGTGTATTTGCAAGGGCCGCCTGAGAGTTCGCAAAATTGTTCTATCAGTAAACGACGGAAACGAGGTACATCGGTATCGGCAAAATGATGCACTATGCTCTGATCATGCTCTATGCCATACAAGACGCCGTCAACAATCTTTTCAACTCCGGCTTCGCCACCTAAACGTTGATATAAAGGTGTTTCCGGACTGTGTTGGCAGGCAGTTAACACTAAGGTCGCTAATAGCAACAGGTACTTCACCATGTGCCCTCCACTGATAAATAAAAGCCGGTTTGTTCTGTTAGGCCGGCAATATCGCCTAAATCGACATAACCCAGTACTACAGATGCATTTTTATTAATAAACCAGGCCGCAAACAAATCGCGCCAGTGCTGCTCGTCAGCAAAACCTAACTGATTGGGTTTTTGTTTAAATTCAGTACCCAGCGCCAGATTGTAATTCAGCAATAACACCGCTGAGCTTTCAAACATCAGTTCACGTGCAACACCTTGCCCGCCAAAACCTAATAAACCGGTTTGATGGGCATCGGTGGAGCGTACTGTGGCATTGAGTAATAAGTTACGTCCGGCTACGGCATCAAAAAATACTTTAGTGGCGGCGACATAAACTTCATAACCTGAATCATCACCCGCACCTACAGCAGCTGGCAGGGCAAAGTCGCGGTTTTTCTTAAACTGTACGCCTACACTGATTTGCGGCATCGCTGTATACAACAATTCTCCTGCTACTTTGTATTTGATGCCCAGTATGTCCTGACGCAGTTCGCCGCCAATGGTGTCGAGATCTAAAGTTTGACGGGCTAAAGACAGCTCCCATTGATTGTTGAAACTGGCGCCAACACCAAAACTATTCAGTGTGAAATCATCAACGCCAACCCGGCCAGCAAAAGTATTAAGCGACCACTCGTCACTGCTGCTGTAGCCGTTTATGCTGGCCCACGGCACTATGCCACCTCCCGAATTACCTTCGATATTGGTTGCACCTCCGGTGGCTATCACTTTTGAGCCTGCCATCAGGCTGCCACTGGCCATCATTAAACACAGGCCGACTAAGATTTTTTTCATGAACTGCTCTCTTGTTCGAACCACTCTGAGTTTTTTTCAGCAAATTGCTCAAGCCATATACTGAAGTGCTCAGAGGTTAACGGCTTGGAGAAAAAATAACCCTGAACTTTATCACATTGATAGTGCTGTAATTTCGCAAGTCCGGCCAGGTTTTCTAACCCCTCTGCTGTGACTTTTAAACCTAAGCTATGAGCCAGCTGAGTGGTTGCGCCGACAATCAAAGCGTCGTCCTGATTGTGCTCAATGTCTTTAATAAAAGCCCGGTCGATTTTGACCTCATGCACAGGCAACTGCTTTAAGTAGGCTAAAGACGACTGGCCAGTGCCAAAGTCATCAATGGCCAGCTCAATACCCATATCACGCAACTGAGTTAAAATCTGGATCACTTGTTTTGGATCCTGCATCACTGCACCTTCTGTCACTTCCAGAGCTAGCACCGAAGAGGGCAGATTGTAGAGCTTAAGTAAGCGGGCTATGTCTTCAGGCAGTTGTGGGTTGGTTAAGTCATGGGCAGACAGGTTAACCGCCACAGTAATTCGTTTGCCTTGCTGATACCAAAGCGCCAGTTGCGCAACGACAGTGTTTAGCATCCATTCGGTGACTAGCGCAATGTTGCCTGAGTGCTCGGCTAATTTAATAAACTCATCTGGTGCTACGAAGCCCAATTCTGGATGTATCCAGCGAATTAAAGCTTCAGCCGAATTGCAGGACCTTTGGCTTAATTCAACTTTGGGTTGATACACCACAAATAACTGATTCTGCTGTAAGGCTGATGGTAAGTCGCGCAAAATAGTCAGCTCGCGCTGATGACTTTCGTCCTGACCTTGCTGATAAAACGCCACTAAATCCGGTTGTTGCTTGGCATGGTTCAAGGCAATATCCAGCCGCCGTATCGCGTCGTTGGCATGTACAGTCGCAGGGGAAATATTATAAGCGCCGATGGAGACCTTCAGACTTAATGGTGAGTCCGCCAGTAAGTAACCTGAATGCAGCTGTAGCTTCAGTTGTTCTAATTGCACAGCGGAAAAATGCTGGTTATACAAGAGTAAAAACTCGTCGCCGCCTAAGCGGGCTGCCAACAGTGGTGCTGGTTGAAGCTGATGTAAACGTTGTGCCATTTGCTGCAATAACGAATCGCCATTGGCAAAACCCAGAGCATCGTTAATATGACGAAAGTTTTTAATGTTCAGCAGCAATAAGCCGACATCTTCTGATGGCAACAGCTCCGCCAGTTTACGTTCTGCTGCTCCACGGTTTTTTAAACCTGTCAGTGAATCATGTTCGGCCTGATACAACAGCTCTGCTTCACGGTTGCGGATATCCAGCTGCATCTTTTGTAAGGTGTTGCCTAATAAGCCTATTTCGCCTTTGGCTTCAGGTAAATTAACCGCTGTTATACCCTGACCTATCTGGCTGGCGAAGTTGGACAATAAGCGTAAAGGTTGGGTAATACTGCGGGCTATGACAAAGGCCAATAACAACGCCAAGGTTAAACTTAAACCAAAAATGACCAGCAGTTGCTGACGAATTTGCTGATAACTTTCCTGCCAGCGTGCACTTGGATAGTGCAACACAGCCCAGAGCAATTGCTGCTGGTCTAATGCTAAAGCCAAAGATAAAAACTGGGCTTCATTGCTGCTAAAAGGCTGTTGATTAGTATCGACCAGGCTAGGTAATAAAGGTAATAAGCTTTGTTGCGTAGCGGCGTCTAAAGTGGAGTGTAAGGTTTGATTCCCTTTGTCACCGTTGGTAGTAAAACTGATGTCCAGATCGGTAATGCCTTTGATTTGTTCGGCCAGTTGTTTATTTAAACTAAAGCCCATCCCAACCCAGGCTATGGTTTGTGGTGCTTTCACCGGGACTAACACTAGTTGGTAGGAATTGCCTGCCAATACCAGAATATCGTTGACCGTAGAGGACTGATTGCCTTTGCTTTGTAAAAACACTGGTTTTACATCGTCACTGGTTAAGTCTGCACTGGTACTGGCGAGTAAATCCCCTGCCGGAGACAATAACAACACCAGATCGGCATGCACTCTGCTGCCATGATTTTCCAGCACTGATAAAATGGTTTCCTGCTCAGCCGTAGCCACAGCCCGACGGAACCCAAAATCACTGGCTAAAATGCTGACTGAATTGGTGAGCTGACTGGCCCTGTTTTCCAGCGCCTGCAAAAATACATTAGCCGCTACCCGCAAAACTTGTTGTGCCTGATATTCACTGTCTTTTTTCATGGTGCTTAACGTAGCAAGACCGCTGGCAAGGGCCAGAATAGTCAATAAACTGATAAGCGACACAATCAATCGGCTACGTAATGAATCGAACATTTGACCTCATTGTGGCAGCAGCTGGTGAATGCTGTCATAGTAGATAGATAAGATAAGTCTGAGTGGCACATAGCTGCGCACTCACACAGCATAAGTGAAAATCAAAGGTCTGGATACGTCTGCTGAAACCTTAGCAATAAGTTAATGCGTGCTCAACTCTAAAGCGTTAAAACCAAATAAAAACCTGATTATTCAACTTCGTATACGATAGTGTTCTTAATATGGAAAAAAAGCAGAGGGGCTGTGCATGAAGGCAAGGTGGGCGCTATGTTTTTGTGTGTTTTTCTTCAGTGATTTGATCATTGCTGCACAATCACAATCTGCGACGGCGGAACAGGCACCTTGTGTCAATGTCAAAAACAGGCCTTGTATTGCGTTGGTGTTGGGGGGCGGAGGCGCTCGGGGAGGCGCGCACCTTGGCGTGATCCGGCAGCTTGAAAAACAGCGGATTCCGATTGATTTAATAGTCGGAACCAGCATAGGTGCCTTTATCGGTGGCTTGTATGCCACAGGCCATAGTCCGGACGAAATTCAGCATATTCTTGATCATTTAGAGTGGAGCACTGGCTTTCGCGATAAGGTGCATCGTGATGAAATGCCGATACGGCGCAAACAGCAGCAGGATGATTATCCGATCCGGCTGGGCCTGGGTTTAGACAGTTCAGGTATTAAAATTCCTAAAGGTGTGTTGTTAGGTCAGGCGATGGCGGAGCTGATTCTGGAGGCTTATGGTGCCCAGTTAAATCACAGTCATTTTGATCAGTTGCCTATTCCATTCCGTGCTGTGGCTGCAGACTTAACCAACAGAGAAGCTGTGGTGATGAGTCAGGGTAGTTTATTGCAAGCTGTGCAGGCTTCTATGTCTATTCCGGGTGTGGTGCGGCCTATGGAACTGAATGGCCGGGTGTTAGTGGATGGTGGTGTGGCTAACAATTTACCTGTCAGTATTGCTAAAGATTTAGGAGCTGACCGGATTATTGCTGTGGCCATTGACGCTCCTTTGTTGAACAAAGAACAGTTGGACTCCGCCTTTGCGGTGACGGATCAACTGACTAATTTTTTAGTCCGACAGGTGGTCGATCAGCAAATTGCCCTGTTGGGGCCACAGGATCTGCTGCTTAGTCCGGACGTAGCGCAGATAGGCACCCTGGATTTTGATCAACTACCCGCTTCCATCGAAGCAGGCAAACAAAGTGCAGAGCGCCAGAGCACTGCCTTGACCAGCTTTGCTTACCCGGATCACTATCCGGACTGGCTTGCTGCTCACAGAGCAAAACAGGCCAGCAGTATTCGCGTGGATCATATTGAACTGGATAATCAAAGTCTGTTGTCTGACGAGGTTGTATTACAGCGTTTGGCGCTTAAAAAAGGTAAAAGTTACAACAGTAACAAGCTGAAAGAGGGCCTGCGCCAAGTTTATGGAGTGGACACGCTAGAGCGGGTCTCTTTGCAATTAGAACAAAATAAACAAGGCGAAGACACCACTTTAAAAGTGCGTGCTGTGGAAAAGGACTGGGGACCTGGTTATCTGAATTTCCGTTTTACGATGGAAGATGATTTTCGTAACAACAGATATTACCAACTGGCCGCTTCGTACACTTACACCAATATTACTGAGTTAGGTGCCGAATGGCACAATGAGCTGGCACTGGGCACAGATAAGTTGATCAGTTCTGAGTTGTATTGGCCTGTCTTTACTCCTGCCACTTTTGTCAGTGCTCAGGTCCAAAGAGAAAATACTATTTTGGTACTGGAAGACACCGAAGGCTTATCTTTAGGTGATTTATCCAATAGAGAAACCTCCCTGACAGCCAAAGCTGGTTGGAATCTGTCTGATCATGCGCGACTCAGTTCTGGTTGGACCGACACAGATGGTTATTTTCGGATCCCAGGTTCAGGAGTTGGCGATTTAGGTTTTGACCGGCTGAGGTATCAGCGGGAAGGCCCCTTAGTGGACTTTGTTTGGGACAGATTGGATAACCCCGCCTTTCCAAGCCGGGGTTTTCGTATACGAGCCAACTGGCAATGGTTAGATGATACAGCCCTGGGGCAGACTCATCGTAGTCGTAGCCACGCTATTGAAGTCCAAGCGGCCCGTAGCTTTTTTGAACGTCATATACTGCGAGCTCGCTGGCGTCTTGAAGATTACACACCCGGAGATCCGGATGTTGCGGTTGAACAATTCTCACTAGGAGGCTTATTAAATTTATCTGGTTATCCAAAAAACTATCTGTTTGGCAGCGAAATTAAGTTTGGCAGTCTGGTGTATTTGTACAAAATGAGTGAAAACAGATTTAGTGTGATTAACTCGCCATTTTATCTGGGCGCTTCGCTGGAGCGAGGGCAAGTGCATGGCAATATGATACGGGTTGAAAGCCTGGCCAATGAGACAGACTGGATCTGGGCCAGTAGTGTATTTGCTGGCTGGGACAGTCCTTTTGGCCCAGTGTATTTGGGGTACGGCTGGGCTGAAGATGACATTAGCGGTAAGGCCTATCAGTATTATCTGTCGATTGGACAAAGTTTTTAATCAGGGGCGTATGATGAAAAGCTGGAGTAGCTGGTTATTGCTGTTGTGTGCTTTGTCTGCTCAGGCGAATGAGCTTCCTGCAGAGTTACGGGTTGGTCTAAGCCAGAACGCCGCGCCGCAAAAACAAGGTAATACCATTCATTTTGAAGCAGAATTATTCCGTCAGCTATTGAGTGAGCTTGGGTATAAGGCTGAGTTTGTGGCTGCGCCTCATGCCAGACTGACGCGCATGTTACAAAACAAAGAGCTGGATATGGCGGCTAGGCAAGGTGGAGAACCTATTGCAGGGCTGTTTTACAGCCAGCCTTATCTTGAGTTTCATAATTTGGTATTTGCTTTGTCTGATTTCCCGGATCAGTTGCACAGTGTGCAGGATATGAGTCGCTACTCGGTCGCCAGCTTTCAGAATGCGACCAAAATTCTGGGCGCTGAATTTACTCAGGCCATGAAAAAATCGCCTTCATTCCGTGAAGTGGTGGATCACAATCAAGCTGTTGAAATGTTGCAACAACAACGCACTGTGTTGCTGGTGCTGGACAAGGTCACTTTTTATCGACGCTGGAGTGAAAAGAGGTTGCCGGCACATAAAGTGCGTTCTTTTGATCTATTTCCAAAAGCTCAGCACCGTATTGGTTTTACCGATCTGAAGTTACAACAGCAGGTGAGTCAGCTGCTGCAAAAGTGGCAGGACTCTGGCCGGGTTGCGCAACTGCAAAAACAAACCCGGCAGTTAAATCAGTCACTGAATTAACTTTCTTCCTCAGTTAATTTTTTCGCGCCTTCTTTGATCAGTTGTTCTTTTTGTTTTTGCAGTACTTCCAGCTGAGCTTGTTCTGCCTCTGTCAGCTCGCCTTCTTTATTGGCAAGGGCTTCGATTTTCTCTTCTATTTCTTCCAGCTTTTTCCGGTCGATACCCAACTTGGCGTCCAGCACTTGCTGCATCATGGTTGCCAAACGGTCAGGCTCTTTTAACTGGTCAGTTTTTTCCTGGCTTTGTCTGCTCATGTCCGCTGACTCAGACATGGAGCTGTTGTTATTTTTAGCTAAATGCTGATAAGTCATATCTTGTTCTTGTTGGCCACCGGACAGACTTACTTTGTCGGCATAAGGGTCGTCAATTTCTAATTTTTTATCCAGGCCAAAAGAAGGGGTTTTATACAGCTGGTCCGTTAATCCAAGGAAAGGCGTAACACCTGAAATATTTACCATGATAGTCTCCTGAGCTTTATGCTGTGGTCATGTACCTGACCTGTTGCTTAAAGAGGAGCAAATTTGGTGCCAAGGTTATTTTGCTTAAAAACGCAGCAAATAGCAGAGCAACGGCAGCATGTGCGGCAAAAGCTGGCCGTTTTTAACATGTTTTTACATAAATTTTGCCGCTCTCATACTGCAGCGACCTTTTATCACTGGCTGCAACTAAACTGACGCTGATACTGGCGCGGACTAATGCCCAGTTGTTTCTGAAATTGCTGTCGCAAGTTTAAAGAGCTACCAAAACCTGTCAGATCACTAATTTGCTCTATCGAATGCTGACCCTGTTCCAGATAATGCTGCACCAGTTGTAAACGCTGTTGTAGCAGCCACTGCAATGGGCTTAATCCTGTACTGGTTTTAAAATGCCGATCAAAACTGCGCCTGGACATACCCGCTTTATCGGCCAGTTGTTCAATAGCTAAAGGCTTATTTAAATTTAATAAAGCCCAGTCCATAGTCGCACTAAGTAAATTGGCTTTTTTCTGCAAAGGTTGGGTCACAAACTGAGCCTGCCCTCCTTCGCGGTGAGCGGAAATAACTGCTCTTTTTGCCACCTGATTCGCTATTTCAAAACCAAAATCCCGCCTTATTACGGCCAGGCCTAAATCCAATGCGGCTGCGCTACCTGCGGAGCAGCCAATCTGGCCATCAAAACAATAAAGTACATTTTGCTGATAGCGACTATCCGGATAACGGCGCTGAAACTCATCGGCATAACGCCAGTGAGTCGTCGCTGCTTTGTCTTTGAGTACTCCAAGTTCAGCCAGCAAAAAAGCACCTGAACAGAAAGAAATCAGCCGGACACCGCGCTGATAAGCGGCTAACAACTGCTCGCGCAACTCTTTGGATGGGGTTGGCTGAGATACGGACCAGTTCGGGATCAGAATGGTATCGTAGGAGGTTAAATCCTGAATCTGTGGCACCAGCAATTGCAAGCCACCCGTTGCCATTAAAGGCCCTGGATGAAAACTGACGATATCGGTCTGATACCAGTCGGGGTATTCAGGCCGGTTTAAAGCAAATAACTCGGACGCACAACCCAGTTCGAAAGTGGCCACTGCAGGGCCTAACAAAATAGCGACTTTATGCATGCTTGTGCTCCGGACTTGCTTGCTGGCTTATTTTGGCTTAATACTATCTTATTGTGTCTTTTAAGCCAATGGTGTGAGCTGTGTAAGCAAAGTACAGTGGTGTTGAACCTCATACGCAGCGCACTTACGCAGGAGTAACACTGATGTCTTCTATGGTATCCAGACCCGCAGCAGCGGGATCAGAACAAGCTATTACGCACTTTAGCGCCTTATTGCAGTTTGAAACCGACTGCTGGGATGTGCATCATGCCATCAGCAATAAGCGGCAGGATTTTGTGCTGTTGGATGTGCGGGGGGAAGCAGCTTATCAACAAGGGCACTTACCCAATGCCGTACTTTTTCCTCATAGCCGAATTTCTGCAGAGAGTCTGGCGTTTTATCCGGCGGACACCTTGTTTGTGGTGTATTGCGCCGGGCCTCACTGTAACGGGGCAGATAAAGCGGCGCTGAAACTGGCGCAGTTGCAAAGGCCAGTGAAAAAGATGATAGGTGGAGTGACGGGATGGCTGGACGAAGGTTTTAGTCTGATCGTTGAGTGATAGACATCACATAGTCCGAAGTGGATTTTTCAACATAGCAAAACGCAAAAAAAAGAGGGAGACCACAGGGGTTTCCCTCATCAAAAATCCAGGACAATCCAGAGAGTTAAAGCAACACATCAACAGGGTACGCGCTTAACTGATGCTTATTATCCGGTTGTTCCGTGGCATATTTATGACAAGTTGATAAAGCTTTCGCGACACTTGCCAAGCAGGTTGCTTTAAGGTTGACTGTGAACTGTCAGGCACGCAGTCACTTCTGGAGCAATGGATGTTAAAAAAATACCTGCAGCAAATCCGTCAGGGTAAGCCTGTGCATTACGGTCGTATGCTGGAGTTGTTGCCGCCGCTGTTTTATCAGAAAAAGTCCGAGATGTTTAAAGTTCGGCAATTAGGCTCCGGCAGATGGCAGGTCAGTATTTTATCCGAAACTCTGTTTAGCCAGCTTGAGCAACAGGCGCTGCAGCCGGCTTCACGTAAAGAGGCTGCTCAGATCGGCGATTCGCATCAGGTGAATACTTCTTTTGGTTATCAACTGGTGTATCACGAGTTGTGCCAGAACCGCCAACCCGAGGTGGTGGTGCTGGACGGCACCGACAAATTCCAGAGCTATCAGACGAAATCTACCTTGCTGTTGATTGAAAATGAAGAATGTTTTTTCCGTTATCCGGAGCTCGTGCCGGTGTGTAGCCAGATGCTGGCGTTGGACTTCTCACTCACTAACACTGATATAGGTTTCGCCTCTGGTAGCAAAGCAAGTTCAGCCCTGCTGATGCCCTTTTATCAGCAGTACCAACAGATTTATTGTGCCTTTGATTTTGATGCTGCAGCCTTAGAGCTGTTTGATTTATTAAAACAGCGTTTAGGCGACAAACTGAAATTTGTTACACCTGCTGATTTCAGCCCATGGCAGGGATTATTTAACAACAAACCTAAGCATCCAAATCAGCTGGCTAAAGCACTGGAGTTAGCAGATAAACACCATTTTTATGGCCTGCTGCATGCCTTGCAGCAAAAAGGCTGCTTCTTAGAGCAGGAAGCGTTGTTAGAAAAATAGCGCTTTTCCTGTCGTCATTTGTTCATCTTTTAACTCTATAGTGTTGTTTTTCTTCACTAAGGTGCCAAAGATGTTGATCAGATTTTGCTTAGTAGCTGCGGTATGGTTGTGCTGTGCGGCACAAGCTTCAGAACCCCTGAAATTAAATCAATTGCAGTGGATTGGCTCGCACAACAGCTATAAACAGGCTCTGCCAGAGGGTGTAGTTGGCTATTTGCAACAACAAGGTCAGGATACCTCTTCGTTGCAGTATCAGCATTTAACCCTACGCCAACAGTTAGATTTGGGGCTGCGTCATCTGGAGCTGGATGTGCTGGCTGACCCACAAGGTGGCATGTATCTCAAACCAGCAGCCGAGCAATGGTTGGGGAAGTCTTTGTTATCTGCAGCATACAAAGCTAAATTACAGCAACCTGGCTTTAAGGCGTTTCATATTCCGGATATGGACTTTGCCTCGCATTGCCCTTTATTTCAGGACTGTTTGGGTCAATTAGTTGAATGGTCAAAGCAACACAAAAATCATTTGCCTGTGGTGATTCTTTTAAATGTAAAAGAAAGCGGAGTTGCGGGCGGCATTAAACCCCGAATTCTGACAGCTGAAGATTATGCTCAGCTGGATCAGGAAATCCGTGCTGTATTACCGGAAGAGAAGCTACTGACACCGGATTTTGTCCGAAAACCTGGTCTTACTTTACAGCAAACTGTGCTGACCCATGGCTGGCCCAGTGTCGCATCGTCCAGGGGGCGTTTTATCTTCTTGTTTGATGGTCAGCCCGAACAGCTGGAATTGTATCGTCAGCAGCATCCATCCCTGGCTGGTCGAGTGATGTTTGGCAACTATCCACCAGCCAGTGCAGAAGCCGCTATGGTGCTGCAGAATCAGCCAGTGCAGCAGTTTGAAACCATAGCAACACTGGTGAAACAAGGTTATATAGTGCGCACCCGCAGTGACGAGTTTCATCCTACCGCCTATTCCATTTCAAGACGGGATACGGCTTTACAAAGTGCAGCTCAGATTATCTCCACCGATTTTTATCCGCAGGCGCCACAACAAACACCTGACGGCAAAGCGGTGCAATTTCCGGATCAAAGCCTATGGCGTTGTCATCCACAATTAACCAACAGCCATTGTGTGGTTTCAGAGTAATTTGCACAGCCAAAGCACCAATACTGTGCTTTGGCTCTGTTGGTTTTTAGCCCAGTGTGTTCCTGCTGCTATGAGGTTTCAGCATCAATATGCGGTTTTTGTAAGCGTTGAAATAACCAGCCAAGCAACACCAGACTTAAACCTAAGCCTATAAAAGACAAGGCTCTGAGCATTCCTGTTAAGTCCTCCAGATCGACAATAAACACCTTCAATACCACAGCACTTAGCAAAACAAAACCAGCTTTGCGCACAACAGTTTTGTTGCGCCACTGCGCCAGCAAGACGGTGACAATGGCAATAAGCAAAAACACTAGCGAGTAGCTGTATTGTTCTGCCACCGAAGTGGGCAGACTGAGCAGCAACTGTCCCTGCTGCCAATAGTGCCGGATTGTCGCGACAATAAAGAGTAAGGCGGCAGCGATAGAAGCATAGGTCGCCAGTTTTTTCAGGCCCAGACTGGCACAGTAACGGCTGAGCATATGGCAAAGCAAGGCAGGTAGCCCCCACAGTACCAGTAGCAGATTAAACACCGGGGTTATGCCCAGCTCCTGGTGTTGCAGAAATGGTGAGGAGAACAAGCTCAGATCGAGATGAGTAACAGTGGTCATCAGCACCAGAGCTGTGGCCATCAAACGGTAAAGCCGGGCCAGATGGCCTGCTTTGTGGCTGCGCCATTGATAAACCAAGGCCAGCAACAACCAGTTAAACGCATGTACAGTTTTGGTTGTAAAATCCATAGACAGCAACTCAATCTCACCGGCATTCAGCCAGTACTGGGTTTGCACTGTGATAAATACCGCAACCAGATGCAGCAAGGCGCCCTCAAGCCAGCCTTTGATTTCAGTGGCGGACCACAAATACCAGCTCAGCGCAAAACAAAGCAGCGCCAGCGGGTAGACCACAAAAGACCAATGCAAACCCAGCAGCAGTGCCCCTTCGTAATTCCCTAACAGTGGAGCTGAGGTCAGCCTGAGCAGAACCACTGCAACTATCAGTTTGATCAGCCAGAAAGGAACTGGCATCTGCATGCGCCGGCCCAGCAAAGTCAGCAACACCAGCTGTGCCGCTATAGCTAAGGTTAAAGCGGCGTCGGATAGCCAGAAGGTAAAACATAAGGTCAGGGCAACGTTGGCTCCTGCCATCAGGATAAAGGCTGCTGCTTTGTCCGGGGTTTTCAGCGACATCCAACTTTGCAGTGCCACCAGCATCAAAGCGACTAAGGTCCAGATCAACTGAATATGCTGTTGCACTTCGACAGAGGCTTGGGTATGACTCAGGCCTAACAACAATGCCGGTAGTATCGCCAGAGCGCTACTCCAGTGTAAGCGCCATGGCAGGCGCAATACCAATGCGGCCAGAGGCAGACTGCACAAAGCAATAAGCAGCAAATGCTGGTATTGTCTGGTGCTGTTTAGGACGTAGGGATCCTGTGACAGTGTCAGCGGCTCAAGTACGAGCCAGAACAAGGCAGGTAAAGCGCTGAGCCAGAGCAAGACTTCGTTTTTACTGTTGCTGGCAGCGAAGCTTTGCAGCAGAACGATAAACAGCAGCATGCCAACAAAGCCGGAAACAGGATCAGTGGCCAGAGCAAACAGCGCCAATACCACCATAGCTATAGTCAGGCAGAGTTCACGGCTAAAAGGCCACCAACTGCGTAGCTGCTGATGCTCCAGTTGCAGACGACTGAAGCGAAAACCTACTACAGGTAGCCAGGCTAATAACACCAGACTGGCACAGAGTACAAACCAGAACACTTGTAGTTCAGTGTCGTTGGCAGTGAACAGGCTGGCAGCCAGCCAGAATAAATGCGCTGTCATTGGCAGATACCAAAGCCAGGAACGTTTAACTCTTTGTTCAACCAGGACTGAAGATAAGGTCACCAGTGAGACATAGGCCAGCAGTGCCACGACATTGTCCGAACCGGTCGAGACCAGCACAGGCACAGCGTAAGCGCCAATGATGCCTATAAATGCCAACACCGGACCTTGTCGCAGCGAGAGCCATGAAGCGGTCAGAGCTATGACCGCCAGCAGCGGAAAAGCGAGAGCAGGACTTATCAGTTGATACCAATCGAATGCAACCAGAGTAGCGGCATACAAACTGATAAAACCACCGCTGGATAATGCTGCAGGTGCATAGTTGGTCAACAGATGGCCCTGACTGCGTTTATGCAACCACTCACTGGCAGCAAGCAATAAAAGGCCAAAAATAGCCCCGGTGATGGTGCGCAGCGCAGGAGATAACCAGCCCGAGTCCAGTGAGTGCTTCACTAAGAAGATGCCACCTAAGGCCAGGGCAATGGCACCCAGCCATACCATACCTCTGTTGATCAGTTGATCTTCAATCCAGGCGGACAGACTGTTGAATACTCCGGATTGTGGCTCTGCTGTTGCTGCATTATTCTGAATCCCTGCCGCAGTATCTGTTGTGAGGACAGCTAATGGGTTCAGAGGATTCAGATCCATAGGCGTGCTGGGTTCAGCGAAAACCTGTAGTTGCTGGACTGGTTCTGCTGTGAACTGTGCTGAGGGGCGTTCCGGGGCAGGGGTGTGGACTGCAGCTGAAGGCCGGATCTGGCTGCGTTTGAGCTCAGCCAATTCATCTTTAACCTGACCCAACTGAATGATGGCCGCTATACCACAGGCCGCGCCAACCAAGACTATCACTATCACCAGTATGGCGAATACTGTCAGTGCTGTCATAAGCTATCCCTTGTCTTGCTCCAATTTAAACCCATCCGGACACTCCATTGTTTAAGCAGATAACATCACAATAACATCAGCTTAAACCAGCCGGAGCTGAAAGGGAATGCAAAGGGCAGACAGGAGAGGCCACCACAGAGTTGTGGCAGCCAGTCAGGAGTTTTACTGCTTGTGCTGTTTCAGTTCAGCCCTTAAAGCTTGCAACTCCTGCTTAATATCAGCCAGTTGCTGATGCATCATTTGTTGTTCGGCTTGCTCCGCTTTTTTGTCTTCAGCACGCTCTGCCGCATGCTCCTGATCGGTAAAGGTTTGCATGGTATTGACGATAATGGCGATAAAAAGGTTTAGCATGGTAAAAGTGGCAATCAGGATAAAAGGTACAAAAAAGGCCCAGGCAAAAGGGAACTGTTCCATTACAGGACGGGAAATACCCATAGACCAGCTTTCCAGTGTCATCACCTGAAACAAGGTATAAAACGAGGCGCCGATAGAGCCAAACCATTCCGGAAAAGCCATACCAAATAACTTAGTGGCTATCACCGCAAAGACGTAATAAATCAGCAACAACACCATAGCGATGGAACCTAAGCCAGGTAAAGATCCCAGCAAGGCAGAAATAACCCGACGCATTGAAGGCACAATAGATAAAACCCGTAATACCCGCAGTACACGCAATGCCCTAAGCACTGAAAATTGTCCTGTGGCTGGCATCAGAGCTATACCCACCACTGCAAAATCAAACAAACTCCAGGGGTCTTTAAAAAAGCTGACACGATAGGCAAAAATCCGCAGCAGCAGTTCCAGCACAAAAATCGTCAGCAATATCTTGTCGGCGATCAGGATCACAGCTCCAAAGTCTTGCATCAGCGCTGCCGAAGTTTCCAGACCTAATAAAATGGCGTTGATTAAAATCAGCACTAAAATACCGTGACTAAACCAGTTTTTCTCCACCAGTTGTTGCACTTGTTGTTGCAGCTGTTGTTTCATTTTTCCCTCTGGATATTCAAAAATATGCCGCATTGTATCTGCCGCTTTGTGAACTTGATAGCGGGTGTTCAGGCCAAGATCTGTGTTGTCAAAATAATGTCCCGAATACTGGCTTATATCTTGCTTTGCTGTTCGCAAGGATTAAAGGACGCATTTTATGAAACTGGATAACAGCAATCTTTTTGAAACATTAAGTCAAATCCGCTCTGGTCAGTATTCGGCTATGTACGCGGCTGTCGCTAAAAAAGAATCGCAGTCTGTTACAGATCCTGCGGATAAACCTGTGGACAACGAAACAGGGCAACCCGGCGATGGTAAAACTCTGACCTTTGACACTATGAGCCGCAAACAATTATCCGACTGGCTGACCAAGGGCCTGGAGAGCGGAAAAATTCCGGCAGATCAGGAGCAGGCGTTTCGGGTCTTGTTGTATTCAGGCAAAACAGAAAGTTCTGGCGATGAAGCCAATTCAGACACAACAGCGATCAATTTTATGGAAAAAGCTCAGGATGCGATAAAGAGTGCTGCGCAGCGGAATGATAAAAGCTCAGTGCAGTTTTGGGCTAATGCGATGGCAACAATGAATCAGTTTCAGGGCAAAGCAGCATAAGGCAGTGAGTACTGCCTTATCAGGCTTGTTATTCAAAGGGTGACAATAAAGTACGCAGAGCAGGGCGTAATGCCAGTAATATCGTATCTTTTTGCAGTTCAGGATACAAAGTCCGGCGTATGGACAAGCCTCCTATCATGGCAAAAATAACATTGATACGGGCATCCAGTTCTTTGTCTGTTGAATCTTTGACCAGACTACGCTCGCCGGTTAATAATCGACGCATCCGGGCTCTGGCATGGGTATCGGATTGTTGCATTAAAAATGCCATTTTCTGATTGCGGGCAGCTTCCGCCAACATTTCCAGTTCCAGAGCATTTTTTTCTTTGTCGGTGTGGCGTTCAACTCCTTGGTCTGCACCGTCCAGCATAATAGTCATCAGATCGCCAGGATCGTCTTCAAACTGCTGAAATACTGAAAACATCTCCTCCATATCGCGCTGAATAATGGCTTCGATAATGGCTTCTTTACTGTCGAAATAATTGTAAATATGGCCTGCGCTCATCCCTGCAGTTTTTGAAATCTCAGCCATACCAGCACCATGATACCCTTTACGGCGGAAGCAATCCGCTGCCGCTGTCAGTACCTGATTTCTCCGCGCTTCTGCTAACGCTGGATCTGTATGTCTTTTTGCTATTTTTTCTGTCATGGGGAACTCCGACACCGGGCTCGAAAGCCCGGTGAGCACACATTTATTCGGCTGACGTATTACTGTTCTGCCAGCCACCGCCGAGCACTTTATACAAACTAATCTGGCTGGCAAGTAAAGCTTGCTGGCCGCTGATTAATTGTTGTTGTGCGCTGTACCAGGAACGCTGAGCGTCCAGTACCTGCAGATAACTGTCAGCGCCTTGTTTAAAGCGTGCTTCGGATAACATAAAGCTTTGCTGATTGCTGTTGGCCAGGTCCTGCTGAGCCTGCAACTGCGCTGCATAGCCTTCACGGTCCGCTAAGCCATCAGACACTTCACGAAAAGCCTGCTGGATTTTTTGCTGATAAGTCACCAGTGCCACTTGCTGCTGCGCTTCGGCCACCTCTAAATTGGCCTGAGTACGGCCCATATTAAAAATTGGCAGGTTGATGGACGGAATAAAACTCCAGCTGCCTGAACCACCTTTAAACAGATTATCCAATTCAGCCGAGGCCGAGCCAGCATTAGCCGTTAAGCTGATGCTGGGGAAAAAAGCCGCTTTGGCTATGCCAATATTGGCATTGGCTGCCAATAAGTCATGTTCTGCCGCTTTTAAATCCGGCCTTTGTTGCAATAAGTCTGATGGCAAACCTGCAGGTAGTTCAGGCAATCGCAGTATCTTACTCAGAGGCTGATCTGGCAGCAGCTGTTCCGATACTTGAGTTCCTGTTAACAGATCCAAAGCGTTTTTGTCCCGTTGCAGCAAACGCTGATACCGGGCTATATCCACTTTGGCTGTAGCCACAGTACTTTTTACTTGCTGCAGTGTTAAAGCTGAAGCTGCACCTAAGTTGTAGCTTTGTTCTGTCAGTTCCAGCGTTTTTTGCTGGCTGTGCAAGGTATGGGCAGCCAGTTCCAGCAACTGTTGATCAGCCGCATACGTCAGCCAGGCATTGGCTAGTTCTGCGACCAGACTGATCTGGCTGCTTAATTGCGCCTGTTCTGTTGAATACAGCTGCTGTAAAGCTTGCTCTGACTGATTACGTACTTTGCCCCAGAAATCCAGCTCGTACGAGGTCATGCCCACAGTAGCGCTATATTGCTGATTGATTTGGGCATTGCCTGTACCTGTTAAATCGGCAGGTAAACGCTGGCGCGTGCCTGACGCATTTAAATCCAAAGACGGATACAAGGCCGAGTCTTCAATCTGATACAAAGCTCTGACCCGCTGCACATTCAGTGCAGCGATTTGTAAGTCTTTGTTGTTGGCAAGGCTTAGCTCTATCAGTTGTTGTAACTTAGGGTTACTGAAAAACTGTTGCCAATGCAGCTCTACCGCCTTAGTGCCGGAGCCTTGTGCAGCTGATGCATAAGCATCAGGCACAGGCAGTTCAATGGCTTGTTGTTCTGGCGCCAGTTGGCAAGCGCTTAATACCAGTACGGCCAAAGCGCTTAAACTTAAAGTTTTTAATTTCATTCTGCTTTCTCCTGCGCTGCTATATGTTTGCCAGGAAAGACACGGCGAACCAGCACAAAAAACATCGGCACAAAAAGTACGGCCAGAATAGACGAAGCTAAAGTACCGCCTATCACCGAAATACCCAGAGCATTCTGCGCGCCTGAACCCGCACTGGAGGCAATAGCCAGTGGCAATACACCACAAATAAAGGCCATAGACGTCATTAAGATAGGGCGCAGACGTAAACGCACTGCTTCAATGGCCGCTTCCACTAAACCTAAACCCTGCTCCATGCGGTGGATAGCAAACTCCACAATCAGAATGGCGTTTTTCGAGGCTAAGCCTATGGTGGTTAATAAACCCACCTGCAGATAGATGTCGTTCGACAAGTTGGCAATAAGAGCGGCCAAGGCAGCACCAAAGACACCCAGTGGTACTATCATCATGACGGCGGCAGGCACAGACCAGCTTTCATACAAAGCAGCTAAACACAGGAATACGACTAGCAGGGATAAGGCATACAGCAGAGGCGCCTGACCACCACTTAAACGTTCCTCATAAGAGATACCTGTCCATTCGTACGCAAAACCTGCAGGCAACTGTTTGGCTAGCTTTTCCATTTCATCCATGGCCTGACCTGTACTGTAACCTGGTGCAGCAGCGCCCTGAATTTCCATAGAGGAGAAGCCGTTGTAACGCTCCAGACGAGGAGAGCCGTAGGTCC
Source organism: Gammaproteobacteria bacterium (assembly GCA_018815765.1). Lineage (GTDB taxonomy): Bacteria > Pseudomonadota > Gammaproteobacteria > Enterobacterales > Alteromonadaceae > Pararheinheimera. Next base: position 2,321 of record JAHIWM010000042.1, on the reverse strand, counting down.
AGTGTGAGCTGGCAAAGGCGGAGAATGGCACCATGTCACCTTCACTGTTACGCACATACCATTTGGTTAAATCTTCCGGCACCATGCGGCTGTCCGGCGACCCTTGCAGATACACCTTTTTCACCCGGCCACGGTCAATAAAGTCATTGACGTAACTGCTACCCCAGGCTGTTGCCAGCGTACTATTGATATCGGCCTGGCTGACATTCAAGGCTTCAGCTTTGGCTAAGTCGATGTCCAGTTTCAGCTCTGGCATATCTTCCTGACCATTAGGACGCACACCAGCTAATACCGGGCTTTGGCCTGCCATCCCCAATAATTGGTTACGGGCAGCTAATAACTGGTCGTGACCTAAGCCAGCTCTGTCCTGTAAATGCAGGTTAAAGCCGTTGGCTGTACCCAGCTCTACTACGGCTGGTGGCGGGAAGGCGAATACAAAAGCTTCTTTGATGGTGGAGAAATAAGCCATGGCTTTGCCGGCTACAGCACCTACAGATAAGTCGTCACGCTGACGCTCGTCCCAGTGCTTTAAGTTGACAAAACCTAAGGCTGCATTCTGACCAGAACCTGCGAAACTAAAGCCTGTCACCGTGAAAATAGACTTCACAGCTTCGCTTTGATCCTGCAGGAAATGGTTTTCCATTTTCTCTACAACTTTCAGAGTTTGTTCTGTGGTTGAACCCGCTGGCAATACCACCTGGTTAAACATAATGCCCTGATCTTCATCAGGTAAAAATGCTGAAGGCAACTGGCTGAAAATAAACACCATGCCGCCAACAATCAATGCATAACCCAACAGGTAGCGTTTGCTTTGTTTGATCATCCGGCTGACAAAGTTTTGTGTGCCTTTATTGGTGTTATCAAAACCACGGTTAAAACCAGAGAAAAACTTACCTAACACAGAGCTGTCGTTATGCACATGGCTTGGTTTTAATAAGGTGGCACATAAAGCTGGTGTCAGAATTAAAGCCACCAGCACAGACAGGCCCATAGCCGAGACCAGCGTGATGGAGAACTGACGGTAAATCACACCCGTAGAGCCACCAAAAAATGCCATAGGCACAAAGACCGCAGACAACACCATGGCGATACCTACTAAGGCACCTTTAATTTCGTCCATCGATTTACGGGTGGCTTCAATTGGCGACAGACCTTCTTCGGTCATCACCCGCTCGACGTTTTCAACCACGACTATGGCGTCATCCACTAACAGACCTATGGCCAGCACCATAGCAAACATGGTCAGGGTATTAATGGAGTAACCAAAGGCCGATAAAATAGCGAAGGTACCCAGCAACACCACAGGCACTGCTATCGTCGGAATTAAGGTAGCGCGGAAGTTCTGCAGGAACAGATACATCACCAAAAACACCAGCACTACAGCTTCAATTAAAGTGCTGACTACTTTTTCAATCGACAAAGACACAAAAGGAGTGGTGTCGTAAGGCACCACAGATTTTAAACCTGCAGGGAAAAAGGGTTCTAAATCAGCCAAGGCTTTTTTCACACCAGCTGCAGTATCCAGCGCATTGGCGCCGCTGGCCAGTTTCACACCTATACCTGATGCAGGTTTACCGTTAAAACGGGCGACAACACCGTAGTTTTCGCCACCCAATTCAACTTTGGCAATATCACCTAAACGTACCACTGAGCCGTCGCTATTGGTTTTCACCAGAATTTCACGGAACTGCTCCGGAGTTTGCAGACGGCTTTGTGCTGTCACTGTCGCATTCAGTTGTTGGCCCTGAACCGCTGGCATACCACCGAGCTGACCGGCAGACACCTGAGCATTCTGAGCACTGATAGCAGCGCTGATATCTGCTGTAGTCAGTTCATAATTTTGTAATTTAGCCGGGTCTAACCAGATACGCATAGCATACTGAGAACCAAACAGCTGCACTTCACCTACACCATTGACACGGGAGACTATGTCCTGCACGTTGGACGCGACATAATCACCTATATCGATATTGCTCATGCTGCCATCTTCAGATACAAAACCTGCAACTAACAGGAAGTTACGGGCTGATTTGGCTACTGAGACACCCTGACGCTGCACTTCTTGCGGTAACAGCGGAGTGGCAAGCGCCAGTTTGTTCTGCACCTGAACCTGAGCTATATCCGGGTTAGTATCGGCACTGAAGGTTAAAGTTAAAGTGACAGAACCATTGGACTCAGAAGTGGATGACATATACATCAGGCCATCCAGACCTTTCATTTTTTGCTCTATAACCTGGGTAACCGTATCTTCCAGAGTACGGGCAGAAGCTCCAGGATAACTGGCGCTAACGCTGATAGCTGGCGGTGCTATCGATGGATAT
>JAHIWM010000041.1 GCA_018815765.1 Gammaproteobacteria bacterium | reverse complement strand
ATAGGCTTTGGGTTGATACTGCTGCACCAGTTGCTGCATTACAACTAAATGCGGTCCTTCTTTCGTACGTGGCACCACCAGGAGCTGCACCTGATGCAAACGCAGCAAAGCAAAGAAATTATAAAAGCCCGGATCGTCCACCATCACCCAATCGCCTGGTTTCAGATGCAAACGAAACACTAAATCAAGGGCATGTGAGGCGCTATAGGTCAGCAGAATATGGGCTGGTTCTGTGGCAATAGATAACTGCGATAAACGCTGGGTGAAATACTGCCTCAAAGGGAAGTAGCCCTGAGCCGGGCCATAGTCAGTCAAAGACTGAGGCTGACGCGCTAAATCACGCATCGCCTGGCGTATTTCCTGATCCGGCATCCAATCCGGTGATAACCAACCCGCTGATGCTTTGATCCAATGAGGTTCTCTCAGCAAAGTCTGACGCATCAAAGCGACATCCTGCTGTCTGCTACTTTGGCTGGCGCTGGATTCCAGCTGCTGTTGCTGCTCTGTTAAACGACTGACATAAACCCCGCTGCCAGGCTGAGAGCGGACAAAACCAGCGGCAGAGAGTTTTTCATACAGCTCAGACACGGTAAATTTACTGATCTCTAAATGTGCAGCTAAAAGTCGGATTGAAGGCAGTCGGGCACCTGCAACCCAGCGGCCGGATTGGATGGCTTGCTGTGCCTGCAGATAAAGCTGACTGCTAAAACTCGCTTTGCTGGCTTTATCCAGCTGCCACTGCGCTAGTGCAATTGTCATGGGATTTTCACCTGTACAGTTCAGTAGTCTTTGTCGATAACCGTCCTGATTGTCATGGTTCATAGCTTTGTATACTAACTGAAGTTGGCTGACTGTCCAGCCGCTTATGGGAGTATTTGTTATGTCCGTAGTCTCTGTTTCACCACAAGATCAAAGCAGCTTGTCTTTTTGGCAAAAGCCACTGGTGCAAGGCTTATGGTTTGGCAGCTTAGGCATGTTGATGTTCTCAGCTGGTTTACCAGCAACCCGGATGGCAGTGCTTGATATGCCGCCGGTTTTTGTCGGCGCGGGCAGGGCTTTGATAGCGGCGCTCCTGGCTTTAATACTGCTACTGATCACAAGGCAAAAATTACCTACAGCAAAACAATGGCAGGGCTTAGCTTTAGTGGCTTTGGGTTCGGTGTTTGCTTACCCGGTGTTATCAGCTTTGGCTTTGCAACAGGTTGGAGCCAGTCACGGCATTCTGGTGACCAGTGTGATGCCACTTTTTACTGCCTTTTTTGGCGCTTATTTAACTAAACAATGGCCACGAATTGGCTTTTGGTTGTTTGCACTGCTGGGGGCCGCTTGTGTTGCGCTTTACGCGTTACAGCACAGTACTGGCCCTTTTCAGCTCGCTGATGGTTATCTGGTGTTAGCGAGTTTTTTATGCGGTTTTAGTTATGCCAAAGGGGCTATTTTATCCAAAGAACTGGGCAGCTGGCAGGTGATCTGCTGGGCGCTGGTGATGTCGATTCCGGTATTGCTGCCTTGGGTTTGGGCTTATCAGCCTGATTATGCGGCTGTGTCTTTGCAATCCTGGCTGGCGCTGGGGTATCTGTCAGTGTTTTCCATGTTTATTGGTTTTTTCTGCTGGTACAAAGGCTTAGCTATTGGCGGCATAGCGAAAGTCAGTCAATTGCAGCTGTTATCGCCTTTTAGCGGGCTGGCGTTGTGTGCGCTATTGCTTGGCGAGCCACTGCAATGGATCCACTGGATATTGGCTTTCGTGGTCGTGGTTTGTATCGCTTTAGGAAGACGTTTTGGCTAGCCTCTACCAAGCTCTGGCAAATTTGTCATAAAACACAGAGATACTTTGAGTTTAGCGCCGAAAAAGCGTATAGTGGCGCGCTATTTTTGGGGCTGTGTCAGAAGGTGAAATGCCAATGACGCAGCTTATATATGACTCTTTGTTGGATCAAAAACACTGTGATTTCTACCGCAAATATTACGATGCAATTTGGCGCTAAGCCGCTTTTTGAAAATATCTCCGTTAAATTCGGCGACGGCAACCGCTATGGTTTGATTGGCGCCAACGGTTGCGGTAAATCAACCTTTATGAAGATCCTCAGCAAAGAGTTAGACCCAAGTGGTGGTAACATTTTTGTTGAACCTAACCACCGAGTGGCTAAGTTGCACCAGGACCAGTTTGCCTTTGAGCAATACACTGTCATTGACACTGTGATCATGGGCCACGCTGAGCTGTGGAAAGTGAAAGAAGAACGTGACCGTATTTACGCTGATCCAAATATGAGCGAAGAAGACGGTATGCGTGTTGCCGATTTAGAAGTCGCTTTTGGCGAAATGGACGGCTACAGCGCTGAATCCCGTGCCGGCGAATTATTAATTGGCGTAGGTATTCCGGTTGAACAGCATTTTGGCTTAATGTCCTCCATCGCACCGGGCTGGAAACTGCGGGTGTTATTAGCTCAGGTGTTATTTGCTGACCCGGAAATCATGTTACTTGACGAACCAACCAACAACTTAGATATCAACACCATCCGTTGGTTAGAAGAAGTGTTGGCTGAACGTAACAGCACCATGGTTATTATTTCGCACGACCGTCACTTCTTAAACAGCGTTTGTACTCATATGGCTGACTTAGACTACGGCGAGCTGCGTGTTTACCCAGGTAACTACGATGAATACATGACGGCTGCGACTCAGGCGCGTGAACGTTTATTGTCTGATAACGCCAAGAAAAAAGCTCAAATTGCTGAACTGCAGACTTTCGTGAGTCGTTTCTCTGCCAACGCTTCTAAAGCGCGTCAGGCGACATCACGTGCTAAGCAAATTGATAAAATTACCTTGTCTGAAGTAAAAGCCTCCAGCCGGGTAAACCCGTTTATCCGTTTTGATCAGCAAAAGCAGCTGTACCGTTTAGCTTTAGAAGTGACTGAATTAAACAAGAGCTTTGATGATCTGCACGTTCTGAAAAACCTTGATCTGACGATTGAAGTCGGTGAGAAGGTGGCGATCCTCGGTACCAACGGTATTGGTAAAACCACTTTCTTAAAATGTCTGGTTGGCGATTTAACCGCTGAAAAAGGCTTAGTGAAATGGTCTGAAAACGTCAATATTGGTTATTACGCTCAGGACCATGAATACGAGTTTGAGGGCGCTCAAAAAGATATGACGCTGTTTAGCTGGATGAGCCAGTGGAAACAACCTTCAGATGATGAACAGGCTATCCGTGGTATTTTAGGCCGTTTATTGTTTTCACAAGACGACATTGCCAAGCCAACACGGGTGTTATCAGGTGGTGAAAAAGGCCGGATGTTATTTGGTAAGCTGATGCTGCAACGGCCAAATATTCTGGTTATGGATGAACCTACCAACCACTTGGATATGGAATCTATTGAATCCTTAAACATGGCGCTGGAAATGTACAAAGGCACGCTGATTTTTGTCAGCCACGACCGTGAATTTGTATCCTCACTGGCGACCCGCATCGTTGAAATGACGGATAGCGGTGTACGTAACTTCGCTGGTACTTACGAAGATTATTTAGTACAGCAAGCTGAACTGGCGGCTCGTTCTTAATCCTGCCTTTTAGGATTGAAGCAAAAGCCGGTTTTTACCGGCTTTTTTGTATTTGTTTGCCTGTCTCTATTGCGCCTGATAGCTGATTTCACCACACCACTTGTTTTATGCCATCTTCGATCCCATTGATCTATATCAGCTTATACCTATGGATATTTGAGCGCCTGGCGTGAATTGTGATAGGGTATTTGAATTCTTTGCCGCAACACGGAGTTTCT
>JAHIWM010000040.1 GCA_018815765.1 Gammaproteobacteria bacterium | reverse complement strand
TAGTCGATGGTCAGGGGAACTGGGGTGCGCCGGACGATCCAAAGTCCTTCGCTGCCATGCGTTATACCGAAGCCAAGTTGTCCCGTTTCAGCGAAGTGTTACTAAACGAGCTGGGGCAAGGCACTGTGGACTGGGTGCCAAACTTTGACGGCACTATGGACGAGCCCCGCACTTTACCTGCGCGTTTACCGCATATTCTGCTCAATGGCGTCACAGGTATAGCTGTAGGTATGGCGACAGATATTCCGCCGCATAACGCCCGTGAAGTCGCTAATGCTACCGCTTTTCTATTGGATAACCCGAAAGCGACAATCCCGGATCTGATGCAGTATATTCAGGGCCCGGATTATCCGACTGATGCTGAAATTATCAGCCCGGCGCACGAACTGCAGGCCATTTATGAAACAGGCCGTGGCAGCATTAAGATGCGTGGTTTGTATCAGCTTGAAGATGGCGACATTATTATCACCGCCTTGCCGCATCAGACTTCTGGTTCGAAAGTGCTGGAACAGATTGCCGCTCAGATGAACGCGAAAAAACTGCCTATGGTCAGTGATTTGCGTGATGAATCTGATCATGAAAACCCAACCCGTATTGTGATAGTGCCACGTTCAAACCGCATAGACGTTGAACAGCTGATGGCGCATTTGTTTGCTACCACGGATCTGGAAAAAAGCTATAGGGTGAATTTAAACATTCTGGGCCTGGATCAGCGGCCCCGGGTGAAAAACTTACTGGAAATTTTATCTGAATGGCTGGTGTTCCGCCGCGACACTGTGCGTCGTCGTCTGCAGTTCCGCTTAGATAAAGTGCTGGATCGTTTGCATGTATTAGAGGCGTTGTTGATCGCGTTTTTAAACATCGACGAAGTGATTAAAATTATCCGCGAAAACGATCAGCCAAAACCTGTGTTAATGGCACATTTTGGTATTACCGAACGTCAGGCTGAAGCCATACTGGAATTAAAGTTACGTCACTTAGCTAAGCTTGAAGAGATGAAAATCCGCGGCGAACAAGCCGAGCTGGAAAAAGAGCGTGACTACTTAGAAGGCATTTTAGGTTCAGAGAAAAAGCTGACCAAGCTTATTCGTGAAGAGCTGCTGTCGGATGCTGAAAAATATGGCGACAACCGCAGAAGCCCAATAGTGATGCGTGAAGAAGCCAAAGCCTTAAGCGAAAAAGAATTACTGCCAAGTGAGCCTGTCACTGTAGTGCTGTCAGAAAAAGGCTGGGTGCGCTGCGCCAAAGGTCATGATATCGACGGCAACAGCCTGCAATACAAAGCAGGGGATGGCTTTAAAGCGGCCGCTTCTGGACGAAGCAACAGATACGCCGCCTTTATCGATTCATCAGGTCGTGCCTTTGCCGCCGAAGCCCACGATTTACCTTCAGCCCGTGGTCAGGGCGAGCCTTTAACAGGCCGCTTTACTCTGGTGGCAGGGGAGAACTTTGAGCATGTACTGATGGCAGAAGATAGCCAGAAGTTATTGCTGGCCAGTGATGCCGGTTATGGTTTTGTTGGCACCTTCGCCGATTTAGTCAGCCGCAATAAAGCCGGTAAAGCTGTATTGAGTCTGCCGACCGGCGCTAAAGTATTAAGCCCTATTCCTATTAAAAATCCGGAAACGGATTTAGTAGTGGCGATTAGTACTGAAGGCCGGATGCTGGTGTTCCCTGTGGCTGATTTGCCACAGCTGAGCAAAGGTAAAGGCAATAAGATATTGTCTATTCCATCAGCCCGCGCCGCCAGTCGTGAAGAGTATCTGAAACTCTTAACCGTAGTGCCAGCCGCCACAGCTGTGACTTTAGTGGCGGGTAAACGCAAAATGACCATCAAGGTGGATGATTTAGCGCATTACATAGGTGAGCGGGGTCGTCGTGGTAATAAGTTACCTCGTGGTTTACAGCGCATCGATGAGCTGTTAACCGGCGAAGTGGCTGGCGATACTACGGAATAGTAAGCTGATCAAACCAGACTTTCTATTCAAAACCGTTATACTCAGGCCCTTGTAAAATACAGGGGCCTTTTTTGTGTTAGCTATTCTACGTCTGGTGCTGGTCGCCATTTTTAT
>JAHIWM010000039.1 GCA_018815765.1 Gammaproteobacteria bacterium | reverse complement strand
CTAACTTATTCATAGATTTCCCTCTTAAAAAAATGGGGTCAGATCACATTGTTAACCGTTAACAATGTGATCTGACCCCATTTTCATTTATTTGCTGGCTAAAGAAGCGTCGCGAATTGCGCGAAACTCACGGCCTTCAAACCAGTTTGGCCACTGCTCTGAATTGGCAAGATCAGCACCTACCTGATAAAACACATTCATGTCCTGCTGCACACCCCGTAAATCCCAGCTGTCTTTAAATTCGTCAGCGGCTTTATGGTAACAGCACACGTTGTAGTCTTTCTTCTGGGCTGCGCCCCACTCTTTGCCATGTTCAAAACTGTCGATACCACCTTTAGCGTACAACATAGGCACGCCAACTTTGGCCAGATTGAAGTGGTCTGAGCGATAGAATGAACCATGCTCAGGACTTGGCTCAGGCGCCACATAACGGCCCTGCTGTTCAGTGTATTTAGTTAATAAACTTTCCAGCTCTGAGTTGTTATGGCCAACCACTACCATATCTTTCATCGGACCATAGACGTTCATCACGTCCATATTGATACCGGCGACAGTTTTTTGCAGCGGAAATACCGGATGAGCGGCATACCAGGCTGAACCTAATAAACCACGTTCTTCAGCCGTTACCGCAAGGAAAGCCACTGAACGTTTTGGTTTAGGTTGTTTGGCAAAATGTTCGGCTAAAGCAATCACAGCAGCAGTGCCGCTGGCGTTGTCTTGTGCACCGTTAAAGACTTTGTCTTTTGGATTAGAGAAATCCACACCTAAGTGATCCCAGTGGCCCATATAAAGCACCACTTCGTCTGGTTTTTCTGAACCTTCGATATAACCCATCACATTGTTTGACGTCAGTTCACTGATATTGTTTTTCACTGAAACCGAAGCTGTTACGCCCATAGGCACTGGTGCAAAGTCTTTGCTCAAGGCTTTTTGACGCATAGTTTCAATGTCGGTACCCATAGAGGCAAACAATTGCTGCGCCGATTCAGTCGTCAGCCAGCCTTCTACTTTGGATCTGTCCATATTTTTATTTGGATTAATCAGATCAAACTTAGTAGGCGAACCACCCGCTATCACCTGCCAGCCATAAGAAGCAGGTTCAGTTTCGTGGATAATCAAGGCCATCGCAGCGCCCTGACGGGCCGCTTCTTCGTATTTATAAGTCCAGCGACCGTAATAAGTCATGGCATTACCGGTAAAGAGATTTGGATCTTTAGTGGCAAAACCCGGATCGTTAACAAACATCACTACGGTTTTGCCTTTGACGTCCAGACCTTCATAGTCGTTCCAGTCGTATTCCGGCGCTACTATGCCGTAACCGACAAACACCAGCTCGCTGTCTTTGACTTCAACCTGTTCCGTCACTTGCGTGGTCCAAGCCATCATTTGTTCTTTGTATTTCAGTTCAGCATTGAGCTTGTCGCCCGCCAATTTCAGGCCAGACACTTCTTTAGGATCAATACGCACTAAAGACACAGGCTGTAAGTAACTGTCACCATTAATACCTTTGAGGCCAATACGTTTAAATTGCTCGGAGATAAAGTTAATGGTTTTTTCTTCGCCTGGGGTTGCAGGCATACGGCCCTGAAATTCATCAGAAGCCAGAGTTTTTAAGTAGTCTTTGTAGGCTGAGTTGAACTCAGTCCCAACCAAAGCTGTAGCTGCTTTGGCAGGTTCAACTGCTGCAGTGCTGGCTGTTTGTTCCTGTTCAGCTGGTTTAGAACAAGCTGTTAAGGTTAAAGCGGCCATCACGGTCAGCGTTGTGGCTGAAAACCAAAATTGTGGTCTCATAACACTCCCGGATTATTATTGTTTTGTTTATCTATATAAACGGACTCTTCGATACTAACCAAGCGCGCTTCGACTGACCAGAGCAGTTATCGCAGTTTTTGCCCCATTAGCGGTGATTTCGCCGTCAATTGGATTATTTTCCAGCACCCCAGTTGGCTTTTGGCAAAGCAATAGCTTTGGTTAAATCAAAATCAACCCGAAATTCACGGCCTTCGCGGGTTAAGCGGTAGCTGAAACTGTCATTCGGGTATAAGTACATATGCCAGGTATTACCGACTGATTGCGGTGTTTTGGTTTTGATAAAAAGGTCTTTTGAATAGTCATCAGCAGGAAAACTCTGAGCTTCAGCCCAACCAGTTCTGGTCGTATGACCACCGTACAGAGTAGACTGGTCATCTGTGCCATCTTCGTGTTTATGTTGGTGCTGCAACTGCAAGCCAGTGGAGGTTTTGGTAATAATCCAGGTGCGGGAGCGGTTTTCACCAACGACAAAAGGCAGCTGAATTTGTGTGTCGCTGCAATCGCGTACATGCATCACCATATCGCCACTAAAAGCCGGGCTTGGTTGGTTATCCACTGTAGTTTTGCCAGCAAAAGCTTTACCACAAAGGGCTTTTAACTGGTCAAAAAACTGCAGTTGCGCCGGGCTTGGTGCAGCAGAAACAGACCATGAAGCAAGACTGACTGTAATAGTAGCGGTGATAGAAAAGGCGTTGATAAGTAATGTTTTTTTAGTTATTTGCATCCGTGGACTCCTTTTATTCGTAACCGCACTATACCTTTATTAATCGCCGCAACGCAAAAGAGCGCGGCTACTCAGGAAAACTTATGCAAAATTTAATAGACACTAAATTACTGATGAAAGTATTTAGCAAAGTGGAGCAACAAGGGGTGGCAGTGGACACCACTTTTGGTAAAGGTTTTGAACTGGACGGCATGACCATTGCCAGTGGTTTTGATGGCTACGATTTGTATTTTGTGGCCGATGAAGTGACTGTCACTTTAGGCTTTCACCAGAAATATCATATAGATGCTAAAGACGAAGAGCATATAGATCGCTTTATCCAGCGTTTAAAGCGGATAGAAGCTAAATAGCCAACAGACTCTTTAAATGCTCTGGTTATGAAAACGTATGCAGTAAAAAAGCCAGACAGAGTGGCTGTGTTAGCATAAGGAAAAACGATATGGAAACAGACGACGATGCAATTTCCTATTTATGCCAAAAGCAGCCCGATCAAAACATGGCTGTTCAGCGCCTTTGCTTTATCTGTATTGGCTTCCTGCGGTAAAGCGCCAGTGCAAAACCAGACCCCATCAGTTGAAGTAAAAAAAACGGCAGAACAACCAGCGCCGATAAAACCACAAGCCGAACAGCCAACGGGAAAAGTAGTGGTATATCAGATGTTCACCCGCTTATTCGGCAATAGCAACAGCACAAATCAGCCCTGGGGCACGATAGAACAAAACGGTGTCGGCAAGTTTAACGATATTAACGAAGCTGCACTGAAAGGCATTAAAGAGCTGGGTGCAAGTTATGTTTGGTACACCGGCATTTTGCACCATGCAGTGATCCGTGATTACAGCGCTTATGGCATAAGCCAAGATGACCCGGATGTAGTCAAAGGCCGCGCTGGTTCTCCTTATGCGGTCAAAGACTATTACAGTGTCAACCCGGATTTAGCAGTGGATCCGGCCAAACGACTGCAGGAATTTCAGGCGCTGATACACCGCACACACTCCCAAGGTTTAAAAGTCATTATTGATATAGTGCCAAACCATGTGGCACGGCATTATCAGTCCTTAGATAAACCTGCTGGCATTGAAGATTTTGGTGCCAATGACGACACCAGCGTGGAATACAAACGCGACAATAACTTCTATTACGTGGTTGGCCAGCCGTTTCAGGTACCAGTAGCACAAAACGGTTATCAGGCTTTGGGTGGCGAAACGCATCCACTGAGCGACGGAAAATTTGCAGAAAACCCGGCGAAATGGACAGGCAATGGCTCACGTTTAGCTCAGCCAGATTTTAACGACTGGTATGAAACCGTTAAAGTAAACTACGGTGTTAAACCAGACGGCAGCTACGATTTTGATCGCTTACCTGCCGACTTCGCCGATAAATCAGTGCAAGAACACGCAGCCTTCTGGCAGGGCAAAGACGTGCCTAATTCCTGGCTGAAATTTCGCGATATCGCCTTCTACTGGCTGGATAAAGGCGTAGATGGTTTCCGTTTTGATATGGCTGAAATGGTGCCGGTCGAATTCTGGAGCTTTTTAAACTCCAGCATAAAAACCAAGAACCCAGATGCCTTTTTATTGGCAGAAGTCTATAACCCCACCCTATACCGCGACTATATTCGCCTCGGCAAAATGGATTACCTGTACGACAAAGTGGAAATGTACGACAGCTTAAAGCTGGTGATGCAAGGCAAAGGCAGTACTGATGCTATTGCCAGCGTGCAAAAAGGCATGGCGGATATTGAACACCATATGCTGCACTTTTTAGAGAACCACGACGAGCAACGTATTGCTGCGCCTGAATTTGCCGGTGATGCCAACAAAGCCAAACCCGCTATGGTGGTGTCGGCCCTGATCAGCAGCTCTCCTACTATGTTGTATTTTGGTCAGGAAGTCGGTGAAGCCGGAGCTTTAGATTCTGGTTTTGGTGACCCAAGCCGCACTACTATTTTTGACTACGCAGGCGTACCCGCTCATCAAAACTGGCTCAATGACGGCAAATTTGATGGTGGCAAACTGACGGCAGAACAAAAGCAACTGCGTGAGTTTTACGCCAAATTAATGACCTTATCGGCAACAGAAGCTGTATTTAACGGTGCTTACCAGGAGCTGCATAACATCAACAAAGCCACACAAGGTTATAGCGATAAAACTTACGCCTTCGCCCGTTTTAACGAAAAAACCAAAGTGATAGTGGCCAGCAACTTCGCCACCACGGCCACAAGCTTCGCCCTGAAGCTGCCTACAGATTTGCTGCAACAATGGCAATTAGGTGCTGGCGACTATGAGCTCAAGGATCTGCTATCTGAACGTAAAGCGGCTTTAAAAGTGACAGCTGATGCAGCGTCAGTGCAAATCGAACTGGCGCCGCTGGAATCTGTGGTGCTGAAGTTTTGATGGGTTGATTTGATTTCTTTTTTTAATCTGAAAGGCGCCGATGGTGCCTTTCATTATTCTAATTACCGACAAAACTCAACATTAAGGTGTCATTTCCTTAAAGATTTACTAGATACCAACCAATGCCATGAACCGCCACTTTGAAACGTTAAAATGGCTTATAGCCGGGACCTTGGACTTGCGGACTAGGTTTATGGAGTAATTCCTCATTTTCAAGTAAATAATCTATACCATCAGATGTTATAGAAAATGCATAGTACTCATGATACTCATCTACCGCTATGCTCCTATCCAAAAATCCTAACCTTTCAAGCTTGATCGAAGCCAAACTTAACAACCCTTCGTTTACACCTTTTATGCTGTTAAACGTATTCAAAACCGAAATACCATCTGGTGAACTTGCGTGACTTTCAAGTACTTTAGCTAAAAGACGATGTTCAGCATCCCCTAAAACATAGTCATAATCGACTTTCCTGCGCGATTTTTTGGGAACATCTAAATCTTGTGACAATACGCCAAGTTTCGTTATTTCTTTTTTGATAAGTGCACAAGGACTATTAACTGCAGCTTCCAAATTACCATCAGTTCGGGACCCATTGTAGTCTGCGGGTGTAAGACCTAAGAGATCTGTAGGTAAATGTAAATCTGCGTCTCTAGGCTTAACGATAAAACATCTATCTTTGCCTAAAGTGCCGACGAATAACCCTAATTCAAATACGATGTTATCGCGAGTTACGTGCTTTTGCTCGTCTCGGATATTTGCAACATCATCAGGAGTGAAAATAAAAATGGCAAAGTCCATTGATTCCGCCATTTTCACCAAAGAGTCAATTGCCGTTAGAGACAATGAGAAGCCGTGCCTCCATACTGTTGGCTCAGTCTCATGATCCAAATTAACGTTAATTGCCTCTGCAACATCAAGGCTTTCAACTGCAGAAGCTATGAAAACTCTAGGCTTTCTCATACATTTCCTTTTCTGACGCTATTACTTGCAACTTTAGACCCCAATTTAACCTCAAGACAAGTAATCTGTCTCCAATACTTACTAAACAGTTTCTTAAACAACTCTTCTGACTTTTACAGCCCTTAATCCGTCAGTACCAAAGACTTTGTTTTACTGATCGGGTCTAGGATAAAACCTTTTTCATAAAGCCTGTTGCTTAGATCCCACTAAGTCAGGACACAGCCACTTTTTGCCCCACTATTGCCAGAGTAAATAGCGTCCAGTCGTTGATAATATGGGCGCCAGAGCAAACCCAAAGGTTTTTGGTTTTGATATAAGCCAGTGTCAACACCAGACGGGCCGAACCAATAATGACTAAACACTGCAGCAGGTTCCAGTGATAGGTGGGCAAATGGATCAGGGCAAATAAAATCGCGGTTAGTATCCATGCAGCGAAAATAGCTTGGCCTCTGGGCCATTGAAAACAGCTAGTCAATAACCAGATCAACGCCAGAAAAGGCAAAATGGTAAACAGCTCTTCGCCAATCAGCTGGATAAAAGTGCGCAGATAAAACAATACCTGTTGATAGCTAGAGGCCTCTTTGAGCTGCACAACGGCAGGGTTGGACTCTGTAGTCCAAAAATTTTCGACCAGCAAAGCGACAGAAAAAGTGACCAGTAGATTCAGCAAGGCAAAACCCAGCATTAGCCGCAGTTCCCGCCATCCTACTTTATAAAATAAGGCTTGAAGCTGGTGGCCGCTAAGCAGATACAAAGTACCCAGCGGAATTAACACAAAAAGTGCGGCCGGAATAAAAGCTGCAACATCTCCGGTAAACCAAGGGGAAAAACCAATAAGAGCAGCCAAACCTGCAGCCACTGCGCATATCAGCAGCAGCCATTGGTTTGGGGTTAAGCCAACAGGTATGGCGTTATAAAACGGAAAATCACGGCCTTTATCTTCCAGCTGCAACCAGCCCGATGTTTTAGTCATTTTTGAATTCCCTTTCTACATGAAATCCTTCAGCTGCAAACTCAAGGCTTCTATTTTTAATATCTCATTGGTATTTATTCAACAACAGGTCACACAGCCTCAGCTGTTACTTTCCAATAGAGTATCCAATCACTTGAATACACCCCCACTATAAAAACTAAATAAAAACCAACACAAGTACTTTTCTCTTCGTCTCAAGCTTTAACAACGCAACTGCGCCAGCTGAGCATCCATAGCTCCTGTGATGCTGTCGATTTCTTTGCTGATCAACAGGTTTTGTTTGGCTAGTTGATGCAGTGCTTTCGTAGCATCATCTATGGCTGTGATATTACGGTTAATTTCTTCACTGACCTGATTTTGCTCTTCCGCCGCTGAAGCGACCTGAAAAGCGTTGTCCGCTATACTGGAAATGCCTTGAGTGGCCATAGATAACTTCTCGTACGAGCTTTCGGCTTCCTGCAAAGTACTGGTCACTTTGGCTGTATTGGTGTGAATTTGTTGGACGGCGGCAGCCACTTGTTGCTGCAAAGCGTGGATCAGGTTTTTAATTTCATCAGTAGAGCTGTGAGTGCGGGCAGCTAAGGACCTTACTTCGTCTGCAACCACAGCAAAACCACGGCCTTGCTCCCCTGCCCGCGCAGCCTCAATAGCAGCATTTAATGCCAGTAAGTTGGTTTGTTCCGCTATGGCCTGGATCACATCAATAATGCCATTAATTTTCTGGCTGCTTTGCGCCACTTCATTCACGCCCTGACTGGTGTGGTTAAATTCAACAGACACAGCTTTAAATGCTTCCACCGTATTCTGAAATAGTTGATTGGCCGAGGTTAAAGCTTCCAGTGATTGCTGTGCACCTTGTGCTGTACTGCTAGCCAGATTAGCCACTTCATGGGCTGTTGCTGACATTTCATGCATAGCAGAAGCGACATTCTGAATTTCACTGGCCTGAATACTGACCGAACTATTGGTTTGATCTGTGGTTTTGACCATTTGCTCCGACTGGTATTGCATTAACTTGGAGGACTCTTTTAAGTTATTGATCATAGAGCGCAATTTTGCTGTAAACATATTAAAACCATCAGCCATATCATTCAGTTCCTGATGTTGGCTTTGTTTTAACTGCCGGGTTAAATCACCTTCAGATCCAGCCAGTTCTTTCATCAGCACACTCATCTGTAAAATGGGTGCTGTCGCAGTTTTTAATCCCAGAGCCATCAACAGCACAAAAGCCAATAACAGCACCAGACCTAAACCAATCATGCTTTGCGTGGTTTGGGCTGAGTCTTCATTCAGCTGATTCGCCAGTTGAGTTGCCATAGCCAAAGCTGTGGCTTCCGGCACTGCCACTACCACTTTCCAGAGCGACTCTGTACTGTCGAGTTGAATAGGCTGAGTCACCAGCATTGAGTCTTTATACAAACTAACCCCAGCCTGCTGTTGCTGTAAATGCGCGGCTAAATCAGCATCCAGAGTTTTCAACGGCTGGCCTAATTTGTCAGGGAATCTGTTGCTCGCCACAACCAAGCCAAATTTACTGATCAAATAGAGTTGTGCTTTGCCGCCATAGAGTAAATCGGCCTGAGCCTGCACCAGGTTTTGCAGCACCGGCAAGT
>JAHIWM010000038.1 GCA_018815765.1 Gammaproteobacteria bacterium | reverse complement strand
TCTGCAACAGGCAAATCTAATTCGGCAATCACAGCTGAGGCCAGCTGCTCTAAGCCCTTCTGCAAGGGTAAGGCCAAATGACTGTCAGGATCAGTCACCAGACCTAACACTGTCAGCCACAGCACCCGAACATCGGCCAAGGCTTTGGTTTGCTCTAGTTCAGAACCCGCTGCAGCCAATTCAAGCTGATACAAGACACGACGAAACACCTGGCCCTCCAGGGCTTTGGTGTTCGACGCTAAAAGGCGGGTATTACGATACAGATCCAGTGGACTGCGCATCAGACCGGCTTAACTGAACAAACTCAGTAAAGAACGGGCGCCTTGCTCTTTATTGCCTATACCCATAGTCTGCTGCTTCAGTTGCTGACGGGTTTCCTCGGCCTGCTTTAATAACGCGGCTCTGCTTTCTTCATCCGGGGCCGCACGGGCTGAGTTACGACCCCCTGTACGCTCAGACTCCAGACTGGCGGCAGCTTTACTAACTGCAGTGGCAGTTTCTAACTGTGCTTTGAGTTTTTTATCGTCTTTTGCTAAACGCTCTGAGCTTTCGTTGACTGATTTTTCCGCAGAAGCTAAAGCGCTGGCTTTGCCCTCTTTACCATTTAATAGTTCACGGGCTTCTGCCGCTGAACCAATTTTTTCCGGTAAACCAAGACCTTTATCCAACTTACTGCTGCTAAGTTCAGATTGGCTGCCATAACTATTGATAGTCAATTTAGTGCTGTCTTTGTCTGTCAGCAAGTTCACACCTTTGCCACCATCAGCACCTTTATAACTAGCCCCTTCCAGTGACTTTTCAATACCAGAGCGCAAAGCTGAATACTCTTTCTGTAATTTTTCACGCTCTGGTGCGGCTAACGAATCATCTGCCAGCTTAGTCGCAACATCACGCACCTTAACCAGGGAGTCTTTAATATCCGTAGTGGCCGCTTGTGCCGTTTCCACTGCACCTTTGCCTTTGGCCAGACTTTGCTGCACGGCAGAATAATCTTTGGCTGAATTGCGGCCAGGGCTAAATTCCAGTTCTGCTTTTTTGCTGGTAGATGCTGAAGTACTGCTAGTGCCGGAAGTCGCACCTGAACTGGGTGCAGCTGCAGGATTTACTGTTGGTGTTGACGGAATAAAACCCGGGCTGACATTGTTGATCATCACAAACTCCATCTGATCTGGCGACCAGAAATTAAACTACTTACTAGTTTAACCCTGTGTTGCTGTTTCGCCAATTAAATACGGCTATTTTATCGCCAAAGCTCCCCCGCCAGCAGTTTTCCGTTAAAGTGGCTGTTTTGATCACAAGGCACTTATGCAGCAGCTATTACTGATTTACGACGGCGATTGCCCATTATGCCGGAACTTCGTCGCAGCACAGCGTCTGCAACAGCAGTTTGGTGAACTGACACTGCTCGACGCACGGGACTTACCTGAGCAGGCTCCGCTGTTGCTGGCTGAGTTGCAGCACCAGAACTTGATTGTTAATCAAAGCATGTTACTGCGGGTGGACGGGCGCTGGTTAAAAGGTGCAGAGGTGTTGCAGTTGCTGGCCTCATTAACTACTCCAAACTGGCGCAACAGACTCTGGTTATGGTGGTTTCAGTCTGCCGGCCGCGCCCGCTTTAGCTATCCATTGCTGCGGGCTGGTCGTAATTTCTTGTTAAAACTACTAAAAATCCCGCCTTTGCCTTATTGAAGTTGCAGCATCAGACTGCCACGAGCGGGCAATTCCAGTTTGCCTTTAGCGCTGATGGTTTTGCCTGTCAGCACATCAATAAAATGAGCATTGGCTGGCATTAACTCTGAGTAGCGGTTTAAATCGACAGTTTTGGCTTCGGCATTTTTATTAAAAAACACCCACAGCTGTGCCTTGTCCTGATAACGGGCATAGCTGTAAATACCATCCACAGGGCTGAAATGTTTCATCAGCCCTTGCTGCAGCACTGTGTTGTTTTTGCGATAGTTGGCCAGTGTTTTGACCAGTTGTTGCGCCTGCAACTGAGCTTTGCTTAAGCCTTTGCCAGTAAAAGCATTAACGGTATCACCCGCCCAACCACCCGGGAAATCACTGCGCACTAAACCATCATCACGTTGTTTTGGGCTTTGTTTCAGAATTTCAGTGCCATAATACAACTGCGGAATACGAGGCGCTGTCAGCAGATAAATCATCGCCATCTGATACAAATCTCTATCTTCATTTAGTAACGAAAACAGCCGCGCGGTGTCGTGATTACCTTCAAACAAGACTAAGTTGGTTGGGTCCGGATAGATCACATCGTTACCCAAAGCCTCATAGAGTTTGACCCAACCTTTATCCCAGGCTTCCTCTTCGGTCAGCGCCGCAAGCAAGGCGTAATACAGCGGAAAATCCATCATGCTGGGTGTGGAAGACTGATAACCGTCTGAGTTTTGTTTGCCTTTCTGCCAATACGACACCACAACAGGGTTTGCACTCCACTCTTCGCCGACAATATTAAAATTCGGGTATTCGGTCATCAGGCGCTTCGACCATTGGGTCAAAAAGTCTTTGTCAGCATAAGAGTAGGTATCTTCACGAATACCGGATAAGTTCGCGTACTCCACCCACCAGACTGAGTTCTGGATCAGATAAGTCGCTAACAATGGATGGCGCTGGTTTAAATCCGGCATGCTGTCAACAAACCAGCCATCAACAAAAGCTTTGGCGTCGATTTTGGCGGCATAAGGATCCTGCACTGTAGTACGGGCATGGTTGGTCGGCTGGAAACTGGCGTTGTAATTCAACCAGCTTTTTTCGGGCAAGTCTTTTAACCACCAATGGCTCGAGCCTATGTGATTCACCACTATGTCCTGAATCACACCTATCCCCAGTTTCTTCGCTTCCAGCACAAAATTTTTATAGTCACTGTTGCTGCCAAAACGTGGATCGATTTTGTATAGATCAGTAGCAGCATAGCCATGGTAGGAATAGGCTGGACTATTATTTTCTGTCAGCGGCTGAGGCCATATTTGAGTCACACCCAGTTGCTGCAAATAAGGCAGAGCCTGCTGCATACCGGCAATATCCCCACCATGGCGGCCACCAGGGCTCGCTCTGTTTAACCCTTCGCTTAGCCCTTTTACTTTGTCATTGGTGGGATCACCGTTTACAAAACGGTCTGGAGTGATCAGGTAAATTAAATCTTTCTGGCTAAAACCCTGACGCTGCGCTGAGCCTTGCTGGCGCGCTAATAAGCTGTAGTTATGCTTGGTTACTACTTTGCCGTTTTGCTTAAACACCAGCTCAACATTACCTGGTTTCACATCAGGGCTGAGTTCCAAATCGACAAACAGATAATTTGGGTTCTGTACTTTCTGTAAGCCGGTAAGTTTGACTCCAGGATAATTCAGTTCCACTTTAGCCTGTTGAATATCCTTGGCATGCACCATCAGTTGCAGCTTGGGTTCTTTCATACCAACCCACCAAAAGGCAGGTTCCAGATGTTCAATTTGAGCAGCATGAGCCGCAGGAACCAGTAGTGCCAGACTCAGCAGCGTTACCTTTATTTGATGAATAGTTGTCATTGCAGCACCACTTTCACTTTGGCCTGATCCCAATTCAGCTTCAGTCGTACTTGCTGCTTAGTCTTATCAAACCATGCTGTCCCTGCTGTCAGCTCTGCTTCAGAGTCAACCCGTTGCAAAGTTTTGCCATTCACCAGCACTTCTGCAGCTTTAGCCAATTGATGCACAACCAATGTGACTTCACGCTGCTTTGGCATGCCGGCATAACCTAAGCCAGTTCGGTTGAATTCGAATATCAGGTTATTGTTTGCTTTAGCATTAAAAGTCAGCAACTCATATTGGCCGCTTTTTAACGAATCCGGCGATACACCATCATCTTCATACATTTGGCCTTTAGCCGTACTCACTGATGAGTCGTGGTAATAATGCAGCTCTAACTGACGACTGCTGTAGTCTTTTAAACTTTGCACTGCGCCCACCATAGGCACAAAAGAACCTGCACGCACCAGCACAGGCAAAGTCGTCAAATCTGTTGGCTGCTGAATAGTTTGCCCACCCTGATAGACTTTGTCTGTCCAGTAATCCAGCCAGACGCCTTGAGGTAATAGCACTGATACAGAGGTCACGCCAGCAGCGGTCACAGGCGTCACTAAAAAGGCATCGCCCCACAAGTAACTGTCTTTGTTAGCAATTAAGCTGGTGTCCGCTTCATTTTCAAAAAACAGCGGCCGCATTAATGGCATACCTGTAGTGCTGTTTTGATAAGCCAGGCTGTAGTTGTAGGGGAATAAACGGTAACGTAATTTCACATACTCACGCAGGATATCTTTGGTTTCTTTATCGTGCAGTACGGGCTCTGGCGCTATTTGCTCCTGCGCATGAGGCCGGTACACAGGCTGAAATACACCATACTGCAACCAGCGGATATACATTTCTTTGTCAAAGGTTTCACCACCGGCAAAACCACCTAAATCAGAGTGGGTATAGGCCATGCCCAACAAGCCCATTTGCAGCGACAACTCCACCTGAGGTTTTAAACCATCCCAGCTGCGACTGACATCACCTGTCCATGGGATCATGCCAAAACGTTGTGAACCGGCAAAACCAGAGCGCATCATAATCATAGGCCGTTGTGTTGGTTGCATGTTTAAGCGGTTTTTGTACACCAGTTCAGCCCAACGATGGCCATACACATTATGGATTTCATCGGCAGTGCCTATGCTATGGATCGCATCCGCGGGATGCACTTCAGGCTCACCTAAATCGCCCCACCAGCCTGCTACACCATAGTCGGCCAGCTCGTTGTAAATACCCTCAAACCAGGCAGTTCCTTCTTCTGAAAACACATCGACCAGACCTGTGTTACCAAAATAAAAATCGAAGGTTTTAGCCTTACCAGCTAAATCTGTGGCTAAGGCTTTGGCTTTGACTGCTTCATCCCAACGAGTAGAAGTGCTTAAGACAAAAGGCTCGGTGATTAGGACTGTATTAACCCCTTTGGCTTTAAAGTCACTGATCATGCCCTTAGGGTTTGGAAAGGCTTTTTTATCCCAGGCTAAGTTGCCCATATGGCCCTGAATGTCTGGCCCAAACCAGTATAAATCCAGCACCACAGCATCCAGCGGGAAATCTTCTGTCGCAAATTTATCCACTATGGCGCGGGTTTCAGCTTCGGTGTGATAACCAAAACGTGAAGCAAAATTACCAAAAGCCCAGCGGGGTGGCAGCGGTTGTTTGCCAGTGACAGTGACGTACTGTTCAATCAACTGTGGATAAGTAGCTGCCGCCATCACTATGTAAGAGGTGCGGCCAGCTACGGCTTCGAATTGCAGTACATCTTTTTCTGTTTTACCTAAGTCGACAAAACCACTGGCGCTGTTATCAAACAGCAGCAGATATTTTTTGCTCGACATCACAGCAGGCAAACCAAAATACATTTGCTGTGCTTCGGTGGTATAGCCATAACTGGCTTTGTTGTATAAAGGCAAACGCTGACCGCGTCTGTCCATCCCCACAACACGCTCACCTGTGCCTAACAGCTTTTCATCATCCTGCAGCTGAAAGCGAAAACCACGCAGCGTTTCATGAGCAAAAAAGCCTTGTTCTTCGGCCAATACCAGCTCAGTACCACGGTAATAACTTAACTGAAAAGGCGCTTTATTAATGCGTACTTTGAAGTCTTTTAAGGCAAATTCAAGTTGAGCAGGCTGCTCACTCAGAGTCGCTGCCAGCTGTTGTTCAGGTGCAGCCAAAGCAAAAGACGGCAGCTGTTTCATACTGGCTTTCTGGTACACAACTTCAACTGCGCCTTTGCTTTTAAAACTCAGGGATACGGTATATTCATCGGTTTGAAGTTGTAGCTTGTTGTCCTGCAGCTGATGTGACTGATAAGTAGCAGCCTGCGTAACAGTGCTTACCAGCACCAGCACAAAAGTCAGGCAAATAAGAAATGGTCTCATATAAAAATCCTATCTAAAGCCAGACCATTAGCTGGTCTGGCTAAATGCATTACTTTGCTGAAATGCCACAAACGCGGCGCAAAAACTCATCATGTGAAAACAGCTTGGCCAAAGGCTCTTGTTTAATCGCCTTTATGCCGCTGAGCATGTCTTTTAGTTGAGTATCAGAGAAGCTGTCTGCCAGAGGGTGATAATCACGTGGCATTAACCCCTGGCCTAACATCACCTGCAACCAGGAACCATCATGAAACAAATCATGTTGTTCACGGAAAATACTGCCATCAGCCTGAAATAACTCAATTTTATGTTTTAGCGAATCAGGGATTTGCAGTTGGCTCATATCACGCCAGAACTGACTGTCCGTGCGTTCTGTCACATGGTAATGCAGCAATAAAAAATCGCGGATATAAACAAACTCGGCTTCGGATTGTTTGTTGTATTCAGCCACTGTCGCTTGTTCAATACCGTTATGCGGGAACATTTTTAGCAAACGCACTATGCCAGACTGCACCAAATGAATACTGGTGGATTCCAGAGGCTCCAGAAAACCACTGGATAAGCCAACAGCCAGCACATTGTGATGCCACTGCTTACGGGCACGGCCGGTTTTGAATTTAATCAGTTTAGGATCCGCCATTGGCGTACTTTGCAGATTACCCATCAGCACATCCAAAGCTTGTTGTTCGGTGTAATGGGCACTGCTGAATACCATGCCATTGCCATTACGATGCTGCAGCGGTATACGCCACTGCCAGCCAGCTTCATGAGCTATGGCTCTGGTGTAAGGTACAGTCTGTTCAAAACGTTCAGTCGGTACTGCCCAGGCGCGATCACAAGGTAGAAAGTGACTCCAGTCGTCGTAACCAACACCCAATTTGCGCTGCAACAACAAGCTGACAAAACCCGAGCAATCGATAAAGAAATCACCGTTAATTTCGCGGCCATCTTTGAGCAGCAAACTTTTGATATGACCATTGTGGTGTTGAGTGACCTGGTCCACCATGCCTTCGGTGCGCACCACCCCCATAGGTTCACTGAATTTACGCAAAAATGCTGCGTACAAACCAGCATCAAAATGATAAGCATAAGGTAACTCCAGAATAGGATCTTTTGCCGTGATAGGGGCAAACTTACCCGCTTCAGCACAGTGGTAATTTAAGTCGTAGTGCCAGATAGGCGTCATATCACCAAATTGTTGCCGCGCCCTTAGCCATAAGTGATGAAAGTGGCAAAACGTCAGGCTACGACCAGGCTCACCAAAGCTGTGATAATAACTGTCACCTTGAGCGCGCCAGTTTTCAAATTTGATCGCCAGCTTGATGGTGGCTTTGGTTTCACGCAAAAACTCTGCTTCGTTAATGCCGAGTACCTGATTCAACAAGCGAATAGGCGGAATAGTAGCTTCCCCCACCCCAACAGTGCCAATGGCATCAGATTCCACCAGCTCAATATCGACTACGCCACCCAGTACTTTTTTAAGCAGCGCAGCACTCAGCCAGCCTGCGGTACCACCACCCAGAATCACTACTTTTTTTATTGGAGTCATGCCTGTTCCCTAAAGAAAAACCCAGCCTTGCTGGCTGGGTCTTAAACAGAGTTTGTCAGTAGTCGGGCTGCAACGCAGCGCCGACTCAACCTCAGCCTGTATTAGAACTTGTAGTTTAAGCCTAACAGGAAGTTACGGCCAAAGCTCTGATACTGAGTGACCTGACGAGAGTCAGCAGGGTTGTTCTGGATAGTTTTTTCATCCGTTAAGTTCTGACCTTGTAATGAAACACGCAGACCATCCAGCGCATCAATACCTGATTCACTGAAATCATAACCAATCTGAGCATCCCACAACTCGCTGCCCTGATCGACAGTTGGAGCCAGACTTAAGCTGATACCACGGGTCTCTGTTGCAAACTGGTCACGTTTAGTGCCAGATACACGAACTTCAAAACCTGCACGCTCATAATAAGCCGTCAGAGTATAAATCTCTTCTGATAAACCTGGTACACGACCACCGTCATCTAACTCACCATCCATAAAGGTGGCGCTGGCGACTAAACCAAAACCATCCAGTACTTCATCGATGATGTCAAATGGTACGCTGGCTTGTAATTCATAACCACGAACAAAACCAGTTAAACCATCCTGACGGATATCCAGACGACCTAAGAAAGTCGCTGGTGGAACGTTTGTATTAGGAGCCGGAGCCTCATCTGATGTCTGGTGGTAACCAGGGATATAATAATCAGAGAAGTCATTGATTAAGGTAATGTTACGGTGCCAGTTTTTCAGATCTTTATAGAAGAAACTTGCCGCAATAAAACCATTGTCATGGTAATAATTTTCGTAAGATAAATCGAACTGATCGGCTTCTAACGGCTTCAGTTCAGAGTTACCTGCATTACCAGCAAAAGCACTGTTTAACGGATCATCATCCAGAATATTGGTGTCATTAAAGTTAAAAGTCACCTGACTGTTTGGACGTAAGTCATCCAGACGTGGGCGGCTCATCACTTTAGATACAGCAGTACGGACAAACTGGCTATCCGCCACTTCAAAACTCAGGTTCATGCTTGGTAATACGTCAGTGTAATCAGCACCACCGGACACAGGAATTGCATTGGTGTAACGATCTGCTCCAGAGGAGGCGTTAAAACCAAAACCTTCCTGATCAGATTTCACAATTTGCACACCGATATTACCAGTCACAGGGATAGAACCTGCGTCTGTATTAATATCTAACATACCGTATAAAGTGGTGATCTTTTCATTGATTTCGTAGGTATCACCAAAACGACCGTTTTCCAAGAAAGCAGCGTCTGTAGAGATGTAATAACCGTTGTTATACAAAGCTAAACTGTCGTACGCCAGTACACCGTTAATACCAACAAAGCTTAAATCTGCCACACCTAATACATCAGGAATAGCGTCTGAATTTGGCCATACATTAGCAGTCAGGTAAGCACCGTTGTTCACTTTGCTCTTCGTGCGGTCTTTGTACACAACACCTGTTTCCAGACCAGTGAAAATACCCCATTCAACTACGCCATTAAATTGCAGGCGCACGCTGTCCAGTTCTTCTTCGAAGATTGGTTTATTCACAAAACCATCCTGAGCTGTAGTTGGGCCATAACCGTCACCAGTGTTCTGGAACTCAGGAACCGGATCCAATGAACCACCCCAGGATTGTGGACCAGCTAAACGAATTAAAGCCGGGTTGGTTAAATCCACAGTAGCGATAGTCGGGTGAGCACCAAACATAGCGCCAGAAGATGTCATTACCCATGAACGGGCAGTGATTGGTCTGTTATCCGGACCAGTGCCACCAGCGCGGCCTACACCTGAGTAACTTTCCACATCAGTGATGGTTTTATCAACTTTACCGGTCGAAATATCCAGCTCAGTGGTCCAGTCATCATTGATGTTGTATTCCAGGTTCAGACCAAAAGTCTTCAGTTTGGCATCCTGTTCGCGGGCATCGTTACGGATCACGGAGAAGAAGCCATCGTGGTATGCAGCGGTCGCCAAACCACCTTCAACTTCAGTCACTGTATAAGCGCCAGTGCCCCATTCGGCCATACCTTCTTCCAGACCACGACGTATGTCGGTTTCGTTGAAGTCGATATAAAGTGCATCAAACTTAATTTTTAAGTCATCACTGGCATCGTATTCAAAGATTGCGGCGATAGAATCACGTTCCAGCATAGCGGAACGGGTAAAAGTATCATGGCCACCTAAAATGAAAGTGTCGTCCGGCACTGTAACGCCAGGTGCACCTTTAGTAGTTGCAGCTTCAGGATAACCCCAGCCGCGGAACTGCTGTTCCTGACGTGGTGATTCAATAGAAGACAACACCAGAGCAAAACCTAATTTGTCATCAACAAATTTATCAATGTAGTTGATAGAGGCTTTGTGACCATGATCGTCAAAATCCGGGTTACCGGCTTCCTGATCGTTTTGCTCATAGTTCAGGTTAACTACAAAAGTATCTTCCGCGGTCAGAGGACGCACGGTTTGCAGATCGACAGTACCACCAATACCCTGCGCCATCAGCGTAGCGTCCGGAGTTTTGTAAACCATAGCAGTAGAAACGATTTCAGATGGGTACAGGTCGTATTCAACGCCACGGTTGTCGCCCATACCTAATAATTCACGGCCATTTAACGAAGTGCCTACGTAGTTTTCGTTAAAACCACGTACAGACAAACCGCTGGTACGGCCGTTACGACGCTCGCCGGCTAAACCAGGCAAACGTGCTAAAGATTCAGCCACGCTGGTATCCGGCAGCTTACCAATGTCTTCTGCTGACAGCACTTCAACGATGGAGTTTTCGCTCATTTTTACAGCCTGAGCCTTTTGTAAGCTGCCACGGAAACCTGTGACACCTATGACTTCAATTTGTTCTTCTTTGGCAGGAGCTGCTTTCTTTGTTTCTTCGGCCTGTTGTGCATAGCTGTACGAGCTCACGCCCGCAGTCGCAATAGCCATGGTGAGTATGCTTAACTTAAACTTATTCATGCCCTTATCCCCGGATTTGTTTGTTTTTTTGGTTTCAGACTTATATCTGTCTGGTTATTGATATTAATCTGACCCTACTAGTTAAACTTATCGTCGCCAATGTTCAACATGAATACGTATTCACCTCCGGGCATGACGCCCCTTTGCAGGGCATTGTTGGAATTTTGCATTGTATTGGTGCAAACAAGCTGTTGGATTGCCTGATTTATTTGAGTAGTTGAACCAGAGCTTGCGCTCCAATTTAATGCAAACTTAGCTGACTTCATCAAAGTTGCAAGCTTCTATGCATTCCAGCCTGAATAGAAGCGGCATCCAGACGTTACAGTGCTGTTAAAGCCCCGGTGCTGATAACAAATTTCAGCACGCCCCGCCCCTGGGCCGCCGCATAAAAAAGGCCGTTATCAAAACGGCCTTTTTACTCTGTAACTGGCTGCAGGGGTTACTCTGCTTTTGTCACTTTTAACACCGGAGCTGCCGGGTCCGCGGCATTAAGACTGACCTTATAATCAGCCTGTTCTGTGATATTTAGTTTCAGATTGGAACCACCTTTAGTCAGGCTTTTGTCAGTGCCAAGAGTGACATTCTGATCTGCTGAACCAAAATCTACTGTAGACCAATCAGCTGAGGCTATTTTGAACTCATGATCTGCCACTGCAAGGTTCACTGTTACGCTGTACACACCTGCGCCGTCGTATTGCAGAGCGTTGTTTTCGCTCCAGCCGTTCATACTGCCACGCAGATACACTCTGGTCTCTGCATAAGGCACGTATTCAGTCACAGTGATCACCGGAGCATCCGGATCCGCAGCATTCACACTGAAGGTATAAGTGGATGTTTTAGGGATAGTAATTTTCAGGTTAGCAGCGCCACGGCTTAATGTTTTGGCAGATCCCAACGTCACTTGCTGTGCGGCTGAGCCGAAATCGACAGTGGACCAATCCGCAGAGGCCACTTTGAATTCATAATCACCTGCAGCAACAGTGATACTGACACTATAAACACCATCACCGTCATAACTCATTGCATCAGTTTCACCCCAGCCATTCATGGCTCCACGCACATAGACAGTGGTTAAACCGTACGGAGGAATATCAGCAGCGCCCATAGTGGCATCCGCTTTTAAGCCTTCACCCTGAGCGCCATTCTGAGTTTTAACAAAAACTGCAGCTGTATAGGCAGGCACGGTAAAGGTGCCTTCAGTTGCGGCTTCGGTAAAGCCTGCATCGTGCACAGCGCTGTCAGCAGAGCTTTGCTGTACAGGGTGTAACACAAAACCTTTGGCTGTCGCGACTTTATGGGAAAGCTGCTCTGAGGTGCCGTTAATCACTACCACCACAGCATCATGCTCAGAATCCAAATCGGCTAAACCTGTACCGTCATCAATACTCATCACTATCAGGCCTGGTGTAAGATTTTTACCTATATTGTGAAAACCCACCCTGTCCATCACGTCCTGTCCTGTAGTTAGCCGAAACAGAGGGCTGCTTTTACGAATTTGCAGAAACTCGTTAAATACATCAGAGGAAAAATGGATCTCATCAGCTCCGGCTTTGGTATTTGATTTTGTTGCGACCGACGCAATAGTTGCCCAATTGGCACTATTGTCCTGAGCCAACGGCAAACCTACGTTCCAGTTGTTGGTTTCTTTACTGAAATCGACAAAGTTAAACCAGTCACCTGAATCATAACTGTTGCGGTCCAATGACTTGGAGCGTAACAAATCATCCCCCATTTGCAGGAAAGGAATGCCCTGGCTTAACAAAGGGATAGCTAAGGCAATGCTGTTCACACGCACCCGGTTTTCCAGACTCAAATCGACACCAGCGTTATGCAATTCCAGCTGTAGTTTGTCCCAGATGGCTTCATTATCATGTTTGGACACATAGTTAATAATATCGGCAGGATCTGTAGCGTAACCTGCAGGTTGAGAGTTCCAGAACACACCTGAGGCTACTCCGGTATTTCCTCTGTAGTCTTTGATAATGAAGTCTTTTAAAGTGCCGGCTAAACCAATTTCGATAAAGTTTTGCTGCTGACGCTCACCATCTTCACCTTTGTCGGTAAATAAAGCGGCACTACGCACGCTGTCGCGTAAACGATCGTTAAAAGTCCCCACTTCAGTGCCTGCCATATTGGCCTGACGTGCTTGTTCAAACAGACGGTCATCCGCCACTTCACCAAAGTTCCAGCCTTCGCCATAAAAGTAGGTGTCAGGGTCAACAGCGCGTACCACATCACGGGCCGCTAAAATATCGGCTTTGGGATGATGACCCATAATGTCAAAACGAAAGCCATCAAAGCTGTATTCACGGGCTAACAGTACCAGCGAATCTTTAACAAATTTATCCATCATTTTGTGTTCAAGCGCTGTATTTTCACAGCAAGTGGAACGTTCGATAACGCCAGTGGTTGGATTGTATCTGTGGAAATAACCCGGCACTATTTTGTCGAACACTGAGTTATCAAACACAGCAGACGAATTGGTGTGGTTGTACACCACATCCAGTACAACCCGCAGGCCAATGTCATGCAAAGCTTTATTCATAGCACGCATTTCTTTGATACGGGCTACGCCTTCAGCACTGGAGGCATAGCTGCCTTCAGGCACATTAAAGTGATGTGGATCATAACCCCAGTTAAAGCCATCTGTTGCACGCATATCTGCCACTAGCTGCTGCGCCAGTTCTCCGGATGGCTGATAAGACTTTAATAAATCCAGTAGTACTGCGGCTGCGTTTTCCTGACCACAGACTTTAGCACTAGCGTTGACAGCACATAACTTGCCCACAGTGTCAGTGATTTCCACTCTTTTTGTTGCGTCTTCATTTACAGTGGCCATATCGGTCGCAGGTAACATATGGAAATGCGTCACGCCGCTTTCAGCCAATTTTTTCAGATGTAAAACCGGCGCGCTGTCCATCTCGGTAAAGGCCAGGTATTTACCACGGTTTGCTGCACTGACACTCGTATCACGGATACTGAAATCACGAATATGACCTTCGTAAATTACTGTATCTTCAGGATTTTCAATAGTCGGAATAGTCTGGGTAGCCCAGCCTTCGGGTTTTAAATCCGCATCAGCTAAATTGACAAACTGACTGAAACGACCATTGGTAGATAAGCTGACTGAATAGGGGTCTGTGCTTTCAACGGTTTCTATTTTTTTAGTGGCCGGATGATAGGCCTTTACTTCAAAGCGATAGAAGTTGCGATCCAGAGTGGCCTTAGTACCGCTGTAACTCCAGATCCCTGTGGCTGTATCTAAAGTCATAGCCTGAGTGGAGGTCAGTGTTTTTGCCGCGTTATACAGCTTTAACGCCACATTCTGAGCTGTTGGAGCCCAGACGGCGACCTTCACTGCATTAGCTTCGTAGCTGACACCTAAAGTGGCTTCATTGGCGTCAGCCTCACCGCTGGTATACAAATCATCCAGCACTTTAGCCGCTTGTACATAACTGGCCGCAGCGAGTTTGTTGTCTGCATCAAAAGCCGATAACACCAGTTGGTTTTTCACGACAGACTTCACTTGT
>JAHIWM010000037.1 GCA_018815765.1 Gammaproteobacteria bacterium | reverse complement strand
GAATTTCCAGATCGACGTTTTTCAGGTTGTTACCTGTTGCGCCTAACACCCGTAATTCTTTGCCTTTTTTGCCTTCATGGCGGATAGAAGGCACCGCAATTTTACGTACGCCGGATAAATACTGGCCTGTTAAAGACTCTGGGGTATTTTTAATATCTTCCAGGCTGCCTTGCGCGACAATATAACCACCATGCACACCGGCACCAGGGCCAATGTCGATAATATGGTCGGCTGCGCGCACTGCGTCTTCGTCGTGTTCTACTACGATGACGGTGTTACCTAAGTCGCGTAAATGCGTCAGGGTGCCTAACAATCTGTCGTTATCGCGTTGGTGCAAACCAATAGAGGGTTCGTCCAGCACATACATCACACCTACTAAACCTGCGCCAATCTGGCTGGCTAAACGAATACGTTGTGCTTCGCCACCTGATAAGGTTTCGGCGCTGCGGGACAGGTTCAGGTAATTCAGGCCAACGTTAACTAAAAACATCAGACGGTCCTGAATTTCCTTCAGAATTTTTTCGGCGATCTGAGCTTTCTGACCCATTAAGGTCAACTGACGGAAAAACTCTAAACAGTCACCTATCGACAGTTCGACCACTTCCGGCAACGTAGTTTTGCCAATAAAGACATGACGGGCTTCTTCACGTAAACGTGAGCCGTTACAAGTTGGGCAAGACTGCGAAGCTAAATACTTGGCCAGTTCTTCCCGTACCGCATTGGACTCGGTTTCGTGATAACGCCGCTCCATATTCGGCAAAATACCTTCAAACGGATGTTTACGTTTGATGATATCGCCACGGTCGTTCAGGTATTTAAACTCAATGTCGGTTTTGCCTGTGCCGTTTAAAATCACTTGTTGATGCTGTTTGGTCAGGCTGGCAAAAGGCACTTCCAGCTCAAAACCATAATGGTCGGCTAAGGATTTCAGCATCTGGAAATAATAGAAGTTACGTTTATCCCAGCCACGAATAGCGCCGCCGGATAAACTCAGCTCGTCGCTGACAATGACCTTATTGGCATCAAAATACTGTTTTACGCCTAAGCCATCACAACTTTGGCAAGCACCGGCTGGGTTATTAAAGGAAAACAACCGTGGTTCCAGCTCGGCCATAGAATAACCACAAGTAGGGCAGGCAAAGTTGGCGGAGAAAATCAGCTCTGGCGCTTTTTCATCGTCCATTGACGCTACTTTGGCGATACCACCAGACAGCTCCAGCGCGGTTTCAAAACTTTCGGCTAAACGTTGTTTGATATCGTCGCGCACTTTAATCCGGTCAATCACCACTTCAATGGTGTGTTTTTTGTGTAAATCCAGCTTTGGTGGATCTGACAAATCACAAATTTCGCCATTGATGCGGGCGCGGATATAACCCTGAGCCGCTAAGGTTTCCAGGGTTTTGACGTGTTCACCTTTACGCTCTTGTACTACAGGCGCCAACACCATCAGCTTGGTGCCTTCAGGGAAAGCCACCACTTTATCCACCATTTCACTGACCGTTTGTGCAGTTAAGGGTAAATCGTGGGTAGGGCAACGCGGTTCGCCAACACGGGCAAACAATAAACGCAGGTAGTCGTAAATTTCAGTGATAGTGCCCACAGTGGAACGTGGGTTATGCGACGTAGACTTTTGTTCAATAGAAATAGCCGGTGATAAACCTTCGATATGATCGACATCAGGTTTTTCCATCAGGCTTAAAAACTGCCGGGCGTAGGCTGACAAAGACTCAACATAACGGCGCTGACCTTCAGCGTACAGCGTATCAAAGGCCAAAGAGGATTTACCTGAGCCGGATAAACCAGTGATCACCACCAGTTTGTCACGTGGAATTTCCAGTGAAATATTTTTCAGGTTGTGGGTGCGGGCACCCCGAATATCTATTTTATCCATAGGATTGGGTCTCTTGCCTGTTGAGTCGGCTTGGGGAAAACGAATTATCGCAAAAATTGCTATGAGGCAGTCTGTTTGACTTTAGTTGAAGCTTTATGCGGCAAAGCTTTAACCGGATCAGTAAAGCAATAATTCAATTGGCGATACTGTATATAAATACATGCTTTATAGCAAGCCAGCCGCTTAGAAAAACAGCAAAGATGCAGGGTGCTATTTCGCTGTTTTTGAGCCAGATTTGCGGATTGAATCAGTTGAAGCTAAGTTGAAAGT
>JAHIWM010000005.1 GCA_018815765.1 Gammaproteobacteria bacterium | reverse complement strand
TCAGCAGGCTGTGGTGGATACACTGGTATTAAAGTGTCGTCGTGCCTTAAAAGAGCAGCGCTTAAAGCGTTTAGTAGTGGCAGGAGGCGTTAGTGCCAATACGTCGTTACGTGAACAGCTGGAAGTGTTACTGAAAAGCTTAAAAGGAGAAGTGTATTACCCACGCAAAGAATTCTGCACCGACAATGGCGCTATGATTGCTTTTGCAGGATTTCAACGTTTAAAAGCAGGGCAGCAGCAAGATTTAACTATAGGTGTGACGCCACGTTGGCCTATGGAGCAATTACCTGCCTTGTAATAAAAATGGGGTCAGATCACATTAGTTACGCATAACTAATGTGATCTGACCCCATTTTTATTCTTGTTCGGGATTGTGTGGTTTGGTTTTGCGGTTTTTATGCCAGACTTTTGTTTCCTGATTGTTCCAAAGCCGGATGATATTGTCTTTGTGACGGATAATAATCAGCAGGCTCAGCATAGACACAGGAATGGTATACAAAGGTTTAATAAACCAGGTGAAAATAGGCGCAAGGCCTACAGTGACAATAGCGGCCAGTGAGGAGTAGCCTGTAGCTCCTACCAGCATCATCCAGGTAGAAATCAGTAAACCTGCTAAATCCAGGCCTATAGGCATCATACTGCCAAAAGCAGTAGCAACAGCTTTGCCACCTTTAAAGCCAAAAAAGATCGGGAATATATGACCTAAACAGGCGCAGACCGCAATCATGCCCAGATAAAAGGCTTCTATGCCTAAAAAATAAGAACCCCAAACCGGAATAGTGCCCTTGAGCACATCAAATACCAACACCATAGAGGCTGGAACAGCGCCGCCTAAACGCAATACGTTGGTTGCGCCCGGATTACCTGAACCATGAGTGCGCGGATCGGGCAGCCTGAATATGCGACTGACCAGAATGGCAGACGAGATTGAGCCGCTTAAATAAGCGAGCAGCATCAAAATCGCTATGGTAAGGGTCATGGATTAAGGTTCCTCAGTCCGGCAAAGTGCGCTAAAATCGCGTCCTGTTTAATAAGGTGTTCAGAGTATAGGCTTTTTTAATTTTTGCCTATCCGACCAGCCTACCTGAAACAAGTCTTTAACAAAAGCGGAAATCTATGACGGATATAGTTTTTATCAAGCAATTCAAGGTTCAGACGGTAATAGGTGTGTATGAGTGGGAAAAGGCCATACAACAGACGCTGGAGTTTGACTTGGAGCTTTCTACCGATATCCGCCAGGCCGCCGCGACTGACGATTTGCAATATACGCTGGATTACAGCGCTGTTTGTACTGCCATTGCAGAACTGTGCCAGCAACCTCATGAATTAATTGAAACTGTGGCTGAAAAAGTAGCAGCTATGGTGCTGGAAAAATTCCCGACTAAAGCGGTAAAAGTGACTATTGCCAAGCCTGCAGCTGTGCCTGCTGCTGCCAGTGTGGGCGTGTCTATATCCCGCGGGAATTGGTAATGGCGCTGATTTATATCAGTATTGGCAGCAATATAGAGCGGGATCTGCATATCAGCGCCGCTTATCTGGAGCTGTCTGCGTTATTCGGCCAGATACGCTGCTCTGCAGTGTATGAAAGCGAAGCTGTGGGTTTTGATGGTGATGCGTTTTACAATCTGGTGGCTGAAGCCAACACCCATTTATCTGTCGCTGATTGTGTGGCGGCTTTTAAGGCGATAGAACAGAAATATGGTCGGCCTGCTAAATCGCCTAAGTTTTGTGGCAAACGGCTGGATCTGGATTTGCTGACTTACGATCAACTCATGTGCAAAGAACCTGTTGAATTACCTCGGGACGAAATTACTAAAAACGCCTTTGTGTTATTGCCTTTGTCCGAACTGGCACCAGAGCAAATCCATCCGCTGACAGGCCAAAACTATCAGCAGATGTGGCAAAACTACCAAGTGCCACAAAAGCTGTGGCAAGTGGCTTTTAACTGGCCGGATGCTGCCCCTGCCAGTGCTGTTTAGCTGCGCTAATAGCCTCAAGCCGTGCCTTGGCAACTTCCAGTTTAATAGCTTCCCCTTTTAAACCCAAAGCGACAATAGCCTTCACATCAATAGCACGAGCTGCATTGGCGAGCTGACGTAAATAGTCAGCTTGTGGGTAATCGGCTTGTTCAAAGCCAGTACGGCCGCGTAAATCAGCTATGGCACAGAGCAGCAATAAATCCAGACGTTCGGGTTTACGCCATAAATCTATGCCATCAAATAGCTTTTGTACTGTGGCAGGGCGAAGCTCAAAAGCTTTGTGCAGCAACTGATGATATTCACAGGCCAATAACGCCAAATCACGACAGTCGTTGGGTACCCGAATACGGCTGCAAAGTTCCTGTACCAAAGGCAAGCCGCTATGCTCATGACCATGATGTTTTGGCCATAAAGCCGGGTCAGTGATGCCTTTACCGACATCATGACAAAGCGCGGCAAAACGTACATCCAAGCGGCCAGACAATAAAGCTGCTTGTTTCAGCACTAACATGCAATGGATGCCGGTATCTATTTCCGGATGCCACTGCGGTGGGTTGGGTACTCCCCACAGCTGATCCAGTTCTGGCATCAATACCTTTAACGCGCCGCAGCTGTGCAGCAACTCAAAATAAGCTTGTGGGTCTTGTTCTGTTAAAGCGCGAGCCGTTTCCTGCCAGACCCGCTCCGCAGTTAAAT
>JAHIWM010000036.1 GCA_018815765.1 Gammaproteobacteria bacterium | reverse complement strand
TGCATTTTAGTTATCAGCCAGGCCGCCCTATTCTGAATGGCTTAAGTTTTGTGGTCGAACCCGGCCAGAAACTGGCTATTGTCGGCGCTTCAGGCGCAGGAAAAAGCACCATAGCCAGGTTGTTATATCGTTTTTACGATATTCAAAGCGGCAGTATTTGCATTGATGGCCAGGATTTGCGCGATGTTACCCAAAGCTCATTACGTCAAAGCATCGCCATAGTGCCGCAGGATACAGTGCTGTTTAATACCAGCATCAGGGAAAACATTCGTTACGGTAAACCTGATGCCAGCGAGGCTGAAGTCGATCAAGTGATAAAGCTGGCCCATCTGGACAGCTTTATCCAAAGTTTGCCTCAAGGCGATCAAACCTTAGTCGGTGAGCGGGGTTTAAAAGTATCAGGCGGTGAGAAACAACGTATTGCGATAGCCAGGGTGCTGTTAAAAGGCTCTCCTATTCTGATTTTTGATGAAGCAACCTCAGCTTTGGATTCACACTCAGAAGCGGCTATTTTAAAGGCGTTGCGTGAGCTGGCTAAACACCATACCTCTGTGGTGATAGCTCATCGCCTGTCGACTATTACTGATGCCGATGCCATTTTAGTGATGCAACAAGGCGAAGTGGCTGAAGCTGGCACCCACCAGCAATTGCTGGCACAACAAGGGCTTTATGCACAGTTGTGGGCCAAACAGCAAGAGGCTAAACCCAAAGCTGAGTAAAGCTGATATTAAGTTAGGTTAAGCAAAGTAAATGCCGGGTAAAGAGCTGAACCCGGTTTTGTTTTTTTGTTCTGATGAAGGTATTTATTCTCACAGGACAAGAAAACCACTATGTTGTTACGTCAGCTCATCATTCCTATTACCAGTATTTTTGTACTCAGTGCCTGCGGCGGCGGAAGCTCGTCAGAAGGCAACGATACTTACCCAAGCAGTTATCTGCAGTTTTATAACGGCTCTTCCAACAGCGCCACAACAACACTCACCTTAACCGACAGTGATGAAACCGAAAGTACCTTGGGTTCCGCCCCCTTCGGTGACACTACAGCTTTAACCACAGTATTGGCTGAAACCTACGATCTGGACTTCAGTTACACCGATAACAGCGGTGACGTTCAGACAGTACTGGAAGATCAGGTCAGTATGAAAACCAGTCAGAAAACTGTGCTTTTTATGGTGGATAACTACGAAGCGCCCAAAATACTGAACTTAAGTTTTGTGCGGGACGATGAGCTGGATGACCAGTTTAAAATCTACTTTGCGAACTTACTGGCTGAAAACAAAAGCATGGATCTGTATATCAGCAGTTCCACGGAAGACTTTGATGATGCTGATTTTGTTGCCACTGTAGGTCAGCATGCATTTAGTGAAGCAGTAACCTTTGATACAGGCAGCTACATTTTGTATTTAACTGACGCGGGGAGCACAGACGTCGTATTACAAAGCCCGGTTTACGCTTTTAGCTACGAAACAGAATACGTTCTGGCTTTACGCGACAACGCGGGTCCGCTTAAACGCAAAATTGCACTGGATGTGATAGGCAATACCACCACAGTGTATCCGTTGGAAGACGTCAACAGTAATGCTCAGTTCCGTGTTTATAACAGCCTGAACGATTTAGACCCGGCACAGATTTATGCTGGCAGCACCAGCGGCACGCCGGTGTTTGCTGATGTACCTGCTGATACTCTGACTTCTTATGTTGAAATTCCACATGGGGACTACAGAGTGACGTTAACGGCAAACGAAGGCTCCAGCCAAATTCCAAATGGTTTGTTAACGCTCAATCAGGGTGAAAGCAAAAGCCTGGTGTTTTACCGTGATGAAAAGGATCAGCCAACCGTATTAGCGGTCACCGACAGCGCTACACCTCAGGTATACGACTTTGTATTTAATGTGGTGAACGTAGTGCCAGACTTTGAAAACGTCAGCATGTATTTTGTGCCACCGGGAAAAACCATGGAAACCACGTCCTATTACATCAGCAGTATTAACGATGCCACCAGCGCCAGCATCACTTTACCGCTGGACAGTTATACGGTGTTATTGGTACGTAAAGACTTAAACAACAACAAAACCCTGCTGGCTCAAACCACTGAAATTGAGTTTATTCAGGGTAACTCTTATCTGCTGGTCGCGGAAAAAGATCCTGACACTGAAACAGGTTATAAAATCAGTTTGCAGTACTAAACAGCAATCTGATTTTGTGATAAAGGTCCGTCTGAGCAGCGGACCTTTTTTTTATTCGCAGCCATCCATGGCGCTCACCCTGTCGGGCCAGCTAAAGCTGTTAAAAATTGCTCCTGGCAATTTTTTTACCCGTCGTATTTGGCGCCGCAGCGTTGTTGACCGCACTTTCTCGCCCCAGTCACATAGGACTAACTATGCTCCTGGGGTCTCGCTCGTTTGTCGCCTAGCTGCAACACCAACTACTTAGGGTAAACAGCCGTCGTACTTGAAGCCGCAGCTTTGTTGACTGCGCTCTTCGCCCCAGTCATTCAGAAATACCCAGCCAGACATGACTTGCGAGTTCTCGCCGCAATCCGATTGCACATAGGACAACTATGCTCCTGGGGTCTCAATCACTTGTCGCCTCACTGCAACATCAATTACTTAGGGCATGATTTAGTGGATGGGTTGCGAGGATGTCCTCCTTCGCTCTTCCTTGTTATTTGTTTTTCCTCTAAATTAGCTTCCAGTTGAAATCATCAGATGGAGTAAAGCATGACCTGGATTTTTTTAGTGGTCGGCCTGGTATTACTGGTCGTTGGTGCGGATTTACTGGTCAAAGGAGCAGCTCGTTTAGCTGGTTCTTTTGGTATTCCAGCCTTAGTTATAGGTTTGACTGTGGTGGCTTTTGGCACCAGCGCACCTGAATTGGCGGTCAGTGTAAAAGCTGCTTATTCTGGTCAGGCTGAACTGGCTATCGCCAATGCGGTTGGCAGTAATATCTTTAACGTGCTGTTTATTTTAGGCGCTGCGGCGATGATTTCGCCTTTAATTATTTCACGCCAGCTGATCCGTCAAGACGTGCCTATTATGGTACTGGTGTCTGTGATTGCGATGTGGATGACATTTGATGGCTCTATTACTCGTATAGAAGCGGCCATACTGACCCTGGGCTTAATCAGTTACACCTGGTTTTTATTCCGCCAGGGCAAAGCTAAGGGTATGGATACAGCAGATG
Organism: Gammaproteobacteria bacterium; assembly: GCA_018815765.1. Taxonomy (GTDB): domain Bacteria; phylum Pseudomonadota; class Gammaproteobacteria; order Enterobacterales; family Alteromonadaceae; genus Pararheinheimera. Next base: position 17,094 of record JAHIWM010000036.1, on the reverse strand, counting down.
AAGAAGTTGAAGCCATGCTCAAAGCTAAAGTTCCGACCTGGCAAAACCTGTTGCTGTTGGTTGGTGGTTTAGTGCTGTTGGTTTTGGGTTCACGCTTTCTGGTCGACAGCGCAGTAGAAATTGCCCGCGCCTTTGGTGTCAATGAGGCTGTGATAGGTCTGACTATTATTGCGGCTGGTACCTCCTTACCAGAAGTGGTCACCTCTGTAGTGGCAACTATTCGTGGTGAGCGTGATATAGCTGTAGGCAACGTAGTAGGCAGCAATATATTTAACATCCTTTGTGTACTGGGTATTTCAGGTTTGGTGTCTCCTATCCCACTGCTGGCCGGTGAGCAAATGGCGATGGTCGATATTCCGGTGATGGTTGGTGTAGCTGTACTTTGTGTGCCGCTGTTTTTTATCGGCTCGGTTCTGAATCGCATGGAAGGTTTGTTGTTTATGCTGCTGTATATTGCTTACACCTGGTATCTGGTGGCTATGGCATTAAAAGAAAGCTACCTGCCAGACTTACAACAGGGCATTTTGTACGGCTTGTTGCCGGCAGTAGTACTTTTTGTGGTGTTGTCATTTATTCACGACCGAATCAAAAACAAACAAATACATCAATAAGTTAGCTACTTATGTAAAAAACGGGCCCTCTTGGGCCTGTTTTTATTTACAAGGCATATGACATATCGGTGATCTGAAGCCTGCCGCTGACCAGAGCACTATCCAACCCGCACTTTTGTTTATATAATCCGCCGCAGTTCATAACCTCAATGAGACCCCATGGAAATCTTTATACTAGTTGGACTTATCGTATTAAATGGCATTTTTGCCATGTCTGAAATTGCTATTGTCACAGCCAAAAAATCACGTTTAACGGCTTTGGCACAAAAAGGGAAATCCTCCGCAGCCATAGCACTGAAACTGGCTGAAGACCCTACTCAGTTTTTGTCGACAGTCCAGATCGGTATTACCTCTATTGGTATCTTAAACGGTATCTTCGGTGAATCTATTCTTGCCGAACCTTTTGCCCTGTGGTTGCAAAGCCTCGGGATGACGCCTGAATTCAGCAGCATTTTTGCTACAGCTTTAGTGGTTATAGTGGTGACTTATGTGTCTATCGTTGTCGGTGAACTGGTGCCTAAACGTATTGGCCAAATCAGTGCTGAGTCTATCGCCTGCTTAATGGCCAAGCCGATGTTATTACTGGCTTTAGTGACTAAACCTTTTGTGTATTTATTATCAGGTTCAACCCATGGCCTGATGCGTTTGTTTGGTTTTGCCCACAGCACCGAATCCAATGTGACCCATGAAGATATTCAGGCCATGTTGCTGGAAGGTTCAAGCTCTGGTGCCATAGAACACAACGAACATGCCATGGTGAAAAACGTATTCCGTTTGGATGAGCGATCTATCTCCTCTTTGATGGTGCCACGTTCTGACATTATCTTTTTAGATACAGCCATCAGTATGGAAGATAACTTACACCGTGTGATGCAATCGCCGCATTCACGTTTTCCGGTATGCAAACAAAGCGCAGATGAGTTGATTGGTATAGTCTCAGCCAAACAACTACTGGCGCAGTCTGTAGCTGGCCAACTGACCGATTTATCGCCTTTGGTACAACCTTGTCACTATGTGCCTGACAGTTTAACTGGTATGGAATTGCTGGAACATTTCCGCACTACAGCCCGCCAGGTGGTCTTTGTCGTGGACGAATATGGTGACTTAAAAGGTATGGTGACCTTGCAGGATTTAATGGAAGCCTTAACAGGTGAATTAAATCCGGATGACGGCGAAGATTTAATGGTGGTGCAGCGTGACGATGGTTCGTACCTGCTGGACGGTTTGCTGCCTATTATCGATTTAAAAGACTGTTTAGGTTTAGATGAATTACCTGAAGAGAATCAGCGTAACTATCAGACGTTAAACGGTTTACTGATGTTGTTGATGGGTAAAATTCCGCAAACAGCAGACAAAGTGCTGATCCATAACTGGCTGCTGGAAATTGTTGATATGGACGGTAAACGAGTCGACAAAGTGTTGGCAGTGCGACTGACTGAAGAACAAATGGCAGAAATAAAAGCCGGTGTCGATGAAATGCACGACTAACTATATTACCAACTAGCCGCAACAACACTAGCTGCAGTTACAACCTACTAAAAACGCCACTTATAAGTGGCGTTTTTAGTTTAATCTTTGCGGCCTTTATTTCGTAAAGCCAAAGGGTCAGCATCAAGGCCAAAACCCAGCAGAGGCAAAAGCTCCGGTATTTCATCTTCCGGTATGCCTACTTTGTGAAAATGCTTCACCACATACTGCAGATCATGGCCTTGTTCTTTGAATTGTTGTGCAGTTTTTAAATGCACAGTTCGCATAAAGTTAGATGTCATGACAGTCACTCCCTGGAGAAAAGCGACTGTCATAGTGGTGAAAGATTAAGCAGCAGGCAAGCGATTTTCGACGAAAATTTGCACAATTTTTCGAATAAATCCTAAGCTGTTGATCCTCCAGAAGATCCTTTTTCGGGCCTAGCTAAGCAGCTTAAATTTGCGACTTAATACTTTATCCAGCCATTTTTTTGGCACTAACCGCGCCAGCAAAGGCAAAGTGACAGCACCGTGGCCTATGCCCACCACACCGCTGCACTCGGCTTTATTCAGCTCTAATACCAAACTTTTGGCAAAACGTTCTGCCGATGTAGGTTGGTTCTGACTGGCATTAGCGCGCAGCATCACACCTTCACGCATGGGCCACCAAAGGGAGTCCGGTTTTAACAGCTGCTCTGCTTCCTGTTTAGCTCTGCTGGCAAAACCTGTATCAATAGCTCCAGGTTGCACCGTTAAAACTCTTACACCTAAAGGTGCCAGTTCCATCCGCAGCGCATCAGACAAACTATGCAAAGCCGCTTTGGATGCGCAATAAACGCCGGCAAAAGGCGTGGTTAACACACCTGATACGCTGCCTATATTGACGAACAGCCCTTTGCTTTGTAACAACAAAGGCAAACAAGCCTGAGTTAAATCCATCACCGCAAATACGTTGACTTCAAACTGCGCTCGTAAGCCTTCAGCCCCGGCATCAAGCACCGGTCCCATAGCACCAAAACCGGCATTATTCACCAGAATATCCAAACGACCAGCCTGGTGTTGCAGCTGCAATACAGCTTGTTTCACTGAATCCGGGTTGGTCATTTCCAGCGCTATGGTCTCCAAGCCCAACTGCTGTAGCTGTGCTAAATCAGCCTCTTTTCGCGCTGTGGCAAAGACTCTGTAGCCTTGCTGTTTTGCTGCTAACGCCAAGGCTTTGCCTATGCCGCTGGAGCAGCCAGTGATCAGTATGGTTTTATTCATAGCTGATTATCCTGCAACAAATGCTGCTCTTCCGGTCGCAAGGTCAGCACCAGAAAACCAGTGTCTGTGACCGCTATCGTATGCTCCCACTGGGCTGACAACTTTTTATCTTTGGTCACCACAGTCCAGCCATCGGACTTTTGTTTCACCCGTCTGTCACCCTGATTGATCATCGGCTCTATGGTAAACACCATACCTGGTTTCAGTGTCAGGCCTGTGCCAGCTTTACCATAATGTAAAATTTGCGGCTCTTCATGCATTTGCCGGCCTATGCCATGACCACAGTATTCGCGCACCACCGAATAACCATGCTTCTCAGCATAGTGCTGCACAGCTGCGGCTATATCGCCTAAACGGGCACCGGGTTTGACCTGATAAATGCCCTGCCACAGCGCCTGATAAGTCACATCCACCAAACGTTGTGCCAAAGGATTGACCTTACCTACACAATACATTTTGCTGGAGTCGGCAATAAAGCCGTCTTTTTCCAGTGTAATGTCCAGATTAACAATATCGCCTTCTTTTAAAATATCAGTTGGTTTGGGCATACCATGGCAAACCACCTCATTGATGGAGCTATTCAGCACATACTGATAATCGTATTGACCTTTGCTGGCAGGCCGTGACGCCAAAGGCCCACGGATAAAGTCTTCCACTGCATCGTTAATCTGCATGGTGCTGATACCGGGTTTTACCAGCTCATCCAGCATCAGGAATACCTGCGCCAGTAACTGTCCGGCTTTATGTTGGACTTCCAGTTCAGCCTGGGTTTTCAGATGGATCGAGTTCATTCAGCAAGTCCTGCAAAGTAGTTGATTTGTTTTTCAGTAATTTACGACACAATTCCTGGTAACTAAGCTGTGGGTTCAACTCAGCCAGCATGCCTACACGGATCCAGAATTCAGCCTGAGCGTTAATAGAGCGCGCCATCACTCTGCTGGCTTCCCGCAAGTCGTCATGCAGGTCGTCCGATATTTTCACTATGCCCATAGATACACTTCATATACGTTTCATATATTCATTGTATAAAAACAATCCGCTTAATGCACTTAAAAATACCTGAAAAACTGGTTATGGTATGACATAGAACAATAAACCCCCTGAAAATACGGGTTATAGTTCAACATCAGCAATTGGGTTTGGAACTTAGACTGAGAGTCAGGACATGAGCTTATTTAACGATATTTACAGTGCAGTTGAGCGGCAATTTTTCTACAGCCTGACATTAAAAATTGTCGGCAATATTGGCTTTTTAACACTGATTTTCTGGCTGGCAATGTTTGCAGCTTACCCAGCCGAAGGTGGCGCAGGCCACAGTTGGTGGTGGATTTTAGTGCTGGGCACCGGTGCTTTTATTTTCACTATCGGCTATCTGATGCATTTAATAGTGCGTCCGGTTAAAGCTCTGGTGGATGCATTACAACAAGCCAATCAAACCGGTAGCGATTTAAAAACCCGTTTACCTGCTTTTACTTTTGATGAGTTCCGCACTTTATCTGAGCAATACAACTTATTTGTCGACCAATTATCCGGCATGTTGCGTGGCATTCATCAGCAGGCCTCCAGCAACTTTGCTGTCAATCAGCAAGTAGCAGAAGCTGTGCACAGCACCAGACGCCAGCTGCAGGGTGCCGAGCAAAGCAGTCAGCAAATCCGGCAGCAAAGTGATCAGTCTTTGCAACGCTTAGCCGAAATAGTCCAAAGCAACGATCAAGTGATAGTGGTCGCCAGCAGCACAGTGCATAACGCGAAAACAGCCAGCACTCAGCTTGATCAGCTCACTACCCAACTGCATAAAATTGAACAGCTATTGGCCAACTTTGGTGGCACTGTCACTGGCCTGCAGAAAAATGCTGAAAACGTGCGACAGATTTTATTGATGGTGGAGAATTTCTCCGATCAAACCAACCTGCTGGCACTGAATGCGGCTATTGAAGCAGCGCGGGCTGGCGAAGCTGGCCGTGGTTTTGCCGTGGTGGCAGACGAAGTCCGCACTCTGGCGGCTAAGGTCAACAGCGCCACAGGTCAGATCTCAGGTTTTCTGAATGAGATGGATGTATTGGTGCGTGATACCAAGAATGAATCGGAGCAACTGCAACAACAAGCAGGCGCGGCTCAGCAGCAAATTCAGCAAACCAGTGGCGATTTTAATCAGTTGGAACAACAACTGAAAAATGCCCAGCAACAACTGAACCATATTCAGCAACATGTACAACAACTGGCGCATAGCTCAGAGCAAAATCATCATCACCTGACTGAAATAGAACAAGGTACCAACCTAGCTTATCAACAAATGGCCGCTATTGATCAAGCCACGGATCAACTGCTGTCTGGTACTCAACGCACACAACAGCAGCTGCAACCTTTCTCTGCAGCTTAACTACTATTTCCCTTCTCACTTGTCCGGCTATCCTGTTGCAGCGCTTTGACCAGCTGCAACACGGCTGGGTGAGTCAGTTTACGCTCAGGTGATATGGCATAAAAACGTTCGGTCACCCTGTGGATCACCCCAACTTTTAATAGACGGTAGTTGCTTAATAGCTGAGTTTCCAGCAATAAAGGTGCAGCAAATGCCCCCAGTCCTTGCTGAGCAAAAGCCTGCATCAGTGCACTGTCATCAAATTCGGCCACTACATCAGGCTGCACGTCCACTTCATTAAACCAGCCCATCAACTGCTGACGGATAATGGATTTTTTACCCTGCAGTAAAAATGGTTTGTCGTGCAACGAACGTGGAAAATCTGCGTTTAACTGCTCTGCCAAAGCTTCACAGGCATACACAGCCATAGGGGATTCAGTAACTAAATGGCTGTAGGCTTTAACATGACTGCCAGGTTGAATAGGTTGATCGGATAACACCATATCCAGTTTATTGATGGCGAGTTCAGACAAAAGCCCGGCCTGCTCACCTTCACGGCAAATCAGTTTAATCGGCAACTGCAAAATAGGTTTCAGCATTTCATAAACAAAAGCTTTAGGTAAAACGTCTGTGATACCCACACTAAAACTTTGCCAGCTGCTGTGCTGGCGGGTCAAGACGGCTTTGAGCTCATCACCCAGCTGAAAAATATCAGCAGCATAACGCTGCACCACTACCCCCAATTCGGTAGGAACCAGCCGTTTACCCACTCTGGAAAACAAGGCGGTGCCAATACCATGCTCAAAGGCGCTGATTTGGCCGCTAATAGTTTGAGGTGTGATATGCAACAGCTCACTGACACGGGCAATACTGCCATGCTCAGCCACCAGATAAAAATAATAGAGTTGGTTATAATTTACCGGAGTCATTCTGGATCAACTATTTACGAACATATCAGCAGTTATATTCGATTTTTACTGACAAAGTAAAGAGCGTATAACGGTAGCTGTTGTGAGGTTCCTGCAGAATTTCATAGACAGTTTAACCCATAGGCTCATCCGCGCCTTTTGCCCCTTGCTCGCAAGGGGCTTTTTTATGTCCAAAACAAAGCTACAGCTCTGTGAGTTCGTATCATCCCTTTGCTGCAAGTTCGGTGCTTTTGCAGATACAATGACGCAAATGAGTTAAGGAGCGCTGATGATGATGATCCACTACCCCGCCATTTTTAATTTCGCAGGTCAGGATGAGCTGATCTATATCGCCACACAGAGTAGCTTTGAGCAGCACTATCAGCTGCAACAGCCCTATTTCACACCTGACGATTTGCTGATTGATGCCACAGGACAAGCTTATTTGCTGCATCAGTTCACACAACACAGCAGTTCTATGCCTGCGTTATCTTTACGACAGTTCGAACTGCTGGAATTGACCGCTTTGGTGCAGGCACATTTTTTCGCCTTAGCTCAAAGTTGTGTTGTTAAAATTCAGGCACCTTCGATCACTGCTTTATTTGATCTTTTGCTCGATACTGACAACGAATAAAATTTCATAGCGCAACTTGTTCAGCAGATCATTGCTGTTTAAAGTGGTGTTTTTCTATGGCAGAGGACAAAAAAATGGCTGTTGAATTATTAGTAGGCCTTCAGGTAAACAATCCAGAGCTTTACGCAGAATATCGCCGTCTGATGACACCTCTATTGCATCAGCATCAGGGTGATTTTGGTTGTGATTTTGTGGTGCAACAAAGTCTGAAACCTGCGGATAATGCCATCAACAGAGTGTTCACCATTTATTTTGCCAGTCAGGAACTGCTGGATAACTTTTTTAGCCACCCGGATTATCTGGCTATACGGCAACAGTTCTTTGAACCTGCTGTTGCTGCTTCACATATTCTGGCAAGTTATCAAAAAGCGGACTAGAGGCTTTCAACAACCGGAAAGTCACAATAAAACACAGTGCCTTGTCCGGGCACTGAGTGAAAGCCTATGCTGCCACCCATAGATTCAATAATGGCTTTACTGATTGCCAGACCAAGTCCAGTACCGGAGCGGGCTTTGCTGTCTGAACCATCGGCCTGCGCAAAACGCTGGAATATTTTCTCCTGAAAATGCAGTGGTATGCCCTCGCCTTTGTCTTCCACCTGCAGGCGAATTTTGTGATCAAGCTGCATATAACTCAAAATAACCTGCGAGCCACTTTTTGAGTACTTGATGGCATTGGACAACAAATTGCTCAGCACCTGCTGCAGCCTGTGACTGTCGAGCTGCATCATTACAGACTCGTTGTTGAGCGCACAAAGTTGCACAGAAAACTTATCAGCGTATGGCTGATTTTGTTCAACAGCCTGCTGGCATTCCACAGCCAAATCACAAGGTTGCAGATAAAAATCCATTTTACCTGCACTTAGTTTTTCCATATCAAGCAAATCATTGACCAATAACTGCAGTCTTTTGCTGTTCTGACTGGCGACTTTGAGCATCGCCAAAGCTTTTTCAGGAATAGGACCTAATACCTGGTTAATGACTAAATCCAGCCCACCACTAATAGCTGTGATTGGTGTACGCAGTTCATGGCTGACCGTCGAGATAAAATCAGTTTTCATCTGCTCCAGCTGTTTTTGCTCACTGATATCATGCATCAAGACTAAAGCACCAAGCAGCTGGCCGGAACGCGCTTTGAGCTGCTCACCACGACAACGCACCCAGCGCGGAGGCTGATTTTTACTTTTAATGCAGATATCCTGACCAACCACAGTTTCACCGTGAAAAGCCCGAAGTAGCGGAATTCGTTCAACCGGTAATACCGTATGGCCATCCTCTTCGTATAAATCGTAATGATGGCTCCATAATTCAGCGTCGCAATGACGTACATCGACACCATGCCAGTCGCGCGCGACTTTGTTAAATTGCTCTAACTGCCCCTCACTGTCACAAGCAACCAGCGCATCAGGAATGGAATCGAGCAACAAATCCAGTAGTTGCAACTTATGTTCAGTTTGCAGTTTGCGTTTGTGTTCGTTGAGTCGCTCCATCACCATAACAGCCAGATTACGCAGTATGGTTTTGTCTTGTTCTGACATAGTTCGTGGCACACGGTCAATAATGCACAAAGTGCCTAAGGCATACCCCTGCTCGTTAATCAGCGGACAACCGGCATAAAAACGAATATTTGGAATAGTACAGACCAGAGGGTTGCCTGAAAAACGCTCATCTTTTAATGCGTCTTCAACGATAAAAATATCTGGCTGCAAAATGGCATGAGCGCAAAACGCCAGTTTTCGGTCAGTCTGGCACACATCCAGCCCTTGCCTGCTTTTAAACCATTGCCGTTGTTCGTCTATTAACGAAACCAACACTATAGGAACCTGAAATATACTGGCGGCTAAAGAAGTCACTGCGTCAAAAGTGCTGTCAGGTTCAGTATCAAGGATTTGTAATTTCAGCAGCGCTTTTAATCTGTCTTGTTCATTTTGGGGAACTGCGGCAACTTGCATGCGTGCACTCCTTATGCGGCAACAACTTCTTTAGCTAAAAACATACCATAGAATAATTAACTCAGCCTTGATGGTCCTGATCTTTTGTACCTGATAACAGCGGTTGTAAATCATCCGGCACAGGCTGAGGTTGCAATACCGGATAACGACTGGAACCAGGATTGCCAAGAGGTAAACGCCCGGTTAAGTGCCCAACAGGAGTCAGTAATAAGCGCAGTACCTGACCACGAATTTCAGTCCAGTCTGACTGATCAGCTGCAAGTTTTAACATCAGCCAGTGACTCTGCATATGCAGGATAAACTGCTGTTGTCCCAGAATATGAGCCCGCTCTAAATGAGACCAGGCTTCAGACCAGTTTTGCTGATAGCGTGCCTGTAACGCTTGTTTTACTTCAGCATGAAAGGCTTGTTCTACGGCTGATGACATCTGTATGCAGTTCCGGTATCAGTAATTTATCCCTACAATGACGCGCCTTTGTTGCTCAGTCAAGGTTTTGCAGCCGTCCGCAAAATCGTCTCTTCGCTTGAGTTTTTCGACACTATGTATTAGGGTGGCGGCAGTAGTTTATAAGGCGACACGGCAAGCAAAACAGCATGAACAGAAATCGGGGTCAGGTATCCTGGATTAATTTACTAATGCTTATCAGTTTACTCCTGTTTAAGGGAGTGGCAGCTGCTGCTATGTTATGTTGTGGCCCCGATCACACAGCTCACTCAGAGCATTCCTCCATTCAATCTAAGCCGTCAGCCATGGCTCACAGCATGATGAGCGGGCATAGTCATCACAACGCAGAATTACCTGCTCAAGCCAGCGACACGCCAGAGCATCAGGCTTACGATCATTACCAGATGATGGCGGATGATTCAGTAAATCAGTTCATGAATGACCATCAGTCATCCTGTTCAGGTTGTGCTGTCAGCTGTGCCGCTGCAGTGCTGATGATCAATCCATCGGATTTTATACCTGAGCCACCACAAAACGAACGTATCTTAAGTTTTACTTTTTCAATTTTCCCTTTGACCCTCGCAAGTCTGGAACGCCCTCCCCGTTTATACAGCTGATCACTGCCTTTGCACCACGAAAAGCCGACCTTAACGCTTCTTGTGTTGTGTATTTTTCAGCTTCATTAAACAGGTTATTATTTTATGCATCAGCTTATTTATCCGGCGCTATTCTGTGCCACAGCGTTGTTTTATGCTGCCCCAGCGGCCTCTGATACAAAGCCTGCAGCAGTTCAGCCACTCAGTTCTGTGGCGATACAGAACAACAACACAGACTGGAAACAAGCCAATCAAAACGTTGCCGAACTGGGTGGCTGGCAATTCTACGCCAGTGAAGGGGGTGGTCATCAGGGGATGGATCACTCCAAAAATTCAATGCCTATGGATCATTCAAAACACAGATCCGATAACACTATGGATCACTCCGGACATACCATGCCTATGGATCACTCCAAACACAGATCCGATAACGCTATGGATCATTCAAAGCATCGCTCCGATAACACCATGGATCACTCCGGACATACCATGCCGATGGATCACTCCAAACATTCGATGCCTATGGACCATACAGAGCACCTTCCGGCTAAAACAGGAGATGAGCATGAGCATCATCACTAAGCTAAGTCCGCTGGCAGCTTTGGTGCTACTAAGCGCCTGCGCCGGAACAGCAAAGCTTGAGCAGCATGATCTGGTGCAGCAAACAGCAAGAGCGGAGCAGGTACAGCTGGCAGCCACAGATCCGGCATTAAGAGCTGAAGCAGAGCAGGAAATTGCCCGACTGCTGGCAGAACCTTTAACAGCAGAAAAAGCCAGCCGTATTGCGGTATTAAACAATCCGGACTTTCTGGCGGCACTGGCATCTTTGGCTATCAGTAAGGCTGAATTAACTCAGGCTGGTTTATTACCAAATCCTGGAGTGCGGGTCATTCGAAGCCGTGAAGAGGATGGTTACAGCACAGAGTTCGATTTTTCACTGAACTTGTTTAATCTGATTTTTTTAAGTCAAAACAAAGCGATTGCCGCGCAGCAGGCACAGCAGCAACAGCAGCAAGTCGCATTACAGTTAATGGATTTACTGACACAAAGCCGCAGCGCATTTATCGAAGCCGTTGTAGCCCAGCAGCGTTTTAGCTACCTGCAAACAGTGCAGGAAGCCATAGATGCTTCGGCAGAACTTGCCAACCGTATGTATCAGGTGGGTAATTACAGCGAACTACAACAAGCACGTCAGCTGAAGTTTGCGGCAGAAATCCGTCTGCAACTGGCTAAAACTCAGCAACAACAGCAGCAAAGCCGCGAACAGCTGTCTCTGCTGCTGGGTGTAGACCCAACGACAGACTTGCAGTTGCCAGCCTATTTGCCCGCTATTCCTGCCACTTTGCCCATTCAGCACGATCTGGAACAACAGGCTCTGGCACAACGACTGGATCTGCAACAAGCCAAAGCCCGACTAAACCAACTTGAACTGCAGCTTGGGTTTGAGAAAAACAGCCGTTTTGTCCGGGGTTTATCTGCCGAAATTGCAGGTTCAGTGCAGCATAGCATCGAGCGTGAAGTGGCCTTAGGTATTGAACTGCCGTTGTTTGATTCAGGTTCAGCGCGTATCAGCAAGGCTGAAGCACAGTACCAACAAGCCTGGTGGCAAGCCAAAGCACTGGAGCAAAAAGCCCTTTCTGAAGTTCGCCAGGCCTGGGCCTTACACCAAAGTTCGTACCAGATTGCCCGGCATTATCAGGATCAGTTAGTGCCACTGGCACAGAAAATTAATCAACAAAATGTGCTGCGTTACAACGGTATGTTAATTGGCGTATTTGAACTGATTGCGGATACTCAGGCCCAGGTAGAAACAGTGACAGGACAAATGACGGCACAACGCGATTTTTATCTGTCAGAGCTGCGCCTGCAACAAAGCTTATGGGGCAGTCCTTCGCTGCAACAGCCAACAGACAGCGACAGCACAGGCAGCACTGCCACTGCAGCTGGTCATTAACAGGAGAATGTGATGCTAACCCGTCGTGATTTATTAAAAAAAGTCGGTGCCATTACAGCTGCTGTAGGTGTGGCTGCCGTTAGTCGAAGCTCTATGGCCGCTTTGCCTGAACCTGTTATTCAACAATCTGCCGATACTATGGATCCTTTGATCCCAAACACTGGCCGGCCTTACAACCCTGTGGTCACCTTAAATGGCTGGACTTTACCCTGGCGTATGAACAACGGTGTCAAAGAATTCCATTTAGTGGCAGAGCCCGTGGTGCGTGAACTGGCGCCCGGTATGAAAGCGCATTTATGGGGCTACAACGGTCAGTCGCCTGGCCCTACTATTGAAGTGGTCGAAGGCGACAGAGTACGGATTTTTGTCACCAATAAATTACCAGAGCATACATCAGTGCACTGGCATGGTCAGCGTTTACCTAATGGTATGGATGGAGTCTCTGGTTTAAATCAGCGCGCCATACAGCCAGGTAAAACCTTTATGTATGAGTTTGTTGCCCGCCGTCCCGGCACTTTTATGTACCACCCTCATGCCGATGAAATGGTGCAGATGGCCATGGGTATGATGGGCATGTGGATCACTCATCCGAAAGAGGCGCATCCGCATATCAGTGAAGTAGACCGCGATTTCTGTTTTCTACTCAACGCTTACGATATTGAACCCGGCAGCGCCACTCCAAAAATTATGACCATGACCGACTTTAATCTCTGGACCTGGAACAGTAGAGTATTTCCAGGCATAGACCCGCTAGTGGTGCGCAAAAACGACAAAGTGCGGATCCGGGTTGGCAACCTGACCATGACCAACCATCCTATTCATATTCATGGCCATGAGTTTACCGTAACAGGCACAGATGGTGGCCCTGTGCCTGCTTCTGCCCGCTGGCCTGAAGTCACCACAGATGTGGCTGTGGGCCAAATGCGGCAAATTGAATTACTTGCGGATGAAGAAGGTGACTGGGCCTTTCATTGCCATAAATCGCACCATACGATGAATGCGATGGGCCATGATGTGCCGACACTGATTGGTGTCGATCACAGTGGTTTGATGCAAAAAATCAATAAACTGGTACCGGATTATATGGTGATGGGCGAACGCGGTATGGCAGATATGACAGAAATGAAGATGCCATTACCAGCCAATACCCTGCCGATGATGTCCGGTGACGGCCCTTTTGGTTCCGTGGAAATGGGCGGTATGTTCAGCGTATTTAAAGTGCGTAAAGACCAGGCTCCTGGCGACTATAAAGACCCGGGCTGGTATCAGCATCCTGCCGGTACAATAGCACAGGAGTGGACAGGTGAAGTACCACAAGTGACTCAAGCGGCATCCGATACAACAGAAGCAACAACGGAATTAAAGGTACGTAAACCTGTGTCACATCATCACGGCTGATCAGTAAAACTCCGACAACGGACTAAAACCATCATCTAAAAGTGCAACCTGCGTGAAAAAGGTTGCACTTTTTTCATTTCAGCTGGTACCAGCCAGCGCAAAAACAGCAGAGAGGAAAATAACATCAGGCTGTTTATATTTTTTTGGAATAAACACCAAATAAAAGCAAATAATAAACATATGTTACTATTTGTAATTAAACCCAGTTAGCTCGCCGCCCCTAACCTGCATTCTGTCGTAAAAATAGCCGCATAAAAACCATTAATTAACAATAAACCAGTAAATACGATAAATTTAAACCCATTTACATTAACAATTTATTGACCAATTATCATAGCGCCTGCCCGAAATTTAACTATATAAGGGACAGGTAAATCCAGATAACAATAATTTGAGAGAATAAAATGCAACCTACACACTTTAAGTTAAATAAAACTACCTTGTTCACTCTGTCTGCGTTGAGTTTCATCAGCTGTGCCACTGCGGCACAAGAGCAGGCCAACGCACCTGTCACCCGCTTTATCGTTGAATATGGCGGTACAGCCCCCAGTTCCGTGCGGGTACCGGAACAGTTGCTGTCTTCCGCTGCGCTAAAAGAAAAAACGCAGTTTCTTCAACAGCATGTGGCACAGGATCTGTCGGCTCTAGCCGGGGCACCTTTGTCTTATGTTCGCGCAAGTTCCGCAGCAAAAGGACGACATATTGTAAAAGCCGATCGTAAACTGTCTGAAAAAGAAACCGAAGAAATGCGTAAAAACCTGGCTAAGGATCCAAGTATCTCTTTGGTTGAGGAAGATCGTCTGCTGCAAATTGCAGCCACTCCTAATGACACTCAGTACACCAGTCAGTGGCATTATTACGAGTCGACTGGTGGTTTACGTGCCAATACAGCCTGGGACAACGCAACAGGTACTGGTGTAGTAGTCGCTGTACTGGATACAGGTTACCGTCCACACGCCGACTTAAACGCCAATTTGCTGCCTGGCTATGACATGATCTCCGACAGCTTTGTGGGTAACGATGGCAATGCCCGCGACACCAATGCACAAGATCCGGGCGACTGGATTTTAGCCAATGAATGCGGTGGCACTCATGCTGCTCAGGATTCTTCATGGCACGGTACCCACGTCGCTGGCACCATAGCCGCAGTCACAAACAACAGTTCTGGCGTGGCCGGTGTAGCTTACGGCGCGAAAGTAGTACCAGTGCGGGTGTTGGGTAAATGTGGTGGTTACACTTCAGATATAGCTGACGGTATTATCTGGGCTTCAGGTGGCACTGTCTCAGGAGTTCCGGTTAATGCGAACCCTGCCAAGGTAATCAACATGAGCTTAGGCGGTTCAGGCGCTTGTGACTCTACCACTCAGGCTGCTATTAATACTGCCCGTGCTAACGGCACTGTAGTAGTGATTGCATCAGGTAATGACAATGCCAACGCGAACAACTTTAACCCGGGTAACTGTGCCGGAGTTGTCAACGTGGCGTCAACTAACCGCAGTGGTGGCCGCGCTTATTACTCCAACTACGGCACGTCAATTGATGTGGCAGCACCTGGTGGTGCAATGAACTCAGCCAATGATCCAAATGGTATTCTGTCGACTTACAACACAGGAACTACAACACCTGGATCTGACAGCTACGGTTACAGTCAGGGCACTTCAATGGCAGCACCTCATGTCGCTGGTGTTGCGGCATTAATAGTGCAGAAAAAACCTGCGGCTACACCGGACGAAATTGAAACCATTCTGAAAACCACAACCCGCTCATTCCCAGCAACCTGTAACAACTGCGGTACTGGTATTGTTGATGCAGCTGCTGCAGTAGCTGCAGCTTCTGGCACTGGCGGCGGTGGCACAGGCGCAACTTCAACGGTGAACAATATCTCTGTGGCGCGCAATGCCTGGAAATATTACACAGTGGTAGTTCCTGCAGGCATGAGTGTACTGACAGTAAATACCTCTGGTGGTACTGGTGATGGCGATTTGTATGTACGTCGTGGTTCACAACCTACCACTTCAACCTATGATTGCCGCCCATATCTTGACGGCAACACCGAAAACTGTACTTTCAATAACCCTATTGCAGCGACCTACCATATTGGTATCCGTGGTTACACTGCGGTATCAGGCGTAACTTTAACTGCATCTTACCAACCATAAATCAAAAGATGCGGCCCTGGCTTTATGCCGGGGTCTTTTACTTCTATGGCATCAAGCCATCCAAAATAGCGCACTGGGGTTGATCGTTGCCACAACAGCTATCGGCTAGTTGCTGTAATAACAATTGCATCTGCTGCAATTCAGCCACTTTTTGTTTGATTTCATCCAGATGCACTTCTGCCAGTTGCTTTACTTCTTTGCTGCTGCGCTGTGGATCACGCCATAACCCCAGCAAAGAACTGATTTGCGCTATTGAAAAGCCTAAAGTACGGGCCTGTTTAATAAAGCCCAGTTGTTGCAACTGTTGGCTGTTATACAATCGGTAGCCTGCATCTGTTCTGTTGGCTTTATGCAACAGACCCGCTTCTTCATAATGTCGAATCATTTTGGCAGAAAGCCCGGTCTGTTTTGCCGCCTGACCTATAGTCACCAAAGTCTTGACTAAAGTAGTCATCATTTCACTCCTTTGCCTTCCAGCGCTGTAACAACAAGGCATTGCTAATCACCAGTAAACTACTGCAGGCCATGGCTGCACCTGCAATCAGCGGATTTAAGTAACCCAAAGCGGCCAGCGGGATGCCCACTATATTAAAGATAAAAGCCCAAAACAGGTTTTGCTGAATTTTGCGGTAACTAAGCCGTGCTATCTGTAAGGCTGCGCTGACCAACAGCGGCTGACTACGCATTAAAGTCATAGCCGAAGCACTGACGGCAACTTCAGTACCGCTGGCCATAGCAATACCTAAATCGGCCTGAGCTAAAGCAGGCGCATCGTTAATACCATCACCAACCATCGCCACTTTATAACCTTGTTGCTGCCAAAGCTGAACGGCAGCAGCTTTTTGTGCTGGCAGCACTTCTGCTTTCCAGTCGGTTAACTCCAGTTGCTGCGCTATTAAAGTCGCGCTGGCCTTAGTGTCACCCGTTAACATAGCCACTGCTATACCTTGTTGTTTTAATAAACGAACAGCTTGTAGCGCATCGGGTTTTAACTCGTCAGTAAAACAAAATAGTGCCAATAACCTATAACTGTCATCACCTTGTTGTTCTGCCAACCAGGACACTGATGCGCCGCCAGTTTGGATTTGATCCTGCGGTAACTCGAGTCCAAGCTGTTGCATCCAGTGGCTGCTGCCAAGCACTAAATCATGCCCCTCAACCTTACCTAATACACCTTTACCTGCCACCACCTGAAACTCTGCTGTTTCAACGGCAATCACCTGATGTTCAGTGGCATAACTGACCAAAGCTGTGGCTAAAGGATGCTCGCTATGTTGCTGCAGCGAGGCAGCCCACTTCAGCAGGTTCGGCTCGTCGATAAAAGTGCTGAATTGCTGCAACAGGGGTTTA
>JAHIWM010000035.1 GCA_018815765.1 Gammaproteobacteria bacterium | reverse complement strand
TGTAGTCGGCACCTTAAAACCTGAACTGGATGCTTTGCATGCCTATCAGGCTTGTATGAATATGGGCACTTTAGTGGGTGCGCCAAAAGTACGGGCAGCGGAGCTTATTCGTGGTGTCGAGAAAAAACGCCGTGGCAGTTATGGTGGCGCTGTAGGTTATTTGGCAGGCAATGGTGATTTTGACAGCTGCATCGTCATTCGTTCTGCTTATGTGCAAAACGGCATGGCTTATATTCAGGCCGGTGCTGGTGTGGTGTACGACAGCGTAGCGCAAGCTGAAGCCGATGAAACCCGCAGCAAAGCTCAGGCTGTAATTAATGCTATTCAATCCGCAGGAGCTGCTGTATGAGTGTTGTGTATCTTTTAGATAATTTAGATTCGTTCAGCTACAACCTGGTGGATGAAGTAGCGCAATTAGGCTTTAGCTTAAAGCTGTACCGTAATACGGTGCCAGCTGCTTATATCTTTGAAAAAATGCAGCAGGAACAACAGCCTGTGGTGTTGTTATTATCCCCAGGCCCGGGCGCACCTTCACAAGCCGGTTCCATGCCAGAGCTTATCGCACTCTGTGCTGGCAAATTCCCCATGCTGGGCATTTGTTTAGGCCATCAGGCGCTGGTTGAACATTATGGCGGTGTGGTTGGTCGTGCCGGCGAGACCGTACATGGTAAAACCTCTATTATTGAGCTGACTGATCATCCGGTGTTTGGCGTTTTACCTAAACAATTCCCTGTCGCGCGTTATCACTCTTTAATGGCGACTGAAGTGCCCAATTCATTACAAGTCATAGCTGCCTATCAGCATATTCCTATGGCGATAGTGCATGAAGAACACAAAGCTTTGGGTTATCAGTTCCATCCTGAGTCTATTCTGACCACTTTAGGTAAGCCTTTGCTAAAACAAAGTCTGGATTACTTAATGGCAAGCCCTACGAGCTTGGGAGCAACAGCATGAGCCAGCCAATTTTAGAACTAGTACAAAAAAGCCTGAAAGGTGAAGCTTTATCCTTTGAACAAAGCCATGCTTTTTTCAGTGCCGTAGTTAAAGGTGAAGTGGAACCTGTTTTGCTGACAGCGCTTTTAGTGGCGCTGAAAATGCGTGGCGAAACGGCCGATGAAATTGCCGGAGCTGCCGCTGCTATGCGCGCTGCCGCTACCGAATTTCCGGCTAGTGTTGCTGGCGCTATCGATTGCTGTGGCACAGGCGGTGACGGCTCCAACACCATCAATATTTCCAGCACTGCCGCTCTTGTGGCAGCCAGTATGGGATTGCCAGTGGCCAAACATGGCAACAGAAGCGTATCCTCTCAGTCCGGTTCGGCTGACTTGCTGGAGCAACTAGGCATCAATATCCAAATGAGCCCCGCTACAGCAGCTAAAGCCTTAAGCCTAAGCAACAGCAGCTTCTTATTTGCACCTTTGTATCATGCAGGTATTAAGCATGCGATGCCGGTGCGTACAGCCTTAAAAAGCCGCACTATTTTTAACTTGTTAGGGCCGCTGATTAACCCGGCTAAACCTGATTATCAGTTGCTTGGTGTCTACGATCCGGCCTTAACGCCAGTGATGGCAGCAGCATTGCAGCAACTGGGAGTGAAAGCCGCCTGGGTCGTACATGGTAGTGGTTGTGATGAAATTGCTTTACATGGTGTGACTAAGGTCAGCGCCGTGACCAGCACAGGCGCTATTGAACACTTTGAGCTGACGCCTGCTGATTTTGGTTTACCGCACATTAGTTTGAGCGAATTAACAGGGGGCAGCCCGGCCGAAAATGCCAAAGCCACATTGGCGATTTTACAGGGCACTGGCAAAACAGCCTACAATCAGGCTGTGGCGGCTAATGTAGCAGCAATGCTGCATATCAGTGGCGCAGATAAAGAGCGCAAAGATCTAAAACAGTTGACCCAATCTGTGCTTGAACATTTGGCTTCAGGACAGGCTTTTTCGACATTGACGCAGTTAAGGGAACTTAGTCATGGCTAATGTGTTAACCACTATTATCGATCACAAAAAACTGGAAGTGGCAGAGCGCAAGCAAAAGTTGCCACTGGTGCAGTTTCAGGAGCTGGTGCAACCCAGTCAGCGTAACTTCTTAAAGGCACTGCAGCAAAAAGGTCCACGCTTTATTCTGGAATGCAAAAAGGCGTCACCTTCAAAAGGTTTAATTCGCAGCCCTTTTGATTTAGAAGAAATTTGTGCCGCTTATGGCCAATACGCCGACTGTATTTCTGTGCTGACCGACGAGAAGTTTTTTCAGGGCAGTTACGATTATCTGGCAACAGTGCGTGCCAAAGTAAACCAGCCGCTACTGCATAAAGATTTTATTATCGACGCTTATCAGATTTACCTTGGCCGTTTGCAAGGCTCTGATGCTGTGCTTTTGATGTTATCTGTGCTGAATGATCTGGAATATCTGGAACTGGCAAAGGTTGCAAAAAGCTTAAATCTGACGGTGCTGACCGAAGTCAGTAACGAGTCAGAAACCTTAAGAGCTGTGGCTTTAGGTGCAGAGCTAATTGGTATCAATAACCGCGACTTGCGTACTTTGGATACCAACTTAGAAACCAGTTTCAAGCTGGCCCGCCTGATCCCTGATGGTATAACTATCGTATCCGAATCAGGTATTTACAGCTCGCAGCAGGTACGGCAGCTGGCCAAAGTGGCGGATGCTTATCTGGTGGGCAGCTCGTTAATGGCACAGCATGATTTAGCCAATGCCTGTCGTTCACTTATTCGTGGCGAGCATAAAGTCTGTGGTTTAACCCGAGCCGAAGACAGTAAAGCTGTGTATGCCAATGGTGCTTATTTTGGCGGCCTGATTTTTTATCCAAAATCACCACGTTATGTCACAGTCGAGCAAGCCAAAGCTGTGCAACAAGGCGCACCAGCTCTGCATTACGTCGGCGTATTTGTGGATGAAGCAGTAGAGACAGTGGCTGCAACAGCACGGGATCTAAAACTGGCGGCAGTGCAGCTGCACGGTGATGAGTCCGACTTGTATTTACAAAAACTGCGGCCTTTATTGCCTAAAACTACAGAGATTTGGAAAGCCTACCGTGTGCAACACAAGCTGCCAGAGCTGACACGTTATGCCGACCGTTATTTGCTCGATGCTTACCATCCAGAGCAGGCGGGTGGCACAGGGCAACAATTTGACTGGCAATTATTGGACGAACAACTGCTGGATAAAAAAGTGATGCTGGCTGGTGGCTTAAAGCCAGACAATGTCATTGCAGCACTGAAACATCAGGTACTGGCCGTGGATCTTAATTCTGGCCTCGAATCCGCTCCCGGCATTAAAGATGCGGGCAAAATTCAACACGCTTTTATGAACATCAGAGAATTCAGTCATGACTAAATTAAATTTAAACCCTTATTTTGGCGATTTTGGTGGCATGTTTGTACCTGAACTGCTGGTCCCTGCTTTAGTGCAGCTGGAGCAGGCTTTTGTCGACGCGCAGCAGGATCCGGCTTTTATTGCTGAATTTCAGGCGCTATTAAAAGACTACGCGGGTCGCCCTACTCCTTTAACTTTATGCCGCAACGTGTCGCCTAATCCACTGGCAAAAATTTACTTAAAACGTGAAGACTTGTTGCACGGTGGCGCGCATAAAACTAATCAGGTATTAGGTCAGGCCTTATTGGCTAAACGTATGGGCAAAAAAGACATTATTGCTGAAACCGGTGCCGGTCAGCATGGTGTGGCTACAGCACTCGCCTGTGCTTTATTGGGCCTGAATTGCAAAATTTATATGGGTGCCAAGGATATTGACCGCCAGCAACCAAACGTATTTAGGATGAAGCTGATGGGCGCTACTGTTATTCCGGTGACAGCAGGTTCTGGCACCTTAAAAGACGCAGTCAATGAAGCCATGCGTGATTGGTCCGGCAGTTATGCCACCAGCCATTATTTATTAGGCACTGCGGCTGGCCCTCACCCATTCCCAACTATAGTGCGCGAATTCCAGAAAATGATTGGTGAAGAAGCCAAACAACAAATTCTGGAAGCCGAAGGTAAATTACCGGACGCTGTGCTGGCTTGTGTGGGCGGTGGCTCCAACGCCATTGGTATGTTCGCTGATTTTATTAAAGAAGACGGCGTGCGCTTAATTGGTATTGAACCTGGCGGCATGGGCATTGAAACCCATCAGCATGGTGCGGCCTTGAGTACCGGCAGCTTTGGTATTTTGCACGGCGCTTATACCGCTATTATGCAAACCAAAGATGGTCAGATTGAAGAGTCGTACTCTGTTTCTGCTGGTTTAGACTATCCGGCTGTTGGGCCACAACACACTTATCTGCAAAGCATAGGCCGTGCTGAATATGTGGCTATTAACGACGATGAAGCCTTAGCTGCTTTCCAGCATCTGGCCAAATCTGAAGGTATTATCCCGGCCCTTGAAAGCTCACATGCGTTAGCTCATGCGCTAAAAATGGCGGCTGCTGCCACAGAACCACTGGTGCTGTTGGTTAACTTATCAGGTCGTGGTGACAAAGATTTAAACCACGTCTATTCAATTATTGGCGAAGCCCATATCAAACCTAACAACATGGCAGAGCGCAGCTAAGGAGATTTTTATGCAACGTTATCAACAGTTATTCAGCCGCCTTGCCGCAGCCAAACAAGGTGCTTTTGTACCATTCGTGACTATGGGCGATCCGGGCCTTGAGCTGTCGTTCGACATTATCAAAACCTTAATAGACGCAGGTGCTGATGCGTTGGAGCTGGGTATTCCCTTCTCAGACCCAATAGCGGATGGCCCTGTGATCCAAAACGCCAATATCCGTGCTTTGGCCGCTGGTGTAACTCCAGCTCAGTGTTTTGAGCTGATTGGCCGTATTCGTCAGTACAACAAAGACATTCCTATTGGCTTGTTGCTGTACAGCAATCTGGTGATGGCTCGTGGTATAGATAACTTCTATCTGCAGGCACAGCAAGCTGGCGTGGATTCTATTCTGATCGCCGATGTGCCACTTCATGAAAGCAAGTTATTCAGAAACGCGGCAATGAAACACGACATAGCGCCTATTTTTATCGCGCCACCCAACATCACAGACGACAGCTTACGTGAACTAGCCTCTTATGGCCGTGGTTACACTTACCTGTTAAGCCGCGCTGGTGTGACAGGCACTGAAACCCAGGCCACTATGCCCGCCAGCACGCTGATTCATCAGTTAAAAGAATACAACGCAGCCCCTACGCTTTTGGGTTTTGGTATCTCCAAACCAGAGCATGTCAAAGCAGCAATCGAAAGCGGAGCAGCAGGTGCAATTTCTGGTTCGGCTATAGTGCAAATTATCGAAAAATATCAGACAAACCCAGAACAACTAAAACAGCAGCTGTTCAACTTCGTCACCCAAATGAAATCCGCCACCTAAAAATGGGGTCAGATCACATTGTTAACAGTTAACAATGTGTTCTGACCCCAATTTCATTAAGGAGGTGTTAGAACCTGAGTTTGGTTTTCGTACTTTGATGGTATAAACTGCATTTGTTTATTAGTAGCCTGACTCAGAGCAAGGAACTGAAATTGCTATGAACCCGAAAATTCAGCAGCTGGGCTTGCAGTTAATTCAACGCCCAAAGATCAAACCTAAGAAGCAACTTGATTTATCAGGTATTGAAGGTCAGCAAATTGTCTTGTCCGAGACAAAGTTGGTGTTACGAACTCACGCTAAAACCTTTAAGAAACTGGCTGATATGTGATGGATCTTATCTTGTTCCCCTTTGAGCGAGTGGTTGAAATTAACGCTCATATCTTAAGCCGGGAACCAGGCATGAAAGGCAGCATCGACTTAAATAAGCTTAAAGGTGCGCTAGGTCGTATAGACAACGCAATCCTTTATGAACAACTTGACGATGTATTTGAAATCTCTGCAAAGTATGCAAAATCAATTGCTGTTGCCCATGCAATGCCTGACGCCAATAAAAGAACTGCTTTAGCTGTTGCCTTAGAATATTTATCACTCAATGATTACGAAATTCAAACCGACAATGACACTTTAGCTGACGTTATGGTGGCAGTGGTTCTCGATGAAATCACCGAGAAAGAGTTGGCGGATATTTTATATACGCTGTACTGCAACAATCCTTAGGCCGTAAAAATCCTCCCAACTTTCGTTAACAATGTGATCTGACCCCAATTTATAGTCACAGTTTCAGTACCTTATATTGCTAAAACGTAAATTGGAGGCTTTGGTTCGCAATTTTTTTGAAAAAAAATTTCTGCCTTTTTAAAATTTTTTTTCGGCATATTTTCAGTTTCTACAACGGCTAACGAACACTTATTAAGCAGTCTATAGATGGTAAATTTTTATCTATAACCTTCTAAAAAACTCAAAAATCAGTTTTTCGGCCAAAATAGGGAAATGAAAAAAACTGTTAAAAATCAAATAAAAAAAGCAAAAACACCAACAGCCCGCCTTATAAAAACTGCAATAACTGCAAAACCGATAATAGATTAATAAAATTCATCCGTTTGAATATACGCCAAATATCGTTATACCTGTGTAAGGTCGTTGTCACACAAAGTGGCTACAGTCCCAAGCGGGTGAAAAAATTAAAGCGAATTTTTTCATTGTTTTAGTTTTTTTGCTGTGTAAAATCTGAGCGGCAATATTATCGCGCCCCTTAGTTAACAGGATGTAACTATGAACACGCACACAAGTTTTAAAGCGGAAGACGGTGGCTTCAGCTTCCTCAACAGACTTTTTGACATAATAGCTATAGGCGCAGCTTTATACCTGAGCCTTAAACTTTATGGTCAAGTCGTGACTACAAGTTACATTATGTTGTACTTCACTGTGATGGCTGTTTATTTATACGCAGCGGAGTCAGTGCAACTGTATCGTTCATGGCGGGTAGGATCTTTTTCACACAATATTCTTTTTGTGGCACTTTGCTTATTTTTAGCTTTTAGCGTAATGCTGCTTGTCACCTTTGCCTTAAAAAATACAGCCAGTTATTCCAGGATTGTCTGTGTAGGCTGGTTTACTTTTGCGTTTTGTTTTTCGGCGCTGTGGCGTATAGCCTTCCGGATCATAAAAAATACACTGCACAAACAAGGCTTCAGCAACAGGAAAGTTGCGATCATTGGTTGTACCGCCAATGCCAGCCGTTTAATTCATGAGATCGCCAGCAGACCAGAACTTGGCCTGCAATTCCATGGTGTTTATGACGATCGCTTACCCGATCGCCTGCCTGAATGCGGAGAAATGCTGCACGGTAAAATTGATGAATGTGTGGAGTCGGCCAGAGATGGTGCTTTCGACAAACTCTATATCACTTTGCCTTTGTCGGCCGATAAACGTATTTCCGAAATTATTCAGCGTTTAGGTGACACCACAGTCGACGTCCATATAGTGCCAGACTTACTGCTTTATAACCTGATGCATGCCAGATTAGGCAACATAGGCAGTGTGGAGACCTTAAGCGTATTTGAGTCACCTTATTACGGCGCCAGAGACTGGATCAAACGTTCTTTTGACGTCATTGTAAGTGCTATCGCTTTAGTATTGCTTGCTGTTCCGATGCTGGTTATAGCGGCCGCCATCAAGATCACCAGCCGTGGTCCTGTGCTTTTTAAGCAGGATAGGTACGGATTGGACGGCAAGCCAATCAAGGTCTATAAGTTCCGTAGCATGTCAGTACAGGACAATGGCAACACCGTAATTCAGGCAACAAAAAATGATGCCAGAGTAACGCCATTAGGTGCTGTATTGCGGCGTACCTCGCTCGACGAATTGCCCCAGTTTATTAATGTATTAACAGGCGACATGTCTGTTGTTGGCCCCCGCCCTCACGCGGTAGCTCACAACGAACAGTATCGTAAGCTGGTGGCTTTTTACATGCTGAGGCACAAAGTAAAACCAGGTATTACTGGCTGGGCGCAAATCAACGGCTGGCGTGGTGAAACTGATTCGTTAGAAAAAATGGAAAAACGCATAGAGTACGACCTGAATTACATCAAAAACTGGTCACTCTGGTGGGACACTAAAATTGTATTTTTAACCTTTTTCCGAGGCTTTACAGGAAAAAACGTTTACTAAAAGGGAAACTTTATGAAATCCAAGTTAGCTGTTATGGTGGCATTGGCATGTGCCAGCTCGCAGGTGTTTGCTGTTGAACCTCAGTCTATTCAGACCGGGTCAGGCTTTGATATTACGCCTTTACTGACCACAGGTATGAAATTTGACGACAACATCACCAGCAGCAGCGCGAATGAAATTGACAGCTGGATCCTGACCGTTGTGCCTTCAGTAAAAGCAGTGCTGGATGATGGTGTCAGTAAAACAGAATTCAGCGCAGCTGTTTTTAACGGCACCTACCTTGACAGCAGTGATGATAATTTCACTGACACTATGTTGGGTGCGTTGTTTGACACCCAACTGTCTGAACAAGGTAAATTTAATGCGAAAGCAGATTTTGTCTGGGGCCATGAAGACAGGGGTACAGGTATTACTGAAGGCCTGAGTAACGATCAGGACGAACCCACCCGTTTTAATAACCAGACAGTGTCTGGCTACTATGAATACGGCGCTAAAGCTGCCCCTGCCCGTGTGCGTTTTGGTGCTAAATACTTTAACAAAGCCTATATGAACCAGCGCGAAGTCACTCAATTCCGTGACTACGACTCAATTTTAGGTGGTGTGAACTTTTATTACGACACTTTATCCGGCACAACAGCTGTGCTGGAAAGCAGCGTGGAAGACACTAGTTACGACTTTGTGGACCCAACAGCACCACGCGACAGCAAAGACAGTAACCTAAAAGTGGGTGCTGAGTGGCAAATCAGCGCTTTAACTTCAGGCGAAGCCAAAATTGGTTACCAGAAAAAAGACTTTGACGACAACGCTCGTGATGATTTTAGTGGTGTGTCCTGGATAATGAATGCCAACTGGTCGCCATTATCTTACAGCGTATTTAATGTAGGTACTGGCCGCAAAGCCAAAGATCCTTTGCAGGGTGGTGATTACATTAAAGAAACCACTTACATGCTAGGCTGGACTCATAACTGGAGCCAAACCACACAAACCAATCTGTCGTACAACAGAATGGAAGAAGATTATGTAGGTATTGCACGTAAAGACGAAAACGACTCCTACACAGCCAGCGTTAAATATGCGTTCCGTCGTTTTGTCGACGTGACTTTATTTACCACAGTGACAGATAAAACTTCTTCTGTGCAGGGTATTGAGTTTGATCGCAATATCACAGGTGTAAGTTTTGACTTTTCGCTTTAAGTTTTAGTCTTTAAGTTGTAGTAAAAAAGTAAGCTGTAGATAAAGCAGTGATAAGTAAAATTTTTAGTTCGTATTAAATAGTATTCACAAACTTTAGGCAAAACCTCATGCAACAACTCGTAGTGCTGTTTGTTGCCCTTTGTATCAGCTGGTCATCCTGGGTAAAAGCCCAGGATGATGCTGGTTATTTATTAGGGCCGGGCGACAAAATTATTATTCAGGTATATGGCGAAGAAGAGCTGAAAATAGAAACTCAGCTGACCGACAGCGGCAAAATTAACTACCCTTTTCTTGGCGAAATAATGGCAAAAGGCTTAACTATTAAGCAGCTGGAAAGCCGTATTTATAATGGCTTAAAAGGTGATTATTTTGTTGAGCCTAATGTATTTGTTGGCATGGTGGAATATCGGCCATTTTTTATTCATGGTGAAGTGAAGTTACCTGGTGGTTATCCTTATAAACCAGGTATGACAGTGAACCAGGCTATAGCTTTGGCCGGTGGTTTAACTGAGCGGGCTTCCAGAGAAAAAATTTTTATTTACCAGGAAGGCAATAAAAGCCAGGCCTTAAACGCTAACCTGAACTCCAAAGTCAGTGCAGGCGATACCATTACCATAGAGCAGAGATTCTTTTAATTATGGCAGTAACGGACTTAATGGTTAGCCCTGCACCACAGCAGGATGTAATAGATTTACGTAAATACTTTAGTGTGATTAATATTCATAAATGGCGGATTTTTGGCCTGGCTATATTAGTTACTTTAATAACTGTATTAGTGGTATTAAATATCCGCTCGCAGTATTCAGCCACTGCAACTTTATTAATAGAGTCCCAGCAAGCCAAAGCTGTATCTATTGAAGAAGTCTATGGCATGAATTCCAGCCAGCAGGAATATTATTTAACCCAGTTTGAAATTTTAAAATCACGATCTATTGCCCAAACCGTAGTAGATAGAATGGATTTAACTAATCACCCTGATTTTGAAGTAAAACCAGGTTTAATGGCGCGCTTACGTGATTTATTACCTTTTTTACCCGCCGCTGAGAGCAGCTTAACTGAAGCTGAGCTGGCTCATAAAGCCCGCGAAGATTTAGTTACTGAATTTCAAAAGCGTTTATCCATAAGTCCGATACGCAGAACTCAACTCGTCGACATCAGCTTTCAAACCTATAGCCCGCAGCTAGCTGCAGATGTAGCCAATGCGATAGGTGATGCTTATATAGAAAGCCAGTTAGAAGCCAAATTAGGTATAACGCAAAAAGCTGCCAGCTGGTTGGGCGGCCGTTTAGGCGAATTAAGAGCCCAGCTGGATGATTCGGAAACCCGCTTACAAGCCTATCGCGAAAAAGAAGGTTTAATAGATGTAGAAGGTGTGCGTGGTTTAGGTGCCAAAGAGCTGGAGCGTTTATCAGGGGCTTTAACCGAAGCCCGCTCGCGTAAAGCCCAGGTCGATGGTTTTATGCGGGTGATACAGCAATATGGCACTGATAAAATTGAACGGCTGGAAAGTTTGCCGGAAATTACTGCCCATAAAGGTGTGCAGGATGTAAAAGCCCAGCAGGTTTTAACTGAACGTCGGGTATCTGAGCTATCAAAAATTTACGGTGCCAAACACCCTAAACTTTTAGCTGCTCAAAGTGAGCTGACTGCAGTGCAGGACAACTTACGTAGTCAGATTAAAAAGTTAATAGCAGGTATAGAAAACGAAGCTCAAACCATACAGGAAACTGTAAACTCTTTAGAAGCCGAAATTGCCAAAGCTAAAACTTTATATCAGGACGTCAGCCTTAAAGAAACTACTTATCAGCGCTTAGAGCGTGAAGTAGAAACCAATAAACAGCTGTTTGATACCTTTTTATCCAGGCAAAAAGAAACTGAAGTCACCAGCGACTTTGACTCTGCTATAGCACGTTTTACCGATAAAGCCGTAGCGGCAACTGAGCCTGTAGCGCCTAAACGTAAGCTGATTGTGATTCTGGCTTTTGTGGCTACTTTAGGTTTTGGCATTATGCTGGCTTTTGTGCTCGATGCATTAAACGATACGATAAAATCACCGCAGGAAGTTGAAAGCTTATTAGCGCAACGCTCTTTAGGTTTTATTCCGGCCATCCCGCATAAAAAGACTGTGGATTTACCTATCCATACCTTTTTTAGTGATCAGCATAAACAATATGCCGAATCGGTACGCAGTATACGCACCAGCTTAACTTTATTGGCGCTGGACCGTAGTTTAAAAACTATTGAAGTCACCTCTTCTGTGCCTGGCGAAGGTAAATCGACTGTCGCTTCTAATATAGCTTTTGCTTTTGGTCAGATGGAAAAGGTATTGCTGATAGACGCCGATATGCGCCGCCCTACCCTGGCTAAACGTTTTGGTTTACCTGCCTATCAGCCAGGTTTAGCTAATATTATTGCCGGCCGTGAACAAATAGACGACTGTTTGATAGTGGATGAAGCTTCAGGCATCACTTTATTGGCTGCTGGTAATGTGCCGCCTAACCCACTGGAATTATTAGCTTCAGAAAAGTTCAATGAAGTGATAGCAGAGCTGGCTTTGCGTTTTGACCGTATTATTGTCGATACACCTCCAGTGCAGGCCGTCAGCGATCCATTAATTATTGCAAAGCAAATGGATGCTGTGGTTTATGTGGTATCAGCCGACCATACCAGAGGTGGCGCTGTACGTAGTGGCGTGGCTAAATTACTGCAAGCCGAAAACAATCTCTATGGTGTGGTGCTGAATAAAGTGGATATGAAAAAAGTAGCTCAAGCCTACGGCGACTATGGCCAGTATGGTTATTACCACTACTACAGTAGTGAAGAGAGTTAAAACAATGAGCAGCTATTTACGGAGAAACAGCTGTGTATGATCTGCACTGTCACATTATTCCAGGGATCGACGACGGCGCTAAAAATATGGACGAAGCCCTTGCTCTGCTGCGTATAGCAGAGCAAGAAGGCATCAGCCATATGGTGATTACCCCTCATATTCATCCCGGCACCTTTGACAATACCAGCAGCATAATTCAGCAAGGTTTATTTGAACTGCAGGCTGCCAGTAAACAAGCAGGCTTGCAGATCCAATTAGCAGCAGCTGCTGAAGTACGTTTATCTACTGAAATTCTGGCCTGGGCCGAACGCGGTATGTTGCCCTTTATTGGCAAATATCAGGGTTTTGATGTGTTATTGCTGGAGTTTCCGCATAGCCATATACCTGCAGGTGCAGACAAGCTGGTGAAATGGCTTCTTAGTAAAAATATTCTGCCTATGATAGCCCACCCTGAGCGCAACAGAGATGTACAAAGCGACCCGGCCAAATTAGCACCTTTTATCCGCCTAAACTGCTTATTTCAGCTAACAGCCAGTTCGGTGTTAGGGGATATGGGTGAACGCAGTACAGCCTTATCTGTGCAGTTATTAAAGCAAAAACTTTTTCATGTCATGGCGACCGACAGCCATAACTTATTACGCCGTCCACCTAAATTAAAACAAGCTGCACAGCAAGTGAGCGAACTGGTTGATGCTAACTATGCCGAACTATTAGTTTTGCATATGCCAAAACAAATCAGTGGGGTGTTATTTGCCAGCTAAAGCAATCTCGCCCTTAACTCAACTGCAGCAAAGCCAGAACAAAGCAATTCATTACCGGCTTTGGACTAAAAAAGTATTACCAGCTCTGCTATTAGTAGCTTGCTGCTTGTTGGCTGTATCGGTAGCAGACAAAGGCCTGGCCAGTGCTTATTATTTCAAAGCCAACCACTACCTGGAATTATGGCAGCGTAAACCTCAAACTCTGGATACAAACAGCTGGCTACAAGCTGCTGATGCTATTGAAACAGCGGTACAATACCATCCGAATAATCCGCACTATCTATTAACTCAGGCCAAAATTAATGAATGGGCATGGTATGGCCGTTTTAAAACAGCAGAGCAAATAGCTATAAACGATCAGTTATACCAACAAGCTATTTCATTCAGACCAAATTGGCCTAATGCCTATGCAGATTATGCTTATTATCTGGGAATAGTTAATTTCAGAATCAGCGAAGCTTTTGCAGAGCTGGACAAAACAACACTTTATGGGCCTTATACTCCTGAAGTTTTTCAACGTACTTTAATTATTTCAGCAACCCATTGGCCTCTATTAAATGGCAACCAAAAAGCACAAAGTTTTCAGGCTTTGAAACAAATGGTGCAAAACTCTAATACCACTTACAGGCAGGCTGTACAAATAGGGCGAAACTATAAATTACTACGTCCCTTTTGCATTTATTTAAGGATAAAGAAATCTGAGCTTGCACCAGCTATGCAAGAAAAAATAGAAAAAGATTTTTGTACAAACTCCATTAAATAAACTTAGTCAGAGAAGAACCCGTTATTTATTTGCCGTCAACTTTATATCATCGTTTCCGACTGTGGGCTGACAACTACTGAGTCTCGGATTATAGCCATGTTTTATACCAGCATTACTTTCAACATGCTTATCACTCTGAACATTCCTGAAAAAATAGTTCCCTTCAGCGCCATTTCTTTCTTCTGCTTTGCCTCCTCTAATTACATTGTCTCTGACCATAATTTTAGAAGCGTATTTATCCAGATAAATCATGCTAATAGGATATGTGCCGCCCCATTCACCCCTGCTGATATTGTGCAATAAATTTTCCGCTATAACTGTACCTTTTTGTATCCCACCTAAAGCGTATATACCCCCACCGTCATCATGCAGCTGCATTACATGGTGAACATGGTTGTAGCAAACACGATTATCGATACAACCGATATCAACTACTTTTAATGAATGATTACATATCTGAATACCACTGTAGGGCATATTGTTAATCAGATTGTGCTCAACAATAAGCCCGCGAACATTGTTTGCCAGAACTGCACCTCCATTGCTGTAATCCTGACCTGCCTGTTGGATATGATTATTCCAGATAGCAACCCCAGAACTCTGCTCATCTGATTTTGGATTTATTATTTCTTTATCTATCACAATACCATTTGCGGCGATCTGATAGATTTTGTTGCCTTCAATATCCGAATCATCTGCATTCTCCAAATAAAAGGCATTGCCTCCCATCTTGCGAATAGTGTTATTCCTAAATGCTATATTTTGTGTATTTTTTGTATTTATACCTGCGGTAAGAACACCTCGAGCCTTATTAACGACGGCTTGGGCGAATTGAGTAAAATTAATACTTTGGTCAGAAAAGTCACTCCATACTGTAGCTTCAAATGTAATACCCCAAAACTCAAGATTTGCTACTTTACGAGTTACAGTCCCGTTTATATCCAACAAAACTTCTGTCCTAGGGATCACTACACTAATACTTGAAGGCGTAGTATTCTCCGGCATGGCAATAAAAATTTGATCTGTCAGACGATCGTGATACCACTCTCCGGCTTGATCAATAAAATGCACCGAATTTTCAAAGAAAAAACCGGAATCATCATAAAATTTAACGGGTTTAGTCATTACCTTTGCAGAATTGACAGGAGTAACTATAACATCGTTTTTTGTAGCTCGATGTTTCGCCACAAGTATCCTTTGCTGGTACCAATGACTGACTACAACTAATTCCACCTCACTAATATCTTTAATACCTAAAACTATGTTCCAGTCTTCCTTACTGATCTTCAGCTCGCGTTGCTGAGTTGGGTTCACTTTCAAATAAGGACCAAAGGTAGCATCTGACGTCTTATTTGGTGACCGTGCACGAACAGCACGTTTACCATTGATATAAAGCTGCCTGTAAATTCCTTTGGGTACTTTGCTTTGATAAATGTTTTTATCTTTGTTATATAAAGTCCAGTTTGTTAGCTCAATACCACCGCTAAAAACCGGAGTTTCATCACTGAATGCCCGATAAATAACTTTGTGACCGTTAAAACCTGAATCTTGGGGTGCAAATTCTATTGTCTCTTTAATGCTGTACAAACCACCACGTATATAAACCACTATATCTTCAGTCATTGTTTTGTTAACTTTTCGTATAGAGTCTCGAGCAGCTGGCAATGTCCGAAAAGGTTTTTCCTTAGTTCCAGGGTTAGCATCATTACCATCAGGAGCAACATACAGATCCAGAGCAAAGAGCTGATGCGGTAAAAAAAGAAAAAGTCCAATAACAAATATGATGATTTTCATTGAATGAAACCTCCTTATTGCAGCAATCAATAGTGAATTATTAGTCTGGAACTCGTTACCTAAAGTTCACTATCAATGACTTTTATCGAGACTGGTTAAGGCATAAATACGAAGGGAACAGCTTATCTCGCTAAATAAACAGCGTTTACCAGCAAAGATTGAATATATAAAAATCCAGCATCTTTTCAAAAACATCAGGTGTGAGCTAAGACTCACAATAAAACAGCAGTTGAGACTACATAGTTAACGTTTTAGTTATGCTATAACCGCAAGTTTGGTCAGGCATTTTTGTACTAAAGCTATAGCAGCAGCTTCCGTCTCAGATTCGGCATAACAACGCAGCTCAGGTGCATTCCCTGAAGGCCGCAGATGAACAATATCGTTATTACTCAAGCTAATACGTAAACCGTCAATCTGATTTAAATCACTAATTTCCACGCCGTTAAAACCCAGTTGAGCTAAAAATAGCTCAGGCGCAGCAGCAGCCTGAGCCAACAGCTCT